>CAZWUN010000473.1:0-3730 GCA_964637145.1 uncultured Burkholderiales bacterium
AATCGCCTGGCGGCGGGTTTCGATGGACGCCTGTTGCTGAGTAAGCATGCTCTTCAGAGCCCCAGTCTCGCGAGGTCGTCGATACGATGCTCCCAGACCCAGTCGATACCTTCGGCGGCCTCGTAGCCCAGATAGTCGGTCCCAAAATAGCCGCATAGCAGCAAGACGAACGAAACGCCGTCGCCGAAAGTGGCCTGAAGCTGATGGATCTTGGTGGCTTCCTCCTTGCGACGCTTGTTGGTGTTGGTGAAGTCGCCCGCCGATTTGGCCTCGATAAGAATGGGCAGTCGATTTGTCCGGGGCTGTCTCGGCGCAATGACGACATCAACCGGGAGATTCACCTTTAGCGCAGTGCCGACGGCAAGGTTCATGCGAAAGGTATAGGTTCCGGCTTCCATGGCGGTCAGAGGCTGGTCGCTTGGGTGGGCTTGGCGTCCGTAGCCGCGGGCGTCCAGCCAGTCACCGATGGTTTTAAGTTGACGCTGTTCCTGGGCGTTACGGATGTAAAGTGGACCCCATGTCCAGGACAGTTTCCTCGTGAGTTTAAGCTAGCCCGTCTTCTTCAATCGCAGCGGTTTGGCGCTGCCCCAGGTCTTCTGTACCGGGTTCCTCCTTGGTGGGGCGTAGCGAGGCCGGGGAGGAACCCGGCGGACCACCAAAGCGATCCACGATGCTGGCCCCGCCGCCTTCCCCCGAGCGGTACACGGCATCGGGGGTGTGGTTGCCCAGGGATTGGTGGGGCCGCTCGCCGTTGTAGAAGGCAAAGTACTCGGTCAGCCCGAGCAGCAGTTCCGTCATACTGGCATAGCCCTTGAGGTAGACGTTCTCGTACTTGACGCTGCGCCACAGCCGTTCGACGAAGATGTTGTCCAGGGCACGTCCTCGCCCGTCCATGCTGATGGTAACGCCTTCGTCCAGAAGCACCCTGGTGAACGCCTCGCTGGTGAACTGCGAACCCTGGTCGGTGTTGAAGACCTCGGGCCTGCCGTGGGTGCGCAGGGCCTCTTCCAGGCAGTCCACGCAGAACTCCGCCTCCAAGGTGTTGGAGATCCGCCAGGCAAGCACCCGCCGGGAGTACCAGTCGATGACGGCGACCAGGTAGGCGAAACCGTGCTCCAGGCGGATGTAGGTGATATCGCTGCTCCACACCTGGTTAGGCCGCACCACCGCAAGCCCGCGCAGCCGGTAGGGATAGATCTTGTGCTCGGGGTGAGACCGACTGGTGTTCGGCCCCGGCGCCATGCCGGCCAGACCCAGCACCCGCATCAGCCGTTGTACCCGCTTGCGGTTGACCGTATGGCCTTGTTCCTTGAGGTACACCACCAGGCGCCGGCTGCCGTAGAACGGACGGCGCGTGTACTGGGCGTCGATCAGGGCCAAGAGCCGCAGGTCCAACTCGTCCAACGCCTCCCCTGCCGACGCCCCGTAGACCCAGGAGCGCGCCACCCCTGCCAAGTCGCATTGCCGGCTCACCGCCAGCTCCCCGTCACGCTCGACCCAGGTACGCCGGGCGATCACAGGCTCAACCCGGACTTCCTAAGAAACTCCCGCCGCGGGGGCCTGCTCCAGGACGTAGCCGAGCAGTTTGGCACGGCGCTCGAGATGGTACAGCACCCGCTCGCGGTGACGCTCCTCGTAGGAGGATGCGCCCGGATCGCTGTAGTCCATCCCGTGGCGCAGGGTGTTGTAGAACAGGATCGCGAGCTTGCGGGCGGTGGCGGTAATCGCCTTGGCCTTGCCGATGCGCAGGCCCAAGCGGCGGTAGAAGGCGCCCAGCGCGCTGTCGGTCTTGCCGACCGTCACCGCCGCGAGGCGCAACAGCGAGGTCGCGCGGTTGTTCGTGCGGCGCGTGCGCGCCGACAGAAGCTTGCCGCCCGAGACCTTGTTGCCGGGCGAGAGGCACAGCCACGAGACGAAGTGCTTGGCCGTCGGCCACGCCGATAGATCGGTTCCGCATTCCGCAACCAGCTTCAGCGCCAGTGAGGGTCCGAGGCCGTGAATGCGGGTCAGGTCCACGCCGACGACGCCGTAGAGGGCGGTGCGCACGTCGAAGGCGAGCGCGTTCTTGTGACGGGTCTTGCCGCCCGGCGGGGGTAGCGGCTCGGCAGGAGCCTCGGGGGCGCTCAGCGGCGCGAGCGCCGCTTCGATCTGTCGGTCGCAGGCGGCGATGCGCTCTTGGTACGCATCGTAGAGGTCGAGCGCCTGCTCCAAGGCGAACAGATGCTCGGGCCGATAGTGACCGTCCAGCGCTTTGGCGATCTCCTCGGCCGAGCGCTTGCACCGGCCGTCGCGCAAGTCTGCCAACGCCTGCGGATCGCGCGTCCCGGCAAGGATCGCGCGGATAATGCGCATGCCGGTTTGCCCGGCGATGTCGGCGACGACGTGCTGCAATTTCAGGTTCATCTGCGTCAGCGCCTTCTGCATGTGCTGCACATGTGCCGCGGCGTACTCCAAGAGGCGCTCGCGCTGGCGCACATAGGCGCGCAGCGCCGCGATCTCGGCAGGCGGATGGAAGCTGCCGCGCAGCAGACCGAAGGTGTGCAGCTGCTGGAGCCATTGGGCGTCGTTGACGTCGGTTTTGCGCCCGGGCACGTGCTTGACATCGCGCGCGTTGGCCAACAGTACCTTCATGCCGCGCGCCTCCAGGATCTCGTAGAGCGGGATCCAGTAGACGCCGGTTGACTCCATCGCGACGGTCTCGATCCGACAGGCGAGGAGCCAATCGGCCAGGCGATGCAGATCGCCGGTAAAGCTTTGGAAGGTACGCACCGGCGCGTCGTCGCACTCCGGCGCGACGGCGACGACATGAAACTCGGCGCCCACGTCGATGCCGGCGGCATGGGCGTTAACGGCGGACAGTCGCGCTTGGCGACGACGTTTTCTTGATTCGAAAGCTTCCACGGTCTGCCTCTCGGGTCGGTCAAGGGGAGCCGAGAGCGGGGACGGCGAGATCGAGCACTTTCCTAATCGGGATCGCCCACGGGCGTCACCACACGCAAATTCGCAACGGTCCCCAGGCCAAGTTTTTTTCCGGGGTCGCAAGCCACCAAAAAGTAGACGGCCTCTGCTCTCGGCGATCCTACGACCTTGGCCGGCCCGAACGAGTTTCTGCGCCTACAGGTGCGGGGCGCGCCCCGGAGGAGGGTTTTTTTCAACCAGTCCAATTCCATCTTCAGCCGCCCGATCTCCCCGTACAGCCGCTCCGGCTCGCCCTGGCCATCCTCCTTCTTCGGCCCCCGCTTCTTCTCGAACAGGGTCCCTGCCTGCTCCAGAATCTCCTTCTTCCACTGCCCTACCTGGGCCGGATGAACCCCGTAGTCCTGACCGATCTCGTTGACGGTCTTGACCCCGCGGATCGCCTCCAGACCCACCTTGGCCTTGAACGCCGCCGTGTAGATTTTGCGCTTGGCTTCACCCATATCACTCTGCCCCTTTCGCTCAGGCGGCAAGCTTAAACTACTGTCCGATTTTCGGGGTCCACTTTAAAGGCCAGGGCGGGACATGCCGGCCTGGCCGCCGGTCTCCCCGGCCCAGGTCAAGGCATTGCTTGCCCTGTCCTGGATGTCTCGAAGCGGAACGGGGCAATCATGAGCCCGGCCCTGGTCTGGACCAGGACCTTGGCTTCCCAGGTCATACGATTGCGCACACAGACCGGGAGCATCCCCTGGCCCCGGTAGCGCCCATCTCCCGCTGGCTCCAGGGCCACACGGTTGTACCCCATGTTCATGTC
>CAZWUN010000474.1:0-3712 GCA_964637145.1 uncultured Burkholderiales bacterium
GCTGGGGCAGCAGCAAGCCATTCAGGTGGCGAGCC
This sequence comes from uncultured Burkholderiales bacterium, assembly GCA_964637145.1. Lineage (GTDB taxonomy): Bacteria > Vulcanimicrobiota > Xenobia > Xenobiales > QWHO01 > QWHO01. The sequence continues at coordinate 36 of CAZWUN010000474.1, forward strand.
AGGGTCGTCTTGCCACAGCCATTGGGCCCGGTCAATACCACCAGCTCACCCGGGGCCAGTTCCAGATCGATCCCCTGCAACACGGGGTGACCCCCCGGATAGGCAAAAGACAGATCACGCACCACAATCATTCCAGGCGCGGTTCCTCCAGACGGGCAGCAAACCTTTTAACAAACCAGACATTGCGGGGGGGGAGCGGTCGCCTGGACGGAGAGTAGCGTCAAAACCGGCAACATCCCGGAAACATGTTCACGGGCCGGTTACCTCTCGGAAACGAATTCCTAACATCGAGCGGCTACTCTTGATTGGGGCCCCGAAAGACAGAGAACATCGAATCTGGAGGCAGTCATGTTGCACTATCGCCAGGGGGACCTGCTCTTTGTACAGATCAAATTCTGGCCCGAGGACGCCCTCAGGCTTCCCACCAACGTGCTCGGCGAGGGCGAGAAGCCCGGCCACCGACACGTCCTGGAGGAGCCGGGCGAGCTCTTTCTGGCCAACGGACAGCTGCTCTTCAAGACCAGCGACCGGGCCCTGATCACCCACCCCGAGCATCGCTCCCTCGAACTGCCCAGCGGCCACTACCGCGTCATCCATCAGCGCGAGTATCGCCCGGCTGCGCCCCCCCGCACCATCCGTGACTAGCGGATTCTACTGGGTGGGCGTGGGCGCGGTGGTTGCCGCCCTGGGCCGGTCTTATCCCGACTTCGTTCTGCAGTGCCTGCTAGGGCTTCCCCTGGCGCTCCTCGTCCTGGTGTGCCTGTTCGGCTTCGGGAATGACCGTGGGCCGGGAAGGGCGTTGTGCCTGCTCGTGGCCGGTTTTGTCCTGCTGCACCCGAAGCTGGGCTTCAGGACGCTCTACGGGGTCGCAGCATTCGGGTTCGGGGTGGCTGCACTCGGCCTGCCAGACCTTTACACCAGCTGGACCGTCCGTGTGCGCCGCCGCCTGGTGGCCTGGGTCGGCCTCAAAACATTGAGGAGCCTGATCAGCGCGGTAGTCGTCGACCGTGACCAGGATGCCCAGGGAATGCAGCGGCGGCTCCTGGTCTGGGACTTCGTAGATGATGAGGAGATCGTGGCCGTGGAGGTGGTGTGCCCGAGCACCGGTCTGGATTACCTTCTGCGCGTCCCGCCGACCATGAGGCGCTGCGCGGATGCGGTCGCCTGGACCTTCGAGATGAGCGTGGGCAGCTACCACCCGCTACTCGAGACCTGAGGAGGCCGTCAGGGTCGCTCGCCCAGGGTATACCCGAGCAAGACCGCCAGCGGGCCGAGCGTGTTCTGCACCAGCACGTGCACGCCGGCCCGCATGGACTCACCCTGGCGAATCATCTCGATGGTCTCGTAACCGAACGAGGAGAAGGTGGTGAAACCACCCAGAAAGCCAGCCGACAACCAGATACGCTGCGCCGGGGTGAGCAGCCTGCGCTCCTCGGCCAGAGCCCACACCAGCCCGAACAGGAGACAGCCCAGCACGTTGACGATCAGGGTGTTCCAGGGAAACCCGCCAGCTGCCCGAGGTAGCCATACAGAAACAGCAAAGCGCGCCAGAGAACCCAGCGCGCCCAGCAGTGCTACCCCGAGGTAAAGCGTCAGTCGAGAACCAGCTCGATCAGGGCCATGGGGGCCCCGTCTCCCTTGCGGAAGCCGAGCTTCATGATCCGGGTGTAGCCGCCCCCGTTCCCTGTCTTGGCCTCGCGGGCCGCGAACTTGGGAGCCAGGGTAGCGAAGAGGTTCTCGGCCACATCGCGGTCCGTGCGCCCGACCCCGCGGCGCTCGGCGCCGGGGAGGTGGCGGAAGACGTTGCGCTTGTGGCTGAGGGCCTTGTCTTTGTCGTCCTTGACCTGGTGGGCCCGCCTGGCATCGGTGATCAGGCCGGCCACGTACTTGGCCAGCTCCTTGGCTCGGGTCTCAGTCGTGCTGATCCGCCCGTGCTGCAGCAGCGACTTGGCCATGTTACGCAGCATGGCCAGCCGATGGCCGGTCTGACGGCCCAGGGTGCGGGATTTGACTCGGTGTCTCATGGCGTCTCCTCAGTCTGGCGTGCTGGGCTGGAGCGACAGATTGCGCTCCATCAGCTTGTCTTTGATCTCGTCGAGCGACTTCTGGCCGAAGTTCTTGAGCTTCATCACATCCTCTTCGGAGTAGGTCAGAAGCTCACCCACGGTGCGAATGCCGGCCCGCTTGAGGCAGTTCATCGAGCGCACCGAGAGGGCCAGGTCTTCGATGGGGGTATCCAGCATCTCCGACTCGGGGCCACGATGCTCGTGGTCGACCTTGCTCGGAGGCTGCAGGTTGGTGAAGAGCGACAGCTGGTCTTGCAGAACCTGCGCGGCCTGGCTGATGGCTTCATAAGGCTTGAGGCTGTTGTCGGTCCAGACCTCGAGGTTGAGGCGGTCGAAGTCGGTGCGCTGGCCGACTCGAGTATCCTCGACGGTGTAGTTGACCTTCAGAATCGGGCTGAAGATCGAGTCCACCGGGATGATGCCGATGACCTGTTCCTGGCTCGACTGCTTCTCGGCCGGCACGTAGCCCTGGCCGCGCGAAACGTAGAGGTCCATGCCCAGGCGAGCAGCCTTCTCGAGGGTGGCGATCTGAAGGTCGGGGTTGAGAATCTCGACCTCGGGGTCGGGCAGGATGTCGGCCGCCGTCACCACGCCCGGGCCGCTCGACTCGAGGCGCAGAAGCTTGCGCTTGTCGGTCATGAGCTTGAGCTTGAGCTTCTTGAGGTTCAGGATCATCTCGGTGGTATCCTCACGGACGCCGTCGAGGGTGGAGAACTCGTGCAGCACTCCGTCGATGCGAACGTGGGTCACGGCCGCGCCCACCAGGGCAGACAGCAGGACCCGGCGCAGCGAATTGCCGAGGGTGATGCCGAAACCGCGCTCGAGCGGCTCGATGATAAACTTGTTCTCGCCCACACAGACCACGCGAGGATCAGCGAACTCGACCGGGTTGGCCACCTGGGCCAGAATGGTATCCAGCATAATTTTCTCTCCCTGACTTCAGCCACTTGGCTTGACGGACTTTCGCGGAGAAAGCGTAAAGGAGCGCCTTCTCGGGCGCCCCTCCAGCGGCACTCTAACGCGAGTAGAACTCGACGATCAGCTGCTCGTTGATCTGCGTGTCGATGTCGCCCCGGTTAGGCAGGCCGGTGATTTTTCCTTCCACCACCTCGGGATTCAGCTCGAGCCAGACGGGCATCGCCCGAACCGAGGCGCTCTGAACCGCCTGCTGGATGACCGGGTTCTGGCGGTGCTTCTCGTTGAGCGAAACCTGCTCGCCAGGCCGCACCAGATAGGAAGGCACATCCACCTTACGGCCGTTGACCCGAATGTTGCCGTGAGCCACCAGCTGGCGAGCAGCCGAGCGACTGTAGGCAAATCCGAGGCGATACACCACGTTGTCCAGGCGGCGCTCGAGGAAGCGCAGGAACGCTTCGCCGGTCACACCCGACTGCTTGGCGGCGCGGGCAAAGTAACTGCGGAACTGGCGCTCGCTGACGCCGTAAATGCGACGCAGCTTCTGCTTCTCACGCAGCTGGATGCCGTACTGCGACACCTTCTTCTGCCGTCCGGGGCCGTGCTGGCCCGGCGGGTAGTTGCGCCGATCAATGGCGCATTTGGGGGTGAAGCAGCGCTCCCCTTTGAGGAACAACTTGGTTTGCTCTCTGCGGC
>CAZWUN010000475.1:0-3710 GCA_964637145.1 uncultured Burkholderiales bacterium
CGCTGGTGGTCGAGCCCAGCTCGCGGGCCAGGCCGGTCAGGGTGCGCGAGCTCTGGCGCAGCACCGTGAGCACCCGCAACTGCGCTACCGGAAGCTCGCTGACGGGGTCGTCGGGGTCGAGCACCCAGAGACGGCGCATGACCCTCTTGAAGAGCACCTCGAGCTGAAGGCCCCGCTCGGTGGTCATCGAGAGACCAGAGCCTTGAGACGCGTCTCGACCCCGTCGAGCAGGCTGTAGACAGCGGGCACCACCAGCAAGGTCAGGAAGGTGGAGGCGGTGAGGCCGCCTACCACGGCGGTGGCCAGGGGGGCTTGAATCTCCGAGCCCGCTCCCAGGCCGATAGCGATGGGCAGCATGCCCAGCACCCCGGCTCCGGCGGTCATCAAGATGGGACGCAGGCGGGTAGGGCCTGCCAGCAGCAAAGCCTCGTCGCGTCCCATCCCTCGCGAGCGGAGCAGGTTGGTATAGTCCACCAGCAGGATGCCGTTCTTGACCACGATGCCGACCAGCATCAAGAGGCCCACGAAGGCGGTCAGGCCGAAAGCACGGCCGCTCAAGAAGAGGGCCAGCAAGACCCCGGATGCGGCCAGCGGCACGGAGGTCAGCACGGTCAGAGGGTGGACGAGTGACTCGAACTGCGAGGCCAGGAGCATGTAGATCAGACCGATGGCCAGCCAGACGGCTACGCCCATGCCGGCGAACTCCTCGGCCCGGCGTCGCTGGTTGGAGCCCCAATCCCAGTAATAGCCCTCGGGGAACTCAATCCCGTCGAGCACTCGCTGGGCCTCGGCCTGCACGTCGCTGAGCGAGCGCCCTTCCGGCTCGGCGGTCATGGAGATGAAGCGCTGGCGGTTCAGGCGGGTGATCTCCCCGGGGCCCTCGGCATAGCGCGAGCGAGCCACCTGGCCGAGAGTGATGTACTGACCCGTAGGCGTGCGCAGGGGCAGACCCGCCAGCTGGTCCACCGTGCGTCGTTCCTTCTCCGGGAATTGCACGGTGATGGGGTACTGAAAGCCGGACTCCTGGAAATAGCCGGCCAGAGTTCCGCTGGTGGCGGTCCGCAGAGTGTCGGCCACGTCCTCGAAGGTCAAGCCGAGCTGGCGGAGCTTGGCGCGGTCCACCGTCCACTGAACCTCGGGCGAGGCGGCCTCGGTGGCCAGGTTGAGGTTCACCAGGCCATCGACCTCCCCGAGCGCGCTCATGACGCGGGTCGAGAGGGCCGTCAGCACATCCAGGTCCGAGCCAAAGAGATTGATCTCCAGACCCTGGTTGCGGCCCGAGATCATGGTGCTGACCAGGTCGTAGGGTTGGATGCTCACCCGGGCTCCGGCCAGGGACGAGAACTCCTTGCGCAGCGCCCGGATGGTCTGGGCCGTGGTGTGTTTGCGGTCGTCCTTCAGCTTGACGGTGGCCGAGCCCAGAAACGAGCGCTCGCTGGTGGTGGTTCCGCGGATGCTCAGGCTGGTGCCGATGGCCGTGAAGGCTGTGGCCACATCGGGATTGTTGGCCAGAATGGTCTCCACCCGCTCCATCGTCTTGCGGGTCACGGCCAGCGAGGTGCCGGTGGGCAGCTCGACCCGCACCGTGAAGTCGCCCGAGTCGGTGGCCGGCATCATCTCGGTACCGATCAGAGGCCAGAGCAGAAAGCTCCCGACTGTGATGGCGGCGGCCCCGGCCAGAACCCGCAGCCGGTGCTGGAGAGTCCACGCAAGAGCGGCCCGGTAGGTCTTCTCCATCTGCTCCTGCCACTCACCCCATCGGTCGAACTGGCGCTGCAGCCAGCCCGAGCCGGAGCCGTGGTGGCCGGTCATGCGACTGGCCAGCATGGGCACCACCGTGGCCGCGTCCAGCAGCGAGACCGCCAGCGAGAAGACGACCACCAGGGCGAACTGAAAGAACATCTGGCCGGCCTGGCCCCGGATCATCAAGAGGGGCAAGAAGACGACCATGATGGTCAGGGTGGAGGAGACCACCGCCGTCATGATCTCGTTGGTGCCGGTCACGGCGGCCTCGGTGGGGGTGCTGCCGTCCCTTTCGAAGTGGCGGAAAATGTTCTCCAGCACCACCACGGCATCGTCCACGATCAGTCCGGTGGCCAGGGCCAGGCCAGCCAGGGACATGGTGTTGATGGTGAACCCGCACAGATACAGCAGACTGAACGTCGAGATGATCGAAATAGGGATCGACATGGCGACCACCAGGGTGCTGGCCACGTTGCGCAAGAAGAAGAGCAAGATCAAAATGGCCAGGATACCGCCGATGATGGCGTGGTGGAACAACTGGTCGAGCGAGTTCTCGATGAACTGCGATTGGTCGTAGGCCACCTTGAACTCGAGCTGGGGGAAGAGCTGCTCCACCCGCTTGATGCGCTCGAAGACTTTCCCGGCCGTCTCGACGGTATTGGCGTCGCTTTGCTTAACGATAATGACGCCCACCGCCGGCTCACCGTTCAAGTTGGTGTAAACCCTGGTCTCAGGGTGGGAGTCGCGCACGGTGGCTACGTCCTGCAAGAGAACGTCCCCCTTCAGGGGCACCCGGGCCAGGTCGGCCGGAGTCTGGAACCAGCCGAGGCTGCGCAGGGTATACTCGGTGTTGCCTTCGTGGGCCAGTCCGGCGGGCAAGTTCTGGTTCTCCTGCTCGATCCGGTCGATCACCTCGTCCAGGCCCACATTGCGAGCGCGCATCCGGTCCGGGTCGACGTCCACCATGACCGCCCGGGTCTGGCCTCCCGTAAGAATCGCCGCGGCCACGCCATCGGCTGACTCGAGAATGGGGGTGACCTGGTTGTCCATCAGCGTGCGCAGCCGGACCGGATCCTTCTCGCCTGACACGGCCAGAATCAAAATGGGAAGCTGAGTGGGATCGAGGCGAAACACCACCGGCGACTGCAAGGTCGGGTCGGAGGGAAAGTCGCGCCGGGCCCGCTCGACCTGCTGCAGCACGTCCACCGCCCCTCGCCCGACGTCGGTGCCCCACTGGAACTGCACCCGCACCTGCGAGACCCCTTCGCTGGTGGTGGAGTTGACCTCATACAGGTTGGGCACAGCCGAGATGGACTGCTCCACGCGGCGGGTGATCTGGGCCTCGATCTCCTCGGCTGCCACGTTGGGCCACTGGATCATGGCCATCACGGTGGGCAGGGTAATGCGAGGCAAGAGATCGACCGGCAGTCGGGTCAGGCAGATGGACCCCAGCAGCACCAGCGAGGCGATGCGCATGATCACCGTGATGGGGCGATTGACGGAAAGGCGCGCCAGGCTCACTTGCCGCTCTCCTTCTCGGGCTTGACCTGCTGGCCGTCCTTGAGGGGGACGGCGCTGAGGGTGACCACCCGATCGCCCGGATTGACGCCCTCCAGAATCTGCTGCCAGTCGGCGGTGGACATCCCCAGCTTGACGACCCTGCGAACGACTTTGTCTTCCTGGTCCACCACCAGCACCGAAGGGCCTTCGCGCACCGCGTCGCGCGGCACGGCAATACTCTTGCGGGCCTGCTCGAGCGGCACGCTGACGCGCGCATACATCCCCGGCCGGATGCGCGAATCCGCCTCGACCCGCACCCGCATGAGAAACTGCCGGCTCTGAGGGTCGGCGGCTGCGTTGATCAGGGCGATCTCCCCCGCCAGCGTCTTGTCGGGCAGAGAATCGAGCTTGATCGTGGCCGGGTCGCCGATCTCCAGGCGGGGACGCACCTCTTCGGGCACCGGCAC
>CAZWUN010000476.1:0-3665 GCA_964637145.1 uncultured Burkholderiales bacterium
CTCCGGGACGCGTCTCGTGCTCTTGCAGCTCGCCCACGAACCCCCAGGTGAAGTGTTGATCCAGCCGCACTCGGGCCATCAGGCCGGTCAGGTCGCCCTCGCCCTCGAAGTGCACCAGCCGGCCGCAGCGGGTGCGACCGGTGAAGCGGCGAGCATCCTTCTTGCTCGGGCCTTCCACCAGCACCTCGGCCACGCGGCCCAGGCGGGCGGCGTTCAGCTCCATGCTGATGGAGTTTTGCAGCTCGATCAGGCGATAAAGGCGGTCCATGCGCTCGTCCTCGGGGACCTGGTCTTTGAAGAGCGCGCCGGGCGTACCCGGGCGGGGCGAGTAAGCAAACATGAAGGCGCTGTCGAAACGGGCCTGGCGCACCAGGTCGAGGGTGCGCTGGAACTGCTCCTCGGTCTCGCCTGGGAAGCCCACGATGATGTCGGTGCTGACGGCCAACCCGGGAATAGCGGCCCGCATGCGAGCGGCCAGGTCGAGAAACTCGGCCCCGGTGTAGCCTCGTTTCATGCGCTTGAGCACCTGGTCGTCGCCCGCCTGGAGGGGCAGGTGGACGTGCTCGCACATGGCCGGATTGGCGGCCATGGCTTCGATGACGCGCTGGGTAAAGTAGGCCGGATGGGGTGAGGTGAAGCGGAGGCGATCCAGTCCAGGAGCGCCCCGCAGGCCGTCGATCAGATCGGCGAAGTCGCTCTTGGGCTCCAGGTCGCGCCCGTAGTCGTTGACGTTCTGGCCCAGCAGCAGCACCTCGCGGTGGCCCTCTCGGGCCAGGCGGCGCACCTCGCTGACCACCTGCAAGACGGGACGGCTCTTGAGCCGGCCTCGCACGTAAGGCACGATGCAGAAGGTGCACCACTGGTCGCAGCCCATCGAGATGGTGACCATGGCCGAGAAGCGTCGAGTGGGGCGGGCCAACAGGTCGAAGGTATCGCCCTGCTTTTCCACCCGCACGAAACGACCCTCGCCCGACTGCACCTTGTGCACCATCTCAGGGAGATCGCGCACGTTGTGGGTGCCCAGCACCAGGTCGACCTGGGGGAAGCGGTTGAGGAAATCCTCGCCGTCCTTCTGCGCCAGACAGCCCACCACGGCCAGCACCTGGCGGGGGTGCTGGGCTTTGTAGCGCTTGAAGTCGCCCATGCGCCCGTAGACCTTCTGATCAGCGTTGTCGCGAATGCAGCAGGTGTTGAACACGGCCACATCGGCCCGCTCGGCATCGTCGGAAGCAGCCAGGCCCATGCCCTCGAGCATCCAGGCTAAGAGCTCGGAGTCATACTGATTCATCTGGCAGCCGTAGGTCTGCAGGTAGTAGGTTCCCAGGCGCGGGATGGTCGTTTCGGGCGTGGCCAACATCTCAGGCTGAACTATAGCGCCTGCCCCCTCGGGAGCGCAAGCCTCAGGGAGCCTCGGCCCGAGCAGCCTGCTTGTTGATCAGCTCGATCGCTTTCTGAAGCTGAGTGTCATTCTTGACCTTCCCCACGAACCGGGGCTCCATCTTCAAGCTGACGTCGGGCTCGATGCCCTTCTTGTCGATCACCTTGCCTGAAGGGGAGTAGAAGCGGGCGATGGTCAGCTTGAGGGCGGAGTCGTCGGGGAAGGGATAGAGCTGTTGCACCGACCCCTTGCCGAAGGAGTGAGTTCCCACCAGCGTCGCCACCTTGTGGTCGCGCAGGGCGCCCGCGGTGATCTCGCTGGCCGAAGCGGAGTACTCGTTGATCAGCACCACCACCGGCACATGCGGGCCGTCGCCCGAAACGCTGGAGTTATAGTCGCGCCGTTTGCCGGTGCGGTTGACGGTGTAGACGACCAGGCTGCCCCGGCGCAGGAACTGGCCCACCACTCCCACGGCCGCGTCGATGTAACCGCCGCCGTTGTTGCGCAGGTCGATCACGATGCCCTTGGCTCCCTGGGAAAGGACGTTCTGCACGCCCTGCTCGAGCTCGTGGGCGGTGTCCTGTCCGAACTGGCGCAGGCGCACGTAGCCGATCTGGTTGTCGAGCAGCTTGGAGGTGACCGAGACCACCTGGATCTCCTGGCGGGTCACGGTGTAGTCCCTGGGTGCCGCCCCCCGGCGCTTGATGGTCAGCACCACGTTCGTGCCCGGCTTGCCGCGGATGGCAGCCTGAGCCATGTCGAGGGTGATGTTCGTGGTCGGCTTGCCGTCGATCTTGAGGATCTGGTCACCCGACTCCAGGCCCGCCTTGGCCGCGGGCGTGCCTTCGATGGGCTCGAAGACGGTCAACTGGTTCTTGCTGTCGCGGTCGAGCTCGATGTAAATGCCGATACCGCCGAACCCGACGGCCTGCATCTGCTCTTGCAACTTGCGATACTCTTCCGGGGTCATCAAGACCGAGTAGGGGTCCTTGAGCCCGTCGAGCATGCCGTAAATCGCGGCCAGGGTGAGCAGGCGCTCGTCCACCTTGTTGCCGTAGAGGTCCACGAGCTGGACCAGGACGTTCTTGGACTTGTCCAACCGCTTGAGGCCATCAGGCGAAACCTTGGCCTGCTTGAGCAGGTTGGCCACCTCAGCCTTCAGGCCGTTGAAGAGAGCGTCTTCGTTGACCTTCTCGACGTAGTTCTCGCGGATCTGCCAGTAGATGTTTCGGAAGTACTCGGCGTCCGGATCAAACCCCATCGAGTCGGGATTCTTGAGCCACTTGGAGTAGTCGCGAGGCTCCAGCTCAAGATCTTTGTTCTTCTTCGGGTCCTTCTTCGGATCTTTGGGCTTCTGAGCCAGCTCGGGCGGTTGCTCGGCTTCGGCCGGCTTCTCGGCAGGGTCGGACACGAACGTGCCGGTCTTCTCGTCGGACATACTGTCCGGGTCGAGGTTGACCACCATCGAATCGGTGGCCGGACTCACGCGGACGTCGAGCTGAGGCCCATCGAGTTGGGCCAGCGTCTGCTCGACAGCCGGGCTCGCCTGGCCCGACCGGCTCAACAAACCCCAGCCAAGCGCCAGCGTCGTCAAGAGCAACGCCAGCGCCGCGATTCCTATCAGTCCACCACGTCGCATCAAACCACCTCGATCAGGCAAATGTGGGCATGTCGACCAGGCCCGAGCCGCAACATGCCGCGCAGGAACGACGACCACTACCCTGGCAGTCGGCACAGGGAATTTTTTTCTTCCCTCGACAGTCAGGGCATTCTGAGCTCAGCTCGGAAGCGCACCGGGGGCAGGCGACCTCAGCCGCCCCCTGGCAGCACTCACAGGCCCGTTGGCCGGTCCCCGAGCAGAACTTGCAGAGAATCGTCGTCAATCGGTTTCTTCCTCGGTGCGAGGGTCGATCAGGCCGTAACCCCTCTCACGCTTGTAAATCACGTTGATCCGGGCGTTCGAGCTGTTGAGGAAGGTAAAGAAATTGTGCCCGTGGGCTTCGAGCTCTTTGATGGCCTCATCGATCGTCATCGGAGCGGCCTGGAAACGGTAGGTGTGCTCGATGCGAGGGGCATAGGCAGGGCCATTCTTAGCGCCAGGTCGCTCGGGGGGACGCGGTTCCGTTTCACCGCTTCCCTCGTGGCTATCGATGGTACGGCGCGCGATGGCTTTGCCCTTCTGTTTCTTGAGCTGGCGCTCGAGCTTTTCGAGCACCCGGTCAACCGAGTTGTACATGTCCTTCGTGCGCTCTTCCCCACGCATGTCGAACCCTTTGCCGTGCATCGT
>CAZWUN010000477.1:0-3636 GCA_964637145.1 uncultured Burkholderiales bacterium
GTGCGTGAGGAGGCCGAGCGCTGGCTCGGCCGACCGATCAGCGGCGAGCGCTGGCGAAAGGCGGGCAGGCGGGTGGAGCAAGCCCTAATCAGGGTGGGTTCCAGCACGCCGCTGGAGTTTGCTCGCCTGAACGGACTCACAGTCGAGCGCAGCCAGACTCCCCTCTCGATCGGATCGGCCCGATTCTTTGGACGTCTGGAGGGCGACCTCATCCTGATCTATCCCAGCGAGCTGCCCTGCGAGCAAGTGGTGGCCCATGAGCTCTTCCACTGGCTGGATCCCGGCCCGGATGGCGAGCTGGCCGCCCACCTGTTCGTCAGCCGGTGGCTGGGCCTGAGCTACTTCCCAGGGCGCTGAACAAAAAGGGGAGACCGTCGCCGGTCTCCCCTTTGCGCGAGCGGAAAGCCGCTCAGCCCTGTGGCAACCTCTGCTGGGGCGGATGAGCCGCCACCGGCATCGGAGGCATGGTCGGCTGGGCCAGTTGCGCCGGCCGGTCAGTTCCAGACGGCAGGCTGGAGAGCAGGTTGATCAGCCCATCGGCCCGTCCCCCGGCCGGGATGATGGTCAGGTCGGCCCCCTCGGCTTCCAGCAGCCTCTGGGTTTCGAGAATCTCGAACATGACCTGGACGATCTCGGGCTCTTCGGCGATCTCGTTGAGCGCGCCGCCCACGATCTGCGGGCGCAGAGCGGCGGCCTTGGCGAACTCCACAGCTGCCTGGCGCTCGGCCGAGGAGGTGATCAGGTTGACCTGGTTGGCGCCGTCCTGGCGGATGGCGCTGGTGACCTGGCGCAACCGGGTGACCACTTTGATCTCGATCTCGCGCAGCATGCCGCGATCGCGGAAGTGCACCTTGCGGATGTAGACCGAACCAACCTTGTAGCCCCACTGGTGGGACTGAGGCGAGACCTCGGCCCGCACGGTGCGGCTCATCTGGTGGCGGTTCTCCAGCATGTTGGCCAGCTTCATATTGGACAGGCAGCGCACGGCGGCGCTCGAGACGCTGGCCCGCAGCGAGCCACGCGGATCGGTGTTCTTGAAGAGGTAGTTGACGGGGTCCGAGATGTACATCTCATACCACACGCCGATGCCCATCGGAGCACCCTCCTCGGAGTTCACCGGCACGCCGCGAAGGTACTCCTGATCGAGCCGCAGATCGACCACGTAGCACTTGCCGAAGAAGTTGATCAGCAGGGCGTCCAGGCCCAGCCTGGCGGGCAAGAAGTAGAAGCCAGGCTCGTCGATGGCCCCTTTGACCTGGCCCCAGAGGGTGTAGATGCGGCAGGTGCGCTCCTGCACCACCACATAGAGGCCGAAGAACCGGGCGAAGCCCAGCAGCACCTCGACGCCGATGAAGAAGAAGATGAAACTGGAGAAGGCGAAGCCGATCGTTTCACCCATTGTGGGCCTCCAAAATGACCCTGCGAGCTTTGCGCAGCAGGCCCAGTCGCAAATTCTTCACGTAGAGGGACAGAGCGTTGGGGCCGTGTTTTTTCAGGTCGCGTAGCTGCACCGCCAGAGCTCGCAGCGGCTCGACCTCGGCCTGGGCGCGCAGCGTTTCGATCTCAACCGCGCGCCTGGACTGGACGATCTTCTGATCGGCCGAAGCCTGAGCCACGCTGATTTCGGAGGACACGTGGTTGTGAGCGGTGTTGATGGCGGCCAGGGCCGAGTCGACCTCCTGAGGGGGGTCGATGCCGGTGATCAGGGCGTCTTCCAGGATGATGCCATAGCGGTCCTCGGAGGCCTTGCACTCAGCCACCATATGGGCGTTGATGTCGCTCAAGTTCTTGCGCAGGTCGTTGATGGAGATGCCCTCGACGCGCTGCTCGTGGTGTTCTCCACCCGGGATCATCGGCTCGCTCGGCGCTTCGAAGTTGGCGATCTTCTCGCGCAGAATCGAGTGAATGAAGCCCATGATGTGGGCTCTCGGGTTCTTAATCCCGAAGACGTAGCCGTACAGGTTGTTCTCGGAGACTTTGTAGCGAATCTGGCCGGTCAGGCCCACGTTGAGCTGGTCCTTGGTGACCGCTTCGAGCACCTGCCCGCCCTGATTGACGCTGGGGTCCTGCGGGTCGTAACCGATACTGACCGTCTCCGTGGCAATGTTGACCTTGTAGACCGACTCCCAGGGCATCTTGAAGTAAGGTCCACCGGGTGGGATGATCTTCACCCGGGGGAAATTGTAGCGCTCCATCTCCTCTTCGGTCAGGTTGGCGCTGTCGATGGCCGGACCTTCTCGTTCGGCCCGTCCCCACACAGTTTTTACGGCTCGCTCGTTCTGCTCGACCGTGTAGATGCCGAAGAGAACGTAACGGACGATGAACCAGCCGGCAAAGCCGAGCATGATTCCAATCAAAGCACCCATATTGGCCCCCTTTCCTTATGTCGAGGATAGAGGGCCGATAGAGCCCCTATCCTTCGGGTATTCCTCTTTGCAGTTTGAGTCGATTGCCGATGAGCACCTTCCACGTGCCATCGGGCTGCATGCGCTCGAGATGGTTGACCATCCAGCTGCGCACCTCGCGGCCATCCGGCTCGGTGACAACGATGTGCACCGCTCCCACCCGGTAGGTATTCCCATCGTAGACGATGTTGCGATCCTGGTCCTCGGCGTAGACCACCGGCCCGCGCCACGAGGCGATGTTGTAGTAGAAAATCTGGGCATCTTGCAGTTTGACCTTGGCTCCCTTGGGCATCTCGCGAACCGGCTGAGCAGCTTTGGGGTAGACCTCGGTCTGCCAGATTCGCTTCTGAATCTGATCGCTGAGCTGGTTGATCATCGAGTCCTGCGACCGGATCGCCTCTGGCAGTTGCACGGCCTGGCCAGGCGTGACCACGAAGATCTCCTCGTTGGCCAGGGCCGGCTCTTTGGTGGGGGCATAGGGCGACTTGCCCGTGCCGCCTGGGGGGGACTTGCTGGGCGACGGCGACTTGCTGGGTGCAGGCGATTTGCTCGCACCCGGGGAGGGAGAAGGTGAGGGTGATGGCGAGCCGCTTGCCACCGTCACCGTCATGGCGGGAATGGCCTCGCCCTTGAGCAGCGCCTCGGACTCGGCCGCCGCCAGGTAATCGAGGGCTCGGGTGGCCTCGGTCGAGTCTGGCGCCAGGTCGATCACGTTCTTGGCGTGGAAGTAGGCTTCCGAGTGCACCGAAGGTCCCTCTTCCAGATTGCCCTTGGTCAGCATCAGATAAAACTGCACTTCGGCATCGTCCGGATTCTGCTCGGCTGCCTGCGTCAGCAATGGAAGGGCCTTCTCCCAGCCTTTCCCCAGAGCAAGATCGACGCCTTTCCTCTTCAGCACGTCGTACTCGCTCAGAGACTGGCGCACGACCGGACCGTAATCTCCAGGCGTGTGCTCGGGGCCGGTATACTGAGGGACCGGCGTCGGGGATGCACTGGCCGATGGCGACGGTGAGGGGGATTTCGAGGGCGAAGCCTTGCTCGGTGACGGCGACGGTGAGGGCGCCGGACTCGAGCCGCAGCCGGCTGACCAGAGGCTGACAGCCAGGCACAACGCGAGGGCAGATTTGGTCCACGGTCTTGCGAGCAAGTCTCTCTCCATTCCCTACCTCCCCAGATGCTTGGATGTCCTTCAAGATCGGCCCATCGCAATCCTGGCGGAAGGTCCGGGTAA
>CAZWUN010000478.1:0-3606 GCA_964637145.1 uncultured Burkholderiales bacterium
CACCGAGAGATCACCTTCACCTACGATCCGGCTGCCCCACCCCCCCTGGACGAGTTCATCCAGGACGCCCAGAAGACGGCCGATGCCTACGAGCAGGCCTTCCGTCCCGCCATCTCGTCCTACAAGCTGGACAGCACCCAGGGACAGGCCCTGTGCAATACCATGGTGCGCCTGGCCGAAGAGAAGCGCTTCCCCGATCTGGCCAGCGCCGGTCAGGCCATGGCTGGCTGGGCCCAGGACAGCCCGGGCTCCTGTGGCCCGTACACGAAGGCCTTGCTCTCGCTCCTCTCCCCCCAGCGCCCCCCCGAGACCCTGGCCCTCATGGACACGATGGTCAAGGACTTCGGCCTGGTCGAAACCGCGCGAGCGGCCGATTATCTCAGCACCCGCCTGCCGCTTCTGGGCCCCACCGAGCAGGCCGGCGCCCGCGATCGCTTTGTCCGACTGGCAGGCTCACTGGGCGAGGTGGAGCAGGCGGTGCGCCTGGACGGCATCCTGGGCGCCATGAGCGCCCCGGTCTACGACCACTATCTCGGCGTCTGCGAGCAGCTGGCCGAGAAGGGGGGAGACCGCAAGCCGAAGGACCTGCTGCTCGACTTCGCCATGCTGGGGGCCTACGCCCAGAATGCGCAGGACCTGCAGAACCACGCCCGAGCCTTCTCCCAGCTGCTGGAGCCCCTGGCGGCCACCAACCAGGCCGATCAGGCCGCCCCGGTGTACGCCTTCCTCAAGAGCCACAAGCTCTCCCCCGACAGCTTCCTGGCGGCCCTGGAGCAGACCAAGGATGCCCGGGCGGCCTGCCAGCAGCTCGTTCCTCCCCCGACAGGCGCCGCCAGCACGGCGCTGGTGGACGAGAAGACGTTCGAACCGATGCTGGGCTACTCGGCCCGGCAGGCGGTCGATCACCTCGAGCAGGAGCGTGGCAGGCTGGACGCCCCTGGCTTCGAGCGCTACCAGAAGACCTTTACCCGGGTGCTGAACGCCTCGGCCGACCTGGGAGTGGCCAAACGGGCCAGCGGAGTCCTCCAGAACCTGCCTCCCAACCGGGCCGAAGTGCACCTGGGAATTCTGGAGGATCTGACCCGCCGGCGCGGCGAGGCCAGCCCTTCGGTGCTGGTCGACTACCTGTGCACGGTCACCGGCCGGCTCCCGGGCCAGACGTTGCAGGATGCCGCCCGCGAGTACGGCGACCTGCTCGGTGGCTGCGCGGGCGCGGGTCCGGGTCTGGCCGACGAGGCGGCCCCCACCTTCGCCCTGATCCGCGATGGCGTCGCCAACGGCAAAGCCGGCCAGGACACCGTGCGCGATCTGACCGAACGCTACGTGAAGTCGCTCCTGCTCACCAAAGACGGCGAGAAGTCGCGCCACCTCCTCTTCACCGCCGACGCCCATAGCTCGGTGCAGGAAGACCAGTCCGGCGTGACTGTTGGCGGAGTGCGCATTCGCCGGCGGACGGGCTCGAGGGAGGAATGATCGCCCTCGAGTGCACCCTGTGCGCCAAACGCTATCAACCGGGCGAGGTGCGCTACGTGTGCCCCGCTTGCGGGCCGGACGGTCTGCTCGACCCTCTCTACGACTATGAGCGCGCCCGGGACGACTTCCCCCGCGTCGATGCGGCCGGGATCGCCCGCTATCTGGCCATCTTGCCGATCAAGAACCCGGCTCACCTTCCTCCCCTGTTGGTGGGCGGCACGCCCCTGACGCGGGGCGACCGGTTGGCCCGGGAGTTGGGCCTGCAGCACCTGTTCTTGAAGGAAGACAACCGCAGCCTGACCGGCTCGTTCAAGGACCGGGCCAGTGCGGTGGCCGTGGCGGCCGCCCTGGACGAGGGCGAACGGCTCATCACCGGCGCCTCCACCGGCAACGCCGCCTCTTCGCTTGCGGGCATGGCGGCGGCGCTGGGGCTGACCACGGTCATCTTCGTGCCGGCCCGGGCTCCTCGAGCCAAGATCACTCAGCTGTTGGTCTACGGCGCTCACGTGCTGCTGGTGGACGGAAGCTATGACGACGCTTGCGACCTCTCGCTCGAGGCCACCCGCCGTTACGGCTGGTACAACCGCAACACGGGCTACAATCCGGTCTGCCTGGAAGGCAAGAAAACGGCCGCGCTTGAGCTGTGGGAAGACCTGGGCCGCGAGGCCCCGGAAGCCGTCTTCGTCCCGGTGGGCGACGGCTGCATCATCGGCGGCATCGGCAAGGGATTCATGGATCTGCACCGGATGGGCCTGATCGACCGGCTCCCACGTCTCTACGGCTGCCAGGCCGAGGGCTCGGCGGTGCTGAGCAAGTGCCAGGACGGCCGCATCGTGGCCGAGCCGGACGCCTCCACGGTGGCCGACTCGATCTGCGTGGGCTATCCCCGGGCCGCCAGCCAGGCCCTGCGGGCCGTGCGCGAGAGCAAGGGCAGCTGGCTGGTGGTGACGGACGAGGAGATTCTGGAGGCCCAGCAACGAGTGGCCCGCTGCACCGGAGTCTTCGGCGAGCCGGCCTGCTCGGCCGCAGCCGCCGGGCTCTTCCAGGCCGTGGAAAAGGGCCTGGTGGGGCGAGACGAGCGCATCGCCCTCATCGTGACCGGCAGCGGGCTGAAGGACGTGGAGGGAGCCATGAAAGGTCCCTGCGGCCAGGGTATCCCCGTGCCGCGCTCGGCCGAGGGCCTGGAGGCCGCCCTGCGGCAGATTCCGGGATTGCTTTGAAGTTTGCACTCCGTCGATGGCCTTTTCTGGTCACTGAGATTCGTAACATCGACGTCCGATGCTGTCGGAGCGACCGTGCCTCAGCAGCAGAGCTGCAAAGGACCTGCCGGCGGCTGAGGAGAACCTCGGCCACCAGCGAAGGGGAGTCGCGAATTTCCGGCTGCTTAGCCGACTTTGGAGTAGCACCGTGCGAATTCGCCAGATACTTGGTAGCCTGATTCTGATCCTGGCTGTGCTGGCTCCTGTCAGCGGCGACCCCTCAGGGGCACCTTCAACCCCCGGTTCGAGCAATCCCGGTCCCTCAGGGCCCCCTTCCACCCCACCCGTGCTGGGTCCCGGCAGGGCTGAAGGAGCCCCAGGGACGACGGTGACGGTGGAGGAGCAAGCCGAGGAACCGGTTGGCGACGTCCGCGGCTGGCTCGCCAAGAACCCAAAGCCTGGGCTCGTCGCATTGATCGAAGTGCGGGGCGATGATAACCCCGATTTGCTGGAGGTTCTCAATGCCCTGACTCCGTCCGAGTTGGCCGACCTGGCCTACTTGCTCCAGGTCTACCAGGTCGCCATCAACAATCACGTGGCGAGGAACCCGCGCGCCATTGACACTGCACCAGGCTCGATACGCAACAGCTTGAACATTTTCAGCGGTGACGTATTCGTGAGGGGTTGCGCCGACATGTCGGAACAGGCCAACCTTGCTCTGGGCCCGCACACGGGAGGCACCCGACCCTTCACTGTGCACCCCTACCGTTGGAAACCAAATGCAGTTCGGCAAGTAGGGATCCTCGCGGGCCTTCCATTGGCTGCGGCTGCGATTGGCAAATGCGCCGCCACGGGCGCCAGCGTGGCGGGCCCGTGGGGATTAGCCGCAGGCGGAGCAGTCGGCCTTGCCGTCGCTTTCAGCACCGGCAACACC
>CAZWUN010000479.1:0-3592 GCA_964637145.1 uncultured Burkholderiales bacterium
ACTGATCCAACTCATCGGCAAGCTTTCAGCGATTGGATTCCGAGGACCTGCCCTGTAGTGGACATCAGCAATCTGACGACGACTCAACTCGACGAGGTGGCGCGGACCCGCCTCTGGCTCAAGATCTGCCAGGAGGGACAGAAGTGCTTCCAGGAGGGTTCCTACGTCGAGGCTGAGCAGTACTTTCAATCAGCCCTCGATCAGTCTCGCTTCCTCAACGAAGTGCAACAGGCCACCAGCAAGAACAATCTGGCCGAGCTCTATCGCGTGCAGGGGCGCTACGCTGACGCCGAGCCGCTCTATCATGAAGCGCTGGCCCTGCGCGAGCAATTCCTGGGAGAGTATCACCCTCACGTGGGGGGGAGCCTGAACAACCTGGCCAACCTTTGCTACGCGCAGGGACGATATACCCGGGCCCGGGTGCTCTATCGCAAGGCCCTCACGGTCTGGGAGCGCTCGCTTCCCGAGAGCGATCTCCGCATCGCGGTGTGCCTCAATAATCTGGCTGTCATCTATCGGATCCAGAGCAAGTTTCCCCAGTCGGAATCGCTTTACAAGCGGGCTTTGAAGCTGGCCGAGACCCACCAGGGGGCCCAGGCTCCCCAGGTAGCGCGCATTCTCAGCGGTCTGGCGCTGCTGTGCAAGCAGATGGGCAAGTACAAGAAAGCTGAGGTCTATCTCGAGCGGGCCCTGGAGATCACCCGCGGCCTGGGAGACGACCATCCCGACGCGGCCACGCAGCTCATCAACCTGGCCTCGGTCTATCAGGCCCAGGGCAAGCTGGGCCAGGCCAAGATGCTGGGGTCGCAGGGTCGCTTCGAAGCGGCCGAGCCAATCTGCCGGCAGGCGGTGGAGATTCGCGTGCGACGTCTGGGCGAGTGCCATCCCGAGGTGGCGGACGCTCATCGAGAGCTGGGCAACCTGTACGAGGTGATGGGGCGCCGGGAGGAAGCGCTGGATGCTTACAACCAGGCGGTGGACATCTACCGGGAGGCGTGCGGAGAAGACCACCCTGAACTGGCCAACACGCTCGAATGCCTGGCCGGGCTGCTGCGCCGCTTGCTCAAGCATCGCGACGCCGAAACGGTCGAGGCCCGGGTCCGCCAGATCCGCATCAACCTCTCCCGGCAGGCAGTCATGGAAGCCGAGGGCTCGGGGGAGGAAGTCGTAGACGAGTGAGCAGGGCGGCATGGTCCGAGGCTGGCAGGCGCAAGACGCGGCAGTCGGCCACCTGCAGGTCGGAGCTGGCGAACAGGTAGTCGATGCGCCAGCAGGGGAGAGCGAGGGGGAAAGTCATCCCGAACCCCCGGCCGGCCTGCTCGAAGCTGTCCTGGAAGCGACTGCGCATTTTCAAAATGGGGCTTGCGTTGGGGGGCAGGTTGAAGTCTCCCCCCACCAGCGCAGGTCCCGGTCCGACCCGATCCAGCACGTCCTCCACCTGCAGGGCCCGCAGTTGGGCGCTCTCGAGCAGGCTCGTGCCAGGCTGATACCAGTTCTCCTTCACCAGATGCAGGTTGAGCACCTGAAGCTTGTGTCCCCTGATCTCCGCCTCCGCAAAAAGCTCCTCGCGCAGATCGGCCGCCAGAAAATCGCCCTGGGACAGCAGCCGGTGACGGCTCAAAATCATGAGCTCGCCATCGTAGCCCCCGCGGGCCACATAGGGAACCTCGAGTCGGGCCAGGAGCTCTCGACCGACGTCGTGAGTCTCGGTCAGTCCCACTTCCTGGAGTAGCGCCAGATCCCAGGGGAGGTCACGCAGTACCGCCGCAGCCTGATCCAGGCGGGGCAGGTCGACCCCCAGGTTCCAGCACAGCACGGTCAGCTCTCCTTCGCGCCAGCGGTCAAGCTGGGGGCGACCGATTGCCAGAACGGTGGCCAGCGCCACCAGGGCCACCAGCCACCTGGGTCCAACCAGCGCCGACGGAGTCAGGGACAGGAGGTAGAGCCAGAGGGGAACCTGAGTCAGCACGGCGGCGGGCAGAAAACGGTCGAACCAGGGTCCAGAGAGACAGGCGGCCAGGGCCAGCAGCAGCGGAAGCCGGGCCAGGGCCCGCCAGCTCAGCAACCGAGCTGCCGCAGCACGTCCTCGGAGTAGTACACGTGGTAGACCAGGCTCAGCGTGTCGCCGGTCTGGCTGGAGGCTCCCAGGTGAAGGTTCTCTTCACCCAGCGCCTGCGAGAAGTAGCGGCGCAACTTCCGTCCCAACAGCGTGTTGGCGGTCTGCACGTGGTAGCGCACCGGCTTGATGCCGTGTACTTGCAGAGTGACCGGCTGTTGCATCTGGTTGAGCGAGGCGGTCATTTCGATGTAAGGACTGTTGCGGCGGCGGAACAGGATCACCAGCCGCAGGCACTCGCCCTCGGTCGAGTTGACCACGCAAACCATGCGGCGAAGAACCCGGAGGAAGTGCTCCTCGAGGCGGCTGAAGTGAAAGAAGTTTCGCTCAAACCGTTTGCGCTTCTGAGGCTCGAAGTTGTAGCTCGCCACGATGATGGAATTCTCTCTACCGGGCGGAGATTCCCTGCTGTGACGCCAGCTTGTGGCTGAGAAAACCGACCGAGGCCAGGGCGCGTTTCTTCTGCAGCGGGCTGGACTCGTCAAAAGACAGTGTGTGGGCTGCGTATCGCAGCAGGGCGATCTCGTAAGAAGCCGGCTCGGAGCCTTCCAGAAGGCGGTTGACCCAGCGGCGCAGCACCGCCAGCAAAAGGCCCTCACGGCCCTCGATCAGGCCTCCCCCTCTAGCCAGGCTGGCCTCCACGGCCACGGCCCGCTCCAGGTCGTGGGGGGTCTGCAGAGGTGTGAGAATGAACTTCAGGTCGTTCTCCAGCTTGGCCAGGTCCTGCACGGCGTGCCCATAGGCGGTGTGGAAGAAGTCGATGATCCAGTAGTTGGAGTTCTCGTCGAGCAAGATGTTGGCGAAGTTGAGGTCGCCGTGGATCCACGATGAGGTGCTCTCGCGCTCGGGGTCGAGCAATCGCCCCTCCTGAACGGCCCGATAAAAGGGTGTCGGGTCGGGCACCTGCTGTCCCCCGATGCAGAGAGGCCCGCACAGCTCGTCTCCGTAGACATTGCGAGCCCGCTCGAGGGTGCTGGCGGCATAGCGAGGCAGGAAGCTGTAATACTCGAAGAAGCGGAAACGCTCGCTGGTGCGGTGGCCGTACAGGCGTCCGAGAACGCTCTCGAGCACCTCGTCGAGCACGGCCGCAGCTCGTGCGTCATGCTCGGGCCCGGCGGGGAGGCCCTCGAGCCAGCTCTTCAGGGTGCGCACCGGACGCACGCCCATGGTGGCGTAGGTGTACTTCAGCCCTGAGACCTCGCCCAGGTCCACCACCTCGCGCACCTGGGGGGCGTTGCTGCCCAGGATGTTCTCCACCTGCTCGAAGCGGACGCGCTCGGTGGCGATCTTGTCGCGCCGGTCGAGCTTGACCACGAAGGGTGCCTGACGATAGCCCAGCGCGTCAAGGCTGCTGGTGCGGTAGACCCGGGCCCCCGAGAAGCCCCCTGCCAGCGGGGCCAACTCCACCCTGCGGCAATCGCGGAAGAGCAGCTTGATGAGATGGCGGTACGGGTGACCGGGCTCGAGGTCGGGGCA
>CAZWUN010000480.1:0-3568 GCA_964637145.1 uncultured Burkholderiales bacterium
GCGGCAGCTCGGCCTTGATGCTCAGAATCTCGTTCTGGTAGTTGATGTCAAACTTCTCCTTGCTTCCACCCGGAAACGATGCCCGGACGATCAGCTCGTCGGGGGTTTCCAGAACGTCGATCGGCATCAGCAATGCCTGACCGCTGTTACGATGGTTCTCCTCGAACATCTTGTTCACCGCATCGCGCAGGCTGGCGGGCTCCCACAACGTCAGTGCCATTTTTGATTTCCTCCTTGGAATTGGCTTCGAGGATTATCTTAGCGACATCTCGTTAGAGCCTCGCAAGAGGGGAGTTAGATTTAAGTTAGAGAACACGAGTCCGTGGATGACTCCCCCACTCTGAAACTCTCCCTCGAGCTCGGCGACAGCCCCGAGTCGCTGCGAGCCCTGCAAGAGCTGCTCACCACCGTGGTGCAGGCAGCCGGGGGCCAGGCCGGGGTGATCGCCACGGTGAGCAACGGCTCGGCCGTTTATGGCCTGGACGAGACCACCAGCCGGGCTCTGGCCCCCATCCTGGAGCAAGCCGCCCGGGGCGTGTCCCAGCACGGCCACAATCCAGGCCTGCTCCAGCGGGTGCAAGAAGAGGTGCGCCGGGCCGGCAACCTGAGCGACAACCTGGTCACCATCCCGGTGCGCACCCAGGGCCAGACCATCGGCCTGTTCTGCCTGGTGCACCCCGACGACGCCCCCCGCCTGTTGAAGGAGTCGCCGGGCGTCTACAACCTGCGCATCGACAAGCTCGAGCTGGTGATGGAGAACGCCCGACTGCTGGAGCGGCTGTTGCGCGAACGCCGCTGGCTGGAAGCGGTGGTCAAGCACAGCTCCGACGGGGTGGTCATCCTGGACCGGGAGGGCCTGGTGGTGGGCTACAACCAGACCATCGCTCGCCTGTCGGGCTGGGACGAGGGTGAGGCCGTGGGGATGCCCGGCCACGAGGCCTTTCCGGTCTCGCTCGATCCGCTGAATGTCTCCAGCACGATGGCACTGCGCCCGGTTTCCCAGTCGTTTGTGTATCAAACCACCGCCCCCGTCGAGGGGCGCCTGCTCACGCGCGATCACCAGCTCATCGACGTGGAGATGAGCGGAGCCGCTCTCTGGGCCGAAGACGGCACCTCGCTGGGCTGGGTGATGACCCTGCGCGACATCCGGGTGCGCAAGGAAACCGAGCGGCTGCAGAAGATCTTCCTCTCGGCCGTCTCCCACGAGCTCCACACCCCCATCGCCATCATCAAGGGCTTCGCCGGCCTGCTCTCGGACCCCGAGATGAAGTGGACCCCCGAGCAGGCCCGCGACAAAGCCGGCATCATCCTCGAGGAGAGCCGCCGCCTGGAGGAGATGGTGGAGCAGATGCTCTACGCCACCCGCATCCAGGCCGGCAAGATCCTGTTGCAGAACGAGACTGTGGCCCTGGACCGGCTACTCAAGCGCACCCTGCAGAAGCTCGAACCCATGGCCGAGCAGGCCGGAGTGACCTTGAGCCTGTTTCTTCCCAACGAGGTCCCTCCCATCATCGGTGACCCCGAGCGTCTCCAGCAAGTGGTCATCAACCTGGTCGAGAACGCCTTCAAATACGCCCCTCAAGGCCAGGTCGAGGTGGCCGTGCACGTTCAGGAGCGCGAGGTCCTGGTGGAGGTGACCGACAGCGGACCGGGTGTCAAAGAAGAGGACAAAGAGCGCATCTTCACCCCCTTTGAGCGGGGGGCCGAGCACCTCAACACCCGCATCCGGGGCACCGGGCTGGGCCTCTACATCTGCAAGGCCATCGTGGAGGCGCACGGAGGCAGGATCGGAGTGGAAAGCCTGCCGAACGGGGGGCGGTTCTTTTTCACCCTACCCCGAGAAGAGTACCGACGATGAGCGATGATTTCAGAGGCCGAAGGATCCTGGTGGTCGAGGACGAGCCCCACATGCTCGACCTGATTCGCATCACCCTCGAGCAGGCCGGCTTTGTGGTCTCGGGAGCCACCACCGGGCGCGAGGGCATCGAGCGCTTGCGCGAGGAGATCCCCGATCTGGTCTTGCTGGACCTGAACCTGCCCGACACCACGGGTTTCGAGGTGCTGCGCGAGGTTCGCAACGCTGCCCCGGTGCCGGTCATCATGCTGACCGTGCAGGCGCGCGAGGAAGACCGGGTGCTGGGCCTGGAGCTGGGGGCCGACGACTACATCGGCAAGCCCTTCGGCCACCGCGAGCTGGTCAGCCGCATCAAGGCCGTGCTGCGCCGCACCGAGATGCCAGCCCCGGTCACCCGGGGCATGGTCAAGGTGGACGACGAGCTCGAGGTCGACCTCGACCACCGCCAGGCCATCGTGCGCGGCGAACGGGTCCACCTGCGGCCCACCGAGTTCAAGCTGCTGCATCACTTCCTCAACCAGCCCGGCCGACTTTTGACGCACGAGTCCCTCTTGAGCCGGGTGTGGGGCCCGGAATACCGTGACGACACCCAGATCCTGCGCCTCTACGTCACCTACCTTCGCAAGAAGCTCGAGCGCGATCCGGCCCATCCCCGCTACATCACCAACGAGCGCGGTCTGGGCTATCGATTTGTCGACTACACCAACAATCAGGGGAGCTGAGACCCGATGAAGAAAACCCAAGTTGTCGTTCTGGGCGGGGGGCCGGGGGGTTACGCCGCCGCGTTCATGGCCGCCGATCTGGGCCTGGAGACCACGCTGGTGGATGATGGGCCCAACCCCGGCGGGGTCTGCCTGTTCCGGGGCTGCATCCCCTCCAAGGCGCTGCTGCACGCCGCCAAGGTGTTGAACGAAGCCCGCGAGGCGGAGATGTTCGGCATTCACTTCGCCAGCCCCACCATCGACCTGGACAAGCTGCGCGGCTGGAAGACTTCGGTGGTTTCCAGCCTCACGGGCGGACTGGGACAGCTGGCCAAACAGCGCAAGGTCGACTTCGTCCAGGGTCGTGGCAAGCTGACCGGCCCTCACTCTCTCCAGGTGGGCTCCGAGACACTCGAGTTCGAGCACCTGATCCTGGCGACCGGCTCGCGTCCCATCATTCCCGGTCCCCTGGCCATCGAGTCCGAGCGCGTGATGGATTCGACCGGAGCGCTGGAGCTCAAAGACATTCCCAAGAAGCTGCTGGTGGTCGGGGGCGGCTACATCGGCCTGGAGCTGGGCACGGTCTACCAGTCACTGGGCTCGGAGGTCACCGTGGTGGAAATGCTGCCCACCCTCCTCCCCCACGCTGACCGCGACCTGGTGCGGGTGCTGGCCAAGCGGGTGGAGGCCATCATGAAGGTGCTGCTCAAGACCCGGGTGGCCAGCCTGAAAGATACTGGCAAGGCCGTCGAGGTGGAGTTCGAGGACGACCAGGGCAAGCGCACGGAGACCTTCGACCGCGTGCTGATCTCGGTGGGACGGCGTCCCAACTCCGAGAACCTGGGCCTGGAGACCACCCGGGTGCAGATCAACGCCCGCGGCTTCGTGGAGATCGATAACACGGGTCGCACGGCCGAGCCCAGCATCTACGCCATCGGCGACGTGGCGGGCGACCCGATGCTGGCCCACAAGGCCTCCCACCAGGGCCGCGTGGCCGCCCAGGCCATCGCCG
>CAZWUN010000481.1:0-352 GCA_964637145.1 uncultured Burkholderiales bacterium
ATGCTCTCGTTTCTCAATGCCGTGGTCGAGCTGGTGGACCTGCGCAACAACCAGCTGCTCTTCCGCTCCAATCGCAAGTATCCCGACGGCAAGCAGCTGGAGGTCAAGGTGGCCCTGCCCCCCGGCTCGGGGCGGGTCACCACGCTGCCGGTGCAGATCGTCAGCTCGCGACCCCTCGAAGGTGGGGGTCTGCTCTACAACGCGCGGGTGCTGGCCGACGTCGGCGGGGTGCAGGTATCCGGCAACCTGCGCGACCCGGCCCTGCGCCGCGCCCCCCGCTACGCCGTTGGCGTCCGGGTGCGCTCGCGTCGGCTACCCGGGTATCGGGCCATCACCATCGACCTGAGTCGCT
>CAZWUN010000481.1:362-3535 GCA_964637145.1 uncultured Burkholderiales bacterium
TCGAGGCCGATGGTCCGGTGCAACCCGGCCAGGTGCTCGACCTGACACTGGAGTTCGATCGCCACGAGGTGGCCGATCTGTGCTGCGACGCCCGGGTGGTGTGGTGTCGCCACGACCCGGCGCGCGATCGCTACCGGATCGGCCTGGAATTCGCTCCCGCCAACCCGGCCATGCAACGCGAGCTCGCCCGGGTGGCCGACTTCTTCGAGCACCGGGCCCAGGCCGGGGTGGAGAAGCTACTGGTGGAATCCAAGCGGGTGCACCAGGCACCGGTGCACCCGGCCGCCCGGGTAGTCGAGGAGGAGACCCCCCAGGCCCCGCCTCCCTCACGCCGCCAGGGATTCAACATCCCTCTGGAAGCGGTGGTCAAAGGGGTCTGGTGGGATCTGGCCGGCAGCCGGCTGCTGCTCATCCTGCAGGCCCTGGATGGGGGCCTGCACCAGCTCGAGTTCCCCCACTGCCAGACGGTGCGCGACCACATCACCGTGCTCGGGCCGATGTCTCGATTCCTGCGCTCGGCCAGCCAGTCGGAGTGGCTCAGCAGCGTGACCGACAGCCACCCGGGCACCTGGCGTCACTACCAGCTCATTGATGCGAGAGGGCGCACCATTCTGGAGCTGATCTCGGCTCCCTGCCGAGTGCCGGACTGAGCACTGCCGGGCCACCTGGCGGACGGTGGATCCCGATCTTGACGTCCCTCATGTTTGGCACGTAGAATAGTGCTGCACGAGAAAATGTGCACGTCATGAAGACCAATATCACGCTCAAACTGGACGCGGCACTTTTGCGAGAAGCCAAAATTCTGGCTGCCCGAGAGGGAGTCTCAGTCAGTCGTCTTCTGTCCGATCTGCTCGAAGTCAGGGTTCGCAGTGACCGCGCCTACGACCGAGCCCGGCGAAGCGCGCTCGCAAAGCTCTCGACCGGCTACGACCTGGATTGGAGCCCCTCCTCGCGCGACGAGTTGCATGAGCGATAAAGCTTTCTTGGACACGAACATTCTCGTTTATGCGCATGACCTCGGGTCTGGGCGAAAACACGTTCTGGCGCGGGACCTGGTCCACAGGCTCTGGATGGACCGCAGCGGGGTGCTCAGCACTCAGGTTCTGCAGGAGTTCTGGGTGAATGTCCGGCGGAAGGCCAGACAGCCGATTGCTCTCGACGAAGCTCGCGACCTGGTCGAGAACTACCTGACCTGGGAGGTTGTCGCCAACACGGGCCAATCGATCCGGGAAGCCATTGTTCTTGAGGAGCGTTATGGTGTTTCTTTCTGGGATGCGCTGATCTTGCAGGCTGCAGCCCAGTCGGGAGCTGGCACCATCTACTCGGAGGACTTCAATGCGGGCCAGAAGTACGGGACGGTCGAAGCGGTCAATCCTTTTGCTTAGCCAATCATCAGCTCATCGACGCTGTGGCGGGCCGACGCCGCTAACTCTTCTGAGCGCCTGGCCGGGGCCAACCCGCCTGATTTACTTATTTCAGTAAATGTGGTAATCTTTTGAGGATGGCTGAATCTGCCAGACTGAGCATCGATGTAACCCCAACAATGCGAACCCGGCTCAAGATTGCCGCGGCAAGACGCGGGTTGAGCTTGAGAGAGTATTGCGTGCAAGCCATTCAGGAGCGGCTGGAGCAAGACGAAATAAGTCAGGCAGACCAGTCCTGGGCCAATTTGTCCGCGCGGGCCTTTGCTCGCGACTGGTCGTCCGAAGCGGACAGCGTCTATGACAATCTTTCATAAGGGCGACGTTGTCCTCGTCCCGTTCGACTTCACGGACGGCAGCGGCACAAAGATGCGTCCCGCCGTCGTCGTCTCGGCTGACGACTATAACCAGAATTCCCCGGATGTCCTCCTGGCCTCCATCACGAGTAACCTGAACGCGACTCCACACCCGGGAGATTATCTTGTCAAAGACTGGAAACGTGCGGGGCTTTTGAAACCGTCACTGGCTCAAACAAAATTGGCGACGATGGAGTCCAGCTTCATTGGCCGCAAGCTTGGCAGTCTGTCTCAGGGAGACATGCAGGCCGTCGAGAACGGACTGCGACTTGCTCTCTGCCTGTAGTCATCGTCGCCCGCAGGGCCGAAGATTCAGGGTAATTTATCCAGCATCCAGTCGATGGCCTAGTCGGCCCGGGCCCGGAAGCCCTCGTGGTTCATGTAGAGCATCTGGGTGGGACCGAGCACGGCGTTGGCCACCAGAGCCGGACCGATCAGCATGCCGGAGCGCAGCAGCCCGCTCGACACGGCTCCAGCAGCATCGAACAGGGTCTTCATCTTCTGGATGCGGCTGTATTCCTCCGGGGTCTTGAGCACCAGGAAAGTCTTGCCGGCCGCCGCCGCCAGGCCGAGGCCCAGCCCGACCAGCGGCGCGCCGGCGGCCATGGCCGCGGTGGAGACACCCGAGGTCAGGTCGGCCACGCCCATCAGGCGCAAATAGCGGTCGTTGTTCTTGATGCCATGGTAGAGCTCCAGGCCCCCAACTACGCCGTCCACGGCGGCCCGCAGGCCCAGCCCGCTCTTGTAGACCAGGCCCGCCACCCCGTCGGGAGTCATGGCGCGGTCCACCAGTTCGGAGACCTCGCGGCCCGCGCCGCCCAGGTCGCCCTGCAGAGCAGAGCTGGCGATGAGGCGCAGCGACTCCAGGTTCTCCATCGGGTTGCTGACCAGCCCCAGCGTGATGCCGGCGGGCTCGACCAGCCCCACCAGGGTGGAGCGCTGCTTGATCTTGTCGGCCAGGGTGCGGCCCTGGGCAATTTGCGAGCTGATCTGCACGAGGATCAGTTAACCTGATCGAGCCCTCCGGCGCTGCTCAGGGCTGGTTAACTTTTTACGACCGCGCTAAGGCCAGGGATCGGCCGCCCTCACCCGGAAAGCGGCTCTCATGGGCGATCTGGCCGACGGCGAATCGATCGAGGTCAAGGGCTCGGCGGCCACTCCCTACGTGCTGCGCAACGTGGGCGGGGTCTACTCGTGCAGCTGCCCGGCCTGGCGCAACCAGGGGCGCCCGCCCGAGAGCCGCACCTGCAAGCACCTCAAGGCCCTGCGCGGAGCGGCGGCCGAGGAAGCCCGCCTGGGCGCTCCTCCGGCTCCTGAAGCCAGGACGCATCCCGAGGGGCCAGAGAGCAAGGCTCCTCCCCTGCTGCTGGCCCACAGCTGGGACAACCAGGCCGAC
>CAZWUN010000482.1:0-3534 GCA_964637145.1 uncultured Burkholderiales bacterium
CGGTCCTGGAGCCGGTGGCTGGCTCGGGGCCTCCGCATTGGAGGGCGAGCAAGCATGCCACCAGGACCGCCAGAAGTCTTGCGCGGACCGGTTGATACGCCCCACGGCTCTGCATTCGACCTCCCCCTGCCCCGAACTCGAGTTCTCCGGTTGTTCGACGAACTCTCTTGAATCGCTTTCTCAGCTCTGGCACGCCCATGTAACTGGTTGAGCGTAAGGCGTCGCTGCTCAAGTGCTGGCCACTACCGTGGCTCAGGCGGGATTGGCGCTGCTCTCGGCCGAGCTCTTCGAGACCCGGGAGCAGGCCCCGCAACGGCACGGTCGGGCCCGCCAGCGGCTGCGGGCCGGATGGAGCAGCTCGGCCACCTGCCAGGCCGAGCCGCTTGACCCGGTCAAGGTGGGGCGTTTCGTCACCGAGGTCGGCCGCCTCCGCTCTCTCTGCGCTCCCGTCTGAGTTGTGCTCGAACTCACAGACTCGAGCCTGCGATTGCCCTAAACTGGAACCTGGGGTTGCCTGGCCAGTTCGACGGGCCTGCATGCCTCAGGGGGGCGAATCGCCATGCAAATCGACAGGCTACCGCAGTCTCCAAACCCTCGCCCGGCCAGCCGTCCGGGCATGGTGTTTCTGGTCGTTCTGGCCGGATTGCTGCTCTTTCTGAGCCGCTGGCAGGACCAGCTCCTCGAGCGTGAGCTGAGCCGCCAGCAGGCCCTGGCCGACCTTGTTGTCCAGCTCGAGCGGGTTCGTTCCCTGACCCGACAGCCTGGTGCTGAGACCCCTGTGGAGGAGGCACGTCAGGCCTGGCTCCTCTATCAGGCCCTGCCCGCTGCCGATCGAGAGGCGGTGAGCTTTCCGCCTCTCGAGCCAGGCCTCTCCGGACGCCAGCTCGAGCTCGACTGTGGCCGGATGGCCTTTCGCCTGGGCCTGCTCATACAGGAGCAGTCAGCCTCCAGTCGACAGCGAGCGGCCCTGGCCAGCCAGGGGGAGAGCTTGTTGTCGATGCTCTTGGTCCTGGGTCTGATCTACCAGACGCTGCGCGTGCGCGACCCCCGCAAGGCGGTGCTGGAGCGGCAGCTCGATCTGCTCGAGGATGCAGGGCGCGACCTCTTGCGCCGTTTCCACGAGGTGGATCGCAGTCACAGGCAACTCAAGGCCGATCTCTCCGCGGCCGGGCGGGTACAGAGGGCTCTCTTGCCCCAGCAAGCTCCGCGCATCAAGGCGGTGGAGGTGGGCTGGATGTTCACGGCTTGCTCGCACGTGGCGGGCGACATGTTCAACGTCTTTGCCCTGGACGATCACCACATGGCGGTCTGGGTGCTCGATGTCTCGGGCCACGGGGTTCCGGCCGCCCTGCTCTCGGTCTCGGTCAGCCGGGTGTTGCACCCCAATCCCCGTCAGGGCGGACTGCTCCGGCGTCCTCGCCTGGGGGGAGGTCATGAGCTGGTTGCCCCGGCCGCGGTGGCGGGCGAGCTCAACCGGCGCTTTCCCCAGGCCCACACGGCCGGGCTCTACTTTACCTTGCTCTACGGCATCCTGGATAGCCGCACGGGGACGTTCAGCTACGTGCGCTGCGGCCATCCCCCGCCCTTGCGGTTGAGCCTGAAGGAGTCCCGAGCCCGGGTGGTCGACTCGGAGGGCAGCTTTCCCCTGGGGATCTTCGAGGACGCTGTCTTCCAGGACGAGGTGGTGCGACTCGAGCCCGGCGACCGGCTCATCCTCTATACCGATGGCATCACCGAGTGCTCCAGCGAGGAAGGAGCTGACTTTGGCGAGCAGCGGCTGCTGGCCTGCCTGAGCCGCCATGCCGCTCTGGACGCGGTCAGTTTGATGGATCGTCTCAAGACCGAGCTGACCGAATTTCTGGAGGATTGCCGCCAGCGCGACGATCAGACGGCCGTCTGCCTGGCCTGGAGCCCCTGACAGGCAACAGCGTCGACCGCTCCTGTCGTCTAATACTTTCGGCCGCTCGTCGCTGAATTCAGCGTTCTTTCAGCCCTCTCAGTCCAAACTCGGGCGATGATCATCGTCCTTCGTCCCGACGCAGGTGAAGCCCAGATCGACTTCATCCAGACCAAACTCGAGGCCCGCGGCCTGCAAACGCGGGTGATCGCCGGTGCCGAGCGCTCGGTGGTGGCCGTCATCGGCACGGGCCTGCCGGACCCGCGCGAGGTCAGCTTCTTCCCCGGCGTGTCCGAGGTGATCCGCGTGTCCCGGCCCTACAAGCTGGCCTCTCGCGAGGTGGTGCCCACCACCTCCACCGTGACGGTCGGCCCCGTCACGCTGGGAGGCTCGCAGCTGGTGGTGATCGCCGGCCCCTGCTCGGTCGAGAGCCGCGAGGGTCTGCTGCTGGCCGCGCGCCAGGTTTACGAGTCGGGCGCCTCCATGCTGCGGGCCGGGGCCTTCAAGCCACGCACCTCGCCTTACGCCTTTCAGGGCATGGGAGAGGAGGGGCTCAAGATCCTGGCTGAGGCCCGCGAGGAGTTCGGACTTCCCATCGTGACCGAGGTGATGAGCATCGCCCAGGTCGAGCTGGTGGGGCGCTACGCCGACGTGCTCCAGATCGGGGCTCGCAACATGCAAAATTTCGACCTGCTCAAGGCGGTGGGCCAGGCCGGACGGCCGGTGCTGCTCAAGCGGGGCCTGGCGGCCACCATCGAGGAGCTCTTGATGGCCGCCGAGTACATCCTCTCGGGGGATCGCCAGGCGCGTGTGATCTTGTGCGAGCGAGGCATCCGCACCTTCGAGTCGAGCACCCGCAACACTCTGGACCTTTCGGCCATCCCGGTCATTCGCAGTCTGAGCCACCTGCCGGTGGTGGCCGATCCCAGCCACGGCACCGGCCACCGTGGCTATGTTCCCGCCATGGCCCTGGCGGCGGCCGCGGCCGGAGCCGATGGGCTGATGATCGAGATGCACCCCAATCCCCCCGAGGCGGTCTCGGATGGGGCCCAGAGCCTCTATCCGGCGGAGCTGAACCGCTTGATGCGCGACCTGGCCGTGATCGCTCCCGTGGTGGGGCGTCAGGTGGAGGGCCGCTCTCGGCGCCTGCCCCCGGCCAGCCGCCCGATGCAGGTGAGGGGTGAGGGCCTGACGGTGGCCTTGCAGGGCGAGACGGGCAGCTTCAGCGAGAAGGCCGCCCGTCAGTTCTTTGGTCCCGATCTGGAGCTGCGCTCCTTTGCCGCCTTCCCGGAAGTTTTTCAGGCCCTGGCCTCGGGCCAGGTGGCCTATGCCGTGGTGCCGGTGGAGAACTCGCTCACGGGCAGCATCCACGTCAACTACGACCAGCTGTTGGACTACCCCGAGCTGGCCATCGTGGGCGAGCTGAAGGTGCGGGTGGTGCACAACCTGCTGGCCAATCCGGGGGTCGAGCTCTCGGACATCCGCCGCGTCTACTCCCATCCCCAGGCGGCTGCCCAGTGCGATCAGTTCTTGCGCAGCCATCCCGAGTGGCAGGTGGTCAGCATGTACGATACCGCGGGCAGCGCCCGGGTGGTCAAGGAGCAGGGCATGCTGGACGCGGCCGGCATCGCCAGCCT
>CAZWUN010000483.1:0-3532 GCA_964637145.1 uncultured Burkholderiales bacterium
GACCGGAGAGAACATCCAGGTCAAGCGCTTCTCCCGCTTCGTGCTGGGCGAGTAAAGCCCCGACCCGGTTGGTCAAAAGAGCCCGAAAGGGCTCTTTTGCTATTCACCCATCGATGAGCCAGGCACTACCTTCAAGACATCAAGAAGGATCCTGGCGGAGGTCGGCTCGAACGCCCGGCGATGCGTCGCCATTTTTTTCTTCTCTGTCTGCTCGCCCTCGCCCCGGCCTTCGCCCAGGACGAGTTCGACCGCACCGTCTTGCCGGTTCCCGAGCCCAAACGCCCGGCCATTACCGAGCTGGATGTGCGCCGGGCGAAAGCCCCTCCTCGCTTCGAGGTGAGAGCGCCCAGGCAGGCGCCCAACGTGGTGATCGTGCTGGTGGACGACATGGGCTATGCCCATCCGAGCACCTTCGGGGGGGCGATCCCCATGCCCACTCTCGACCGTCTGGCCAGCTCCGGCCTGCGTTACACCAACATGCACGTGACGGCCCTCTGCTCGCCCACGCGAGCCGCTCTCTTGACCGGCCGCAATCATCATTCCAACAACACCGGAGCGGTTCAGGACGTGGCCACCGCTTTCCCTGGCAACACCGGTGTCCGGCCCAACAGCGTGGCTCCCCTGGCCGAGATGCTGCGGCTCAACGGCTACAACACGGCAGCCTTCGGCAAGTGGCATCTCACCCCGCTCTGGGAGACCAGCGTTTCAGGCCCCTACACGACCTGGCCTACCGGCTCGGGTTTCGAAAAGTTCTACGGCTTCCTGGGTGGCGAAAGCAACCAGTGGACCCCGCTGCTCTATGATGGGGTCACCAGGGTCGAGCTCCCTCACGACCCGAGCTACCACCTCATGAACGACATGACCAACCGGGCCATCGAATGGGTCCGCTTTCAGCACGCCATGACCCCCGATCGGCCCTTCTTCATGTACTTCGCCCCGGGGGCGACCCACGCACCCCACCACGTTCCCAAGAAGTGGGCCGATCGGTATCGCGGCAAGTTCGACGGCGGTTGGGACCGCTATCGTGAGGAGGCTCTGGCGCGCCAGATCAAGCTGGGCATCGTGCCTCCCGGCACGACTCTGGCTCCCAAGCCGGCCGTCATGAAGGACTGGGACTCGCTCTCGCCCGAGGAGAAGAAGCTTTTTGCCCGCCAGATGGAGAGTTTTGCCGGCTATGCCGAGTACACTGATTTCGAGGTCGGCAGGCTGGTCCGGGCCCTGGAAGAGCTGGGGGTCATGGACAACACTCTGTTCATTTATATCGCCGGCGACAACGGCGCCAGTGCAGAAGGCGGACTGAACGGCACCTCCAATGAGATGACCTACTTCAACGGGGTGCAGCAGACGGTTGCCGACCAGCTGAAGAGCCTGGAGGAGTGGGGAGGAGCGACCACCTATCCCCACTTCGCCCTGGGTTGGGCGGTCGCGGGCAACACCCCCTTTGCTTACACCAAGCAGGTCGGCGGCGATTTCGGGGGCAGCACCAACGGCATGGTCGTGCACTGGCCGCGGGGAATCCAGGCCCGGGGCGAGCTGCGCGATCAGTTCCACCACGTGATCGACCTCGCTCCCACCATCCTGGAGGTGGCCGGCCTGCCCTTCCCCAGGTCGGTCAACGGAACGGCCCAGAAGCCCTTCGAGGGCGTCAGTCTGGGCTACACCTTCGGCGACCCGCGGGCGGCCGGGCGCCACAAGACGCAGTATTTCGAGATCGCCGGCAGCCGGGCCATTTACCACGATGGCTGGGTGGCGCGCACTATCCACCGCGTCCCCTGGGAGCCCCAGCCCCGGGCCGCCCTGGATGCCGATCTCTGGGAGCTGTTCGATACTTCCAGGGACTTCAGCCTGGCCAAGAACCTGGCCTCCGAGTATCCCGAGAAGCTCAAGGAGTTGCAGGCGCTCTTCATGCAGGAGGCGCTCAAATACAACGTCCTGCCCCTGGACGATCGCAGCATCGAGCGCATGGATCCGGCCCTGGCGGGGCGCCCCGACCTGATGGGGGCTCGCACCAGCCTGACCCTGTATCCGGGCATGACGGGGATGATGGAGAACACCTTCTTGAACATCAAGGGACGCTCCAGCTCGGTGACGGCCGAGGTGGACATTCCCCAGGGCGGTGCCCGGGGTGTCATTCTGGCTCAGGGCGGGCGCTTCGGCGGGTGGAGTCTGCACCTGAAGGACGGCAAGCCAACCTACACCTATAATTGGGTGGGTTTGGAGCGCTTCGAGGTTTCTTCTCCCGAGGCTCTGCCTGCCGGCCAGGCCACCATTGTGGTCGATTTTGCCTACGATGGCGGGGGTCGGGGCAAGGGCGGCACGGTCACCATCAGCGCCAACGGCAAAAAGGTGGCCGAGGGCCGGATTCCCAAGACCAACGCTTACGTTTTCTCGCCCGACGAGGGAGCCGACGTGGGGATGGACGAGGACACGCCCGTCAGCGAATCTTATCAGGCCGGCTCGGACAGCCGGTTTACGGGCTCGATCCGCTCGGTCACGCTGAAGCTCAAATAAGCGACGGTCAAAGACTTCAGCGTCTGCTATGCTGCAGGCAATGCTGCTCGAAGTGACCGGCCTGGTGGTGCTCTCGGTGCTCTTGTTGGGCTCCATGTCCTCGCGCCTTTTTGCCCGCTGGTTTCGCAAACTGGGCGATCCCACCGGCAAGACGCTGGCCCAGCTCGCGCCTCACCTGGGCCACCCCGTCTCAAAGTCCGAGGAATACGCCTGCTGGTCAGGCCCCATGTACCTGCTGGTGCTCAGCTTCGACGGGGAGCGTTGTCGGCAGGTCGTGCTCGCGCGCTTTGACCCCACGCTGGGACTCGACCTGCCCCAGGTGCCTCCCCGCGAGGCCACCCTGGCCGAGCTCACGGAGAGCCTGCTCCAGGCCCAGGAGCAACTCGACACCGAAGAGCTCGAGCTTCGCTGGGAGCGATATCGCTGGGCCCTGCAGCTGCACGAGCAGTCCCGCCGGCAGGCTCGCTCGGGTCAGCTCTTCACCAGCTGGTCCGACTTTCGCCTGGTGGATGGACGGCTCGGGCTGGTCTACTCCACCTCACCCGCCGACGAGGGGCTGCCCTGGAACCCCGAGCTTGTCTCTCGGGTCAATCAGATGGGGTTCGTGGAAGCGGCTGCGCAACTGCGCAAGTTCCTGGAGAACCATGAGTGAAGGAATGCCTTCCCTGAACCAGAATACCCGGCGGGATTTGCAATCCCCCCTTGGAGGACATTCGTGAGCACCTCGGCCAGCGATACGGCCGTCTCCTCGTCGGCATCCGACTCCGGCTCCGGACCGGTCTACCGACGCATTCTGCTCAAGCTCTCGGGCGAGATGTTCAGCGGCAGCGAGCCCTACGGCATCGATCCCGATACGGTCAAGCGTTACGCCGGCGAGATCAACGAGCTGGTGCAGTGCGGAGTGCAGGTGGCGGTGGTCATCGGAGGGGGGAACATCTGGCGCGGCCGCAATTGGTCCTGATACTTTTATCGGCGCCGGAACCCGTCTCCGCGGGCGGACGATCATCGAGAACAACGTTCG
>CAZWUN010000484.1:0-3517 GCA_964637145.1 uncultured Burkholderiales bacterium
CCCGAGGACGGGGCCGAGCTCTTGGAGCTCGAGCTGCCCGAGGACGGGGCCGCGCTCTTGGAGGTCGAGCTGCCCGAGGACGGGGCCGCGCTCTTGGAGCTCGAGCTGCCCGAGGACGGGGCCGAGCTCTTAGAAGGAGCCGAACTCTTGGAGCCGGAGGACTTGGAGCCCGTGCTTGGACGGGAGCTGGTGGACTTGGAGCCGCTCGAGCTTCGAGAAGTTGAGCTCGACTTGCGACTCGATGAGCTGCTGCGGCTCTTGGAGGCTGTCTTGGAGCGAGTGGCCGAGCCCGAGCTGCGAGCCTTGCCCCCCGAGCTAGGACGCGTGCGGGTGCGAGACTTGGAGCCGGAGCTCGAGCTGGAGCCCGAGCGTCGACTGCTTGACTTCTTGCGAGCCGGCCTGGAGGAAGAGGGACGTGAAGCCGACCGGGCTGGAGGAGAGGGAGCGCTGGGCTGCGAGGGGCGCGAGGGCTCGGAAGTCGGGCCTTCGGCAGCCTTGCGCTCGCGCGAGGTGGCGACCCCGGCCAGGCCACCAGCCGCTGCTCCTTCGGCCGGCCTGGCTCCCTCGGCTCGGGCCGCTCGGTCGGCCGATGTGCCAACCCCCGCCAGCCCGCCGGCGGCGATTCCCTGCTCGGCTCCGCCCCGACTGCCTGGAGTGGCGGAGGCCTGCTCGGCCGCCCTGTCGGCGGAGGTAGAGACTCCGGCCAATCCGCCCGCGGCCACTCCCCGACTGGCAGCCCGACTCGTGTCGCTCGTCCCGCTCTCCTCGCCTCCCAGAGCAGAATCCCAGGCGCGGCCCACGGCCGCGGCAGGCCCTACCAGACCTGCCGCCCCCGCCCAGCCCTCCTCCAGTCGCCGGCTGATGTCCTGACGATTGAGGGCGTCGTGCGATTTTTCGGGAGACAAAACCGGGGCCGAGCGGCCGCCCGACGACTCTTGCTGGTCGGCGGAGACCGCTTTCTCTTCCGCTGCCGGTCGAGCTTCCTGCGCCCGCTGCTGCTGCAGCTCGAGCAGTCGTTCCCGGTAACGGTCGCTTCTTGTTCTGTCTAACGAGTCGATGACGACCTGCCCCAGCCCATGAGATGGGCAAGAAATCTCCCACCTCAGAGTACCAAGTCCAGCCCCGCGGTTTGTGACTGGCTTGTTACAAAATTGATCCCCTGTTAACTTGTTGTTAACGATTGTAACAGACTTGTTAAAATCTGACGAGGGGGGATCGACGACTCGGCAACACCCGGTCAACACCCTCAGCGATGGGAAAGCTTAAGATGCCACGGGGAAAGAAAGGGAGGCCCTCGTGCACATCTCCGCTGCGTCTGGCCTGTTACCAGGCCTTTTCAAGCCACTTCAGTGGTTCTCAGCGCCTGCCCGGGCACTGGCCGACCCTCAGGACAACTTTTCACCATCCAACTGCCTGCATCAGCTCGATGTCAGCGAGGACAAAGCCGAGGAGAAGCGCCTGCTCGACCAGATCATCCAGGTTCCCAACCTGGCTCCCGATGCGGCCGCAGTCCTGCGCCGCGATCTGGAGGCGTTTCCGGTCCCCCTGTTGCGACTGCTGGCGGCCGACGACCTGCTGGTCGTGGGCATGCGCGCGGGCCAGACACTGGCTGACACTCCCCGCCTTCCCACCGTCAAGCCGGCGGAGTACCGAGGGCACGTCCAACTGGCCCGCACTCTGACCGAAGAATGTCTGGCCCGCCAGGGCGACCAGAAAGCGCAGCGCATCCAGGAGCGGGTGGCGGCGGGAGAAGACCCGGTCTACGTGGAGGCCATGGAGAACCACTGGTGGGCCCGATCGCTGCAAGAGGATCTCTCGCAGCGCCTGGTGGGGGCCGGCATCGGCTTCTCCGTCGAAATCAAACGAGACCCTTTCAGCGTCGCGGACCTGGCTGGCCAGCGTCAGGTCGGCCCGGACGACCTGGCTGAATGGAGCGAGACCTTCGCGCAGCTCAACGAGGGTCTGGTCAGCGAGCAGAGCGGACAGCTCACCGCCACTCAGGGAATCGTGTTGATTCCCTACGCCTACTACCTGGGCCGGGCGGTTTCGGAGGTCACCCTCAAGCAGGCGCTGGAGTACAAAGCCCAGCGTGCCAGGGACGCCATGGGAATCCACAATTACGAAGAGCGCATGATCACTCTTTACGAGGACTACTTGCGCGACCCGGCCCCGGAGGCAGGCCATCACCGCGTTTCCATCCACGAGACCGGGCACGCCCTGGATCACGCCCTGGAACGCGTCCAGAGCATTCCAGGGTTGGGGGCCGAGCACCGCGCCACCATCGACCGCCTCTATGCCGAGGACATCCAGCTCCTCAAGCAGGGCCAGGACCGCTTCACCAGCGCCCGGGCCAAGGATAACGTGCGGGAGTACTTCGCCGAGGCGGTGGAGTCCTATCTCACCCTCCCCATGGACGACGGACAGGACTTCTACAAGCCCACCAACAACCGGATCGAGCTCCAGCGCTTGAATCCAGCCCTGTATGCCTATCTAGACCGGATCTTCCACCTGGACATCCCGCCGGATGTCAAGCTGGCCCAATAGTCGAACACTCGTTCGAAATCCATACCTGGTAGGAATATATCACCTCCGGCGTACGACTATCCCTATACTTCCGGGCAATTTTGAGGGATAATCTTTTCAGGAACTTATCAGGAGTTTGTGCGGTTATAGAAGTGGGAGGCCAGCATGTTGAGAACCCGCAGAACCCGCACCGTCTCCATCGGGACCGGGCGAGTCAGACTCGAAGGATCTGGAACGGTGCGTATCGACTGGACCGAGCCCTCCGGCACCTACGGAGGCTACTCCGGCTTTGATGCCGGCTACTCCGAGACGCACGCCGTGGGCTTCTCCCTGCCGCCTGCCGTCGATTGGGAGGACGAGGACGAGGAAGAGGACGACGACTACTAGCCCCTGATGGTTCTTCCGACTGCATGAAGAAAAGCCGCCCGGAACACCGGACGGCTTTTCATTCTTCAGGCCGAAGGCGAGAAAGGTCAGTCCTTCAGCGCCTCGTTGGTGACGTCCCACCAGTCCTTCACGGCTTCGCCGGTCTTCTCCACCGAAGCGCCCAGACCGTTCTGGTAGCCTTCCTTGGCGCCGATGGCGAGGCCGTAGAGGGCTCCGCCGACAACACCCAGAGGAGCGGCCAGCACGGCGGCCGGGGGCACGAGGATCGAGCAGGTCACCTTCTGGACCGGGCCCATGTCGCTCTTCCAGATCTCCTTGTAGGCTTTGACCACGCCGCGCGGGGTCTGCACCAGCGTCACGGCGCCGACACCCACGCCGTCGATCACGGCGCCCGCGGCGCCGCCGACCAGAGCCTTGCCACCCTCGATCAGCTTGATGTCATAAGGCTCCTCGCCCGGCTCGAGAGGCTCGGACTCGTACTTGCGCAGTTCGTCGATGAGCTTGCCGGAAAGGTCGTTGTGGAAGCGCTTGACGTCCTTGGCGCACTCCTTCGCGGCGCTGCCAACGCCATTCTCGACACCCTCCTGGAAGCCGTGGAACAGCCCGT
>CAZWUN010000485.1:0-3491 GCA_964637145.1 uncultured Burkholderiales bacterium
GTTGACGATGACGTCCGAGTCGGTATCGCCTACCCGCACCAGGTGCATCGGAATTCCCAGCGTGCTGGCGGCGATCTGGGCGATCTTGGTGTGCAGCCCCTGGCCCATCTCCACCCCGCCGTGGATGACCACCACCGAGCCGTCGCTCATGTTCACGTTCACCAGCGCGCTGGAGGCGTTCAAAGAGCCGCGCGGCTCGGTGAAGCCGATGCCGTATTTCTCGGCCAGCATAGAGATGCCGCGCTTGCGCCAGCGGTGGTTGCGGTTGAACTCCTGCACGGCGGCCTCGCGGGCCTCGAAGTCGGAGGAGGTCCAGAGGTCGTCCCACAGCTCGCTGATGGCGCAGAAACTGAGAGCCTGCCCGTAGGGGGTCTCGTCATACTCGTCCAGGGAGCCCGTGCGGTAGAAGTTCTGCCGGCGCAGCTTCTCGGGTAACACCCCGAGCTGGTGGGCGGCCTGCTCCACGGCATCCTCGAAAACCACGTAGGGCTGCACCGTTCCGAAGGTGCGAAAAGCCGTGTTGCTGGGTTTATGCGTGCGATAGACGGTGCCGTTGGCCTGGAAGGTGGGGATCTGGTAGCACCCGTCCGACATCATCAGGCTCAAGTCCATGACCGCGAAGGAGCAATCGTAGGTGTGGCCTGCGTCGGAGGAGAGGTCGGTGCGCAGCGCCTGGAACTTGCCCTCGGCGTCGAATGCCAGCCAGTATTGGCCCAGGTACGGGTGACGCTTGCCCACCACGGTGGTGTCGGTGGCCCGCTCGTAGAGCAGACGCACCGGGCGGCGCGCCTTGCGAGCGGCCACGGCGGCCGCGCAGCCCACCAGGCCGGCGCGGTGCTGCTTGCCGCCGAAACCTCCGCCCAACTGCTCGAGCACGACTGAGACCTGGTTGACCTGCACCCCCAGCGCCCGGGCGATGTTGCGCTGGTCCCCATTGGGGTTCTGGGTGGAGCTGTGCACGGTCATGTGGTCGTACGAGCCAGGGATGGCCAGGGCGCACATCGTCTCAAGGTAGAAGTGAGCCTGAGCGCCGGTCTGCACGGTGCCTGTCACCATCCGGGGCGACTCGGGATTGCGCAGCCATTTCAGGTCACTCCCGGCCCGCGTCACCGACGGAAGGCGCTGCTGCACGTCGTCGTCCGGGTCTTTCGCGCGACGCAACATCACCATGAAGGTATCCTGCTCGATGGCCTGGTCCAGGGTCAGAACGGCGGGAAGCTCTTCGTAGAGCACCCCCTCCCGCTCCACCCAGGCAGCCGCCTCGCGGGCCGTGGCCGCGGAGCCAGCCAGCACCAGGGCCAGCGGCGCGCCAAAGGCGGTGACCACGCCCTGGGAGAAGACCGGGTCGTCCTCGCCCAGACCGACCAGAGGGTTGCCGGGAATGTCCGCGGCTGTGACCAGCCCGTGGAAATCGGGGAATTTCTCCGCCAGAACGGTCTCCAGGTCGGGTCGCCAGGAGAAGTTGGCGTGGGCCCGGCGGCTGGTCACCATGCGGGCGTGCAGCCCGCCCACCGGCAGCGGCAGGTCCTGGGTGTAGCGGGCCTCGCCCGAGGCCTGGACGAAGGCCGCTTGCTTGATGATCGGACGGGTGAGCGGAAAGGCCGCAGGGTCCACGGTGAACTCTTGCTGACCCCGGGACAGACTTCGGACGGGATGCTCCCCGGCCGAGCGGTTCCTCGGGTCGACCAGGTCCGGCTCGGCCGCGTGCAGGAAGAACTTGTAGAAGAAGTTGCGGGCGAGCTCTCGGCGGTACCCGGTGGTCAGGCCCTCCTCCGTCATGGGAACGGTTCGAGCCGCAATCTCCGCTTCCAGGATGGGAAGCACTTCCCGCAGGGTCTGGTTGGTCCAGCTCTTGCCGGTCAGGTAGCGCTCGGTCTCCTCGGCCCGGAAGAAGCCGGTGGCCAGGCCCCCGAATACGGCGGTGAAGGCCTCCGCGCTCTGATCCTGGGCTCTGGACAGGCGAAAGCCCGCGGTGACGAAGGCGTGGGAATTCTGGGGGCGCCGGGCCACCCGGTAGGTCTGCACGACCTCGCCCGGGCGGCTGAACGGGATCGAGAAGGACACGATCACGCCCTCCCCGGGTGGCAACTCCAGCAAGTCGAGCACGCGCGTGCCACCATCGCAGGCCAGGGTCGCGGTCGTGCCCAGGGCCGCCAGGATGGTAAAGAGATCGGACGGGAACACGTGGTTGAGGGTGACGACGATGTTGCCCGCCACGCTGCCCGCGCTGCGAATTTGCTGACCGGCGATGGATTTCCCGTGGCGGCAGAGCTCGCGCAGACCGGCGGTCTGGTGGGGCGGGAGACGCTCGACCAGGCCCGCGGCAAAGTCGAGCAGGAGCTGGATGGGCACCGAGGCCCCCACCTCGAGACCGCGTGGGGTTTCGCGCAGCTCGAAGAGCTCACTCAGCGCCGAGATATCGATCAGGTGGCGGGCGGTCTCGTCGGGATAGATCCCCACGGCCGTGTTGCCGGCGAGCAGCCGCACCGTCTCGGGTCCGAGCTCGCGCTTGAGGCGCAGCACCTCGGCCAGGCTGTCGGGGCGCCACCAGTCGTGGCGATCCGAGCGGAAGTGCAGGGCTCTCGGGGCCAACTCGGGCAGTTGCACCTCGACGGCGGTCTCTCGGACGCTGATCGGGAACGAGTCGTCCAGTTCGCAGGGAGTGCTGGTATCGCGGGCCGGATCGTAATCGCAGGCCAGGCTGCGCAACGATTGCAGGATGGGCCGGTAGCCGGTGCAACGGCAGATGTTCCCCCCGAAGCCGTCCTCAAAGTCCTGCTCGCAGGCCCGATTGCGCCTGAGCACGTGCGCGGTAACGGCAAAGCCCGGGGTGCAGAAGCCGCACTGGGTGCCATTGCCGGCGGCGATACAAAACTGGGCTGCGTCCAGCCCGTCGCGGACGTTTCCCAGGCCCTCGACAGTGGTCACGGCCATGCCGTCCAGAGAGCAAAGGGGCTTGAGGCAGGCGTTGATGGCCCGGTGGATCGGGGTGCCGTGCACGGGGTGGCGCTGGGACAGCATCACGGTGCAGGCGCCGCAGCCCCCCTGACCGCAGCCCACTTTGGTTCCGGTCAGTCCCGACTCGTGCAGGTACTCGGCCAGCGTCATGGCGGGGTTTGGTTGGGCGAGCCGGACGCGCTTGCCGTTCAAGAAGAACTCGAGCTCGGTGGAATAGGCTGTTTTTGGGGGCGCGGAGATTTGGGTGTCCATGGTTCCTCCGTCAGGCTGACCGCCCAGCTTTGACTTGGAGGATCTTGTTCCCTTTGCGAGGAGCGACCCGGTAACAATCCAGCAACCCCCTGACCGGTCCGGTCGCCGTATGCTCAGCCGGCAAAGGGAGGCTTTCAGCATGCAGGGCGTATCGGCGCATCTCGATCTCAAGAACGTGCAGGGCACGCGTTGTTATGGCGTGCGCGGTACCGAGTGGAACCTGGTCAAGCGGGACTCGGCAACCGGAGATTTTCAACCAGTCTACAGGCTCTACCAGGCTG
>CAZWUN010000486.1:0-3481 GCA_964637145.1 uncultured Burkholderiales bacterium
TGAATAAAATTCAGGCGACTTTACCAACCTGCCCACAGGCACGGGAGCTTCGTCTTGGCGCGACAAGAAGCAGGCAAGGAAGGCGCGGCTATGCGTGGGTCTCGACTGGGCAATACCTCACGTCAGAACTATTGTACAAATATGTGGGGACCAAAAGGGCTGGGAAAAGTCGGGATCATTCGTCAACTTCCGCAGCAATGTTTTCAGGCAATGCCAACCGAGCCCACCAATCGTTGAAGTCCTCGTCTTCTGTCAGGCTCCACAGCGTTTGCGATACGTGCCGCAACCAAGCACCGCCACCCTGCGTCCTTACCCACTCGTACACCTCAGGGTCCAACCTCACTGAAATTCTGGGGGCTCCACCGTGCTTGTCGCCTACGCCTGCTGGGTACTTGCGGGGCCGACCAACCTGTATGCCAGGTGGGCCTTCTTCGCGGCGTGCGCGCTGGTAGTGCATTGAGCACATGCCCCTCGCCGTTGCCTCACGATCGCACCCCTTTTCGGAACAAGTTTTCGTCACAGTGGCCTCGTGGATATTTTTTGGCAGACGGGTTGACAATCCCTTCGTGGTGAGTATAATAATTTTTGGCACACATAAATTATGGAGGTAACCGTGAGCAACCACCGCGAGACAGTCCCCGAGAAAGCCACCCGCCTCAAGAAGAACTACCGCGTCATCCAGGTCACCGAGCGCAACTTCATGGTCATCGGCGACCACTCTACCTACGAAGTCCGCCGCTTCAACAGCGGGTGGTATTGCAACTGCCGTTGGACTCG
Organism: uncultured Burkholderiales bacterium; assembly: GCA_964637145.1. Taxonomy (GTDB): domain Bacteria; phylum Vulcanimicrobiota; class Xenobia; order Xenobiales; family QWHO01; genus QWHO01. Next base: position 778 of record CAZWUN010000486.1, read on the forward strand.
CTTCAACGGCACGCTCAAGCCCTGCTCGCACATCCGGGCCGCCGAGCAAGCGCTGCTCGACCCGGCCTGCCAAGAGGTCGTCAAACCGCTGGCCCAGTTGCTTGCTGGGGCCATGAACTAACTGGAGGTATCCCCGATGTCCGACACCATAACCCGCAAGACCCTGACCGTGACCGAGGCCGCCACCTTCCTGGGAGTCTCGAGGCACTTCGCCTACCAGGCCGTCCGCGAGGGCTCGATCCCGTCGATCCGGATCGGCCGCCGCATCCTCATCCCGGTCCACGCCTTCGAGCAGCTGCTGGCCAACGCTGGCAACGTCGCAATCTCGAGCAACTAGGCCCGCCTGCACTGCGACCAGGCCGGCTACCGGTCGGCCTGGTCGCCCCCGGCCATCTCCTCCGCTGAGGTCTCTCGGCCCAACTCCTAAAACCAAATCTCAAATTGGTATTGACGAAAGGTCTCGCCCAGTCGAGACTCTGTTTTCCGCCCGCCACCCCCGCCAGGCCCTTTGTTGCGCCAAGACGATGCTCCCGTGCCTGTGGGCAGGTTGGTAAAGTCGCCTGAATTTTATTCAAGCGGCGACTTTTCCAAGCTGTCCACAGGCCGCCTACGCCAAGCTTACCCCTACCCGCCCACCTGGAGGCCCCCCTATGCAAGGTTCAGTCACCAAACGAGACAAACGAGGCGAAACCTGGCTGATCCGAGTCAGCCTTGGCAGAGATGCCAATGGGAAGCGGATCTACCGGTCCGAGACCTTCCACGGCAAGAAGTCGGGCGCCCAGGACAGGCTGCGCGACCTGATCGACGAGTTCAAGACCCATGGCGCGGACTGCCCCGAGCCCAGCAAGGAGCTGCTGCACGCGTATCTACTCGCGTGGGCCGAGCGCACGCGGGACGAGGTGCGCCCGCGCACCGCAGCCAACCGGCTGAAGTGCGTCAACACCTACTTCCCGAGCGACCCGGCCCAGATCAAGAAGTTCAGGCTGACTGACCTGGGCCGGTTGCCGCTGGGGAAGGTCTCGCCCACGGCGATCGACGAGCACCTCGCTTCCCTGCGTCGTCCCAAGGCAGATGGCACGCCTCGCCTCAGCCACAGCTCGATGAAGAAGGTCTTCAGCATCCTCCGCCAGGCTCTCCGTTACGCCGTCCGCAAGAAGAAGATCGCGGTCAACCCCGCCTCCAGCGACCTGATCGACGTGCCGAGGGCGCCCAAGCAGACGAAGGCCCTCGCTCTCACCATCGAGCAGGCCCAGACCTTCCTCGAGTTCGCGGTGCTGGACAGGTTCCGGACTCTCTGGTTCGTGGCCCTCTTCACCGGGTGCCGCCCCGGCGAGCTCCTCGGGCTGGAGTGGAAGCACATCAACCTGGAGAAGGCCGAAATCCGCGTGGAGCAGTCGCTGTACCGACCGAAGGGTGGCGGCTGGACCATCACGGCCCCCAAGACCCCGAAGTCCCGGCGCACCATCCCCATCCCGGCGGAGGTCGTGGAGGAACTCCATCGGCACAAGCTGGCCCAGGACATCGAGCGCCTGGGCTGGAAGGCCGAGCACGATCGCGACTTCGTGTTCACGAACTACAACGGGAGCCCGCTCGTGAGCAACCACGTGACGGTGAGCAACCTTCATCCGCTGGCCAAGAAGGCGGGTCTGCCTGCCGGGTTGAATCTTTACTCCTTACGTCACACCCACGCGACCATCATGCTGCACTCTGGCAATGACGCTCGCCTGATTGCAGACCGCTTGGGGCATTCGGACGTGAGACAGGTTCTGGAGACCTACTATCACCCGCCACAGGATGCGCAGCGGGACGCAACCGCCAGGTTGGGGGCGGCTCTGCTGGGAGACAAGAGACTGCGTCCGGTGGGGTAGGCTCAGGAATGGCTCAACCAAGCCGATCCGGAAACGGTGATCAGATGGTGATCATTTCGGCCCCGAGCCGAACCACAAACCCTGTCTGGGCGCCATTGTAGAGCCCCCATGTAGGTTCCCCGGGTAAGAGCGACGATTCTTGCGTTTCGTGCGGGTTCGGGGAACCTGTGCTCTCAGTCTACCTCGGACCCCGCAAAGCCGTCGGTGACCTTTTCCCCGAAGAGCGAGGGCAAATCGGCCAGGCTCTCGAGCACGCGCGCCTGCACCCCCTCGGGGCCGAGCAGGTCGGGAATGTAGACGACCTCCATCCCGGCTCGCCGGGCGGCCAGGACGCCCCAGGGCGAGTCCTCGACCACGAGGCAGCGCGCGGGGTCAACGTCGAGACGGCGGGCGGCCTCCAGGAAGATGTCTGGCTCAGGCTTGCCGGCCGGCACCTCGTCGCCGCATACGATCACCGAGAAATGCTCCACCAGGCCTGCGCGGGTGAGCTTGGCGAAGGCTTCCGGGTGAGAGCTGGAGGTGGCCACGGCCCGATGAATCCCACGCTGCTCGAGCCAGGGCAGGAGGTCATCCAGCCCCGGCTTCCAGGGCACCGGGGAGCCGTTGTCCCAGGCCTGGTAGAAGATCTCCCGGCGGGTCTCGCGCAGGGCGACCACGTCACACCCCGGTCCGAACTCTTCTTGCAGGCGCTCATCGGCCCTGACCTTGCTCAGTCCGATCAGACTGTGGTAGAAAGCGTCGCCGAGAGCGAATCCGTGGCGGGCGCAGGCCGCGCGCCAGGCCACCAGGTTGTGGCGCTCGGAGTCGATCAGGGTGCCGTCCAGGTCGAAGAGAAC
>CAZWUN010000487.1:0-1075 GCA_964637145.1 uncultured Burkholderiales bacterium
AGCAGTACCCCTCGGTGATGATCATGAGCGGCGCCGGCGACAGCCGCGTCGACCCACTGCACGCCCGCAAGATGGCCGCCCGCCTGCAGGCAGCCACGGGCTCGAACGAGCCCATCTTGCTGCGCGAGGAGAGCAAAGCGGGCCACGGAGCCGGCAAGCCGGTCTCCAAGGTCATCGAGTCGGAGACTGACCGCTTCAGCTTCTTCTTCGACCGGCTCGGCCTGCGGGTGGGGGAAGGTCGCGACAGCGAGCCGACCCGGGGGTAGACTCAGGGGCACAGGTCTTCCATGCTGTTGGGATAAGTCTGACGCCCCTCGGCTGAATTCCGCCAGGCTGCTCTTGCCGACGCCGGAGCATCTTGCAGACGAGGGGAATACTATTCGTTTGCTCCTCAGGTCAGGGACGCGCCGCCACGCAATGGGTTCGTCGGGCAAATCAGTTGTAGGACTTTGTCGTCGTCAGGCCCCGGGCCGGCGTCCAGAGCTCGATCACGAGGTGGTCCAGGCCGCCCACGCAGGTCAGAACGACATCCGAGATGTCGATGCGGAAAGTATCAGCCTCCGGCTCACCGCTCTGCCGCGCACTTTCGACCGGTATGGCGCGGCCGCTGACCTTCGCGTCGCCGGGCCAGGCCATCGGGTCGCTTCCCGGATCCACGGAAGGGCTGTGGAGGGCCAGGCGCGGATCGCGCGCTAGATCGGCCGACTTGCGCGAGCCCTTACCCGAACCAAACCTCAGCTCACCTTCTCGAAACTCGCACTCGATGCCGCTGATCCGCGGCGAGCCGTCCTTGCGCAAGGTCGCCAGTGTTTTGTGCTTGTGGGCGTCAAAGAGCGCACGCACCTTCGCCGCAAACTCTGGGGCTGAGTCGACGACTTCCTGCCAGCGGGCCATGCTAGATCTTCCCTCCGGTACAGAGTGAATTGTCGATCGCTATGACGTCGCTAGCTTTTCGACTGGATTGCGGGGTTTGCTGTTCGATCACGTTCACCAAAGACGGCAAGCTTCGGTAGGCAGCCGGCTCCGACCTGGAGCGCGGTCCACGGTCGCCGAAGGAAACCGTGACAGCGCCGGT
>CAZWUN010000487.1:1175-3469 GCA_964637145.1 uncultured Burkholderiales bacterium
GGTCAGATTCGCCTGAGGCGGCTCTTAAACGGCGAAGGGGCACACGCGGCAATTCGGGGCCAGCTACCCTCGCCCGTCAGGTCCCATACAGGGATTGGGCTCAACCCGGGGAATGGACCTCATTCAGTTAAAGCAATCAGGAGATTTGTGCCATTGAGATTGTTTCTTGTGATGGTCCTGGCTTGTTTGTTCTTCGCCTGCGGCGGCTCGGAGTCGGGCTCGGCCGTCGTACCCCTTCTTCCAGGAGACGGGGTCGAAATCCCTGAGCCCCCGGCAGAGCGTCAACCGAAGTCACTCTACGTGACCACTCATGACGACCGGCTCTTCCGCCTGGATTTCAAAGATGACGAATATTATCCGGGGTACATTCACACTGAGATCCCCCTCGGGCCCCGTGGCTCGCTCACCTCCGTCGCCCTCGATCGCGACGACAACATTCTGTTGGGCGAACACGTCACGGAAAATCGCAATCTCATTGTGCGCTTGCCTCCGGGAGGCACCCAGACGGTGATCAACGATAACCAGCTCGGATTCATCGCAGACATGGAGATCGACCAGGCTGGGAACATCTGGGTTACCAATATGCTGCTCGAGTATTCGTACGCACCCGGCCTGACTCGGCTCGACCCTCAGGGCAGCTACAGCCATATGGTCTATATTCCCCATGCAAGGGATAATCTTTTCTGCGGCTCCCTGGCACTGGATGGTCAGGACCACGTGTATCTCACTCTAGCGTCACAAAACCGTGATTACGTGAAAATACTGCGGACCCTGCGCGACGATGGGAGCTCAGCGGTCGCGGTATTTGATTACCGCTACGTGCAGGCCTTCCCGCAGGATATGGTTTACGAGAGCACAGGCACCCTGCTCATGCTCGAATTCAACCGCAATGATACTCGATCCATGGTGACCCGGATCAACCCGGACACAGGCCAGCGGCAGCCCCTGGCAGAGCTTTATGGCAGAGCTTATCGACTCACTGCAGACCTGGAGAACCAGTTTGCTTATGTGGCCATGTTCGACGACAGCTCGATTGCTGTCATCGACCTCAAGACGAACAAAGTCGACTACTACTCCGTCTTTGGAGTGGACGGCCCGAAATTGGTAGCGGTCTGCCTGGCCCGCGATTGAACCCTCGCCACGGGCTCAAGGCTCAGTGGGCCAAAGAAACCTTCGCAAAGCCCGACTAGCGGCGTTCCAGAACCAGGTCCAGGCGCACCGGGCGCAAGGTGATGCTGGGGTCGGGGCGCACCTTGCCGGCGGGGTGGAAGCGCCAATCGCGGGCCAGCACGGCCAGGAGCAGCGCGGCCTCGAGCCAGGCGAAGTGCTCGCCCACGCAGACTCGGCTGCCGCCTCCGAAAGGAAAATAGGCGTAGCGTGGGCGCTGGGCCCGAAGCTCGGGCTTCCAGCGGTCGGGGTCGAAGCGCAGGGGGTCGAGATACCAGCGTTCGTCACGCTGCACCGTCCACTGGGAGGCCAGCAGCAGGCTGTTTCTGGGGAAGCGATAACCCCCGAACTCGAGCTCGCGGGTGATGCGTCGGCCCATCACCCAGGCGGGCGGAAAGAGGCGCAGCGACTCGGCCAGCACCGCGTTGAGCAGGGGCAGACGCAGCACCTGCTCGGCCCGGGGCAGCTCCGAGCCGAGCTCGCTGCCCAGCTCCTCGGCCAGGCGGTCGGCCCATTGCGGGTTGTGGGAGAGCAGGTGCAAGGTCCAGCTCAGGGCCGCGGCGGTGGTCTCGTGGCCGGCCAGAAAGAGCGTCATGACCTCGTCGCGCACCTGCTGATCGCTCATGGGCGTCTCCAGCAGGCGCGAGAGCAGATCCTGATGGAGCTCGGGGTTGGCCCGGTGCTCGGCGATGATGGCTTGCACGGTGGTGTCCAGGCGCGACTTGATGCGCTCGAAGCGTCGCCGCAGTGGGGGGATCACCTTCTCGAGCAAGAGAAAGCCCGGGATGGAAGCCTGCATGAAGAGGTAGCGGGCGTCGGTCAGAGCTCGTCCAATCTCCTCGGCCTCGCGCTGCTGGTCGACCGAGGTCTCAAAGAGGGCTCGGGCCACGATGGCCAGGGTCAGGCGCGACATCTCCTCCCCCATCTCCAGTTTGGCGCCGTTCTCCCAGCCCTGACTGGTGCGGCGGGCAAACTCAGCCATCAGCTCGGCGAAGGCGGTCACCTTCTGCTTGTGAAAGACAGGCTGCATCAGGGCGCGCTGGCGCTTGTGCAGCTCTCCCTCGCTGGTCAACAGGCCCTCGCCCAGGAGGCGCTTGGCGATCTGCAGACCGCGCCCCTTGATGCAG
>CAZWUN010000488.1:0-3469 GCA_964637145.1 uncultured Burkholderiales bacterium
GGCGGATGAACAAGATCCGGATGGCGCTGGAGGCGATCAACAGCGCCATCGCCGCTGACCCCTCCTACGGCGCTGCCCATCGCGAGCGTGTGCGTCTGCTCACGGCATCGGGCGAGAAGGATGAGGCGGCCGTGCACGCCGTCGACTCTCTCTGTTGCAGCGAGCTCGACGCCGACACCCGGGCCTGGCTGGAAGTGGCGGACGCCTTTTTGGAGGCCGGTCACAATCCCCCCGACGGCTTCCTGCACAACGGCAAAGCCTGATTTCAGCTTTTTGTGAGAGTCTCACGGTAGCCTTGGCGGGCTATGACATTGACTTCTCTACCAAGCGTTTCGGCCGGGCCGGCGGCCCAGAAGAGTCGCACACCTCGAACCGCTCTTCAAAAGCATGTGGATTTCTTCGACCGCAATGGCGACGGCCAGATTCGCGTTTGGGAAACCTACCAGGGTTGCCGAGCCCTGGGGATGGGCCGGCTGCTCTCGACAGGTGCAGCCGTGGCCATTAACCTGGCCCTGGGCATCAAAAGCGGGTCGCCCTGGTACAAGCTGCTTACGATTCAGACGGATGGCATTCACCACGGAAAGCACGGGGGGGATACGGGCGTCTATGACGCCGACGGAAACTTCGTGCAAGCCAGGTTCGACGCCATGTTCGCCCAGCACGACAGCAACTCCGACGATGCGCTCAGTGAAGCTGAGGTCGAGCAAATGCTGCTCGTGAATGGAGGCGGCCAACCCAGCCTGGGGTCCAGGGCGGAGTTCGGGCTGCTGATGAGACTGGCGGGGGAAGACACGCCCGATGGGCGCGTGCTCACGCGCCAGCGCCTGGAAGCTTTCTATGACGGCTCTCTCTTTTACCAGCTGGCCGGGGAGAAGGTCCCCTGAGGCTCGAAATTCTCCCCACACTGACCATCGTGGCAGCCGTCGTGTTGACAGCCACCCTCGGAGCTCTGGCCACCAACCCGAAAAGTGCCTGGTATCTCGAGCTGGTCAAGCCTTCCTGGCAACCGCCCGGATGGCTCTTCGGGCCCGTCTGGACGCTGCTCTACGCGCTCATCGCCACCAGTGCGGTCATCGTTTGGCACTCGACCGCAGGAGAGGCTCGCCGCGAGCTGATGTTGCTCTTTGCGGTCAACCTCGTGCTCAACCTTGCCTGGAGCGCGCTCTTCTTCCGAGCTCAGTCGCCGCTGGGAGGCGGGGTGGAGATACTCCTTCTGCTGGGCTCCATTGCCCACCTGGGCTGGCGCTGCTCCAGCTTCAGCCCGGTGGCGGCCTGGTTGCTGGCCCCCTATTTCGCCTGGGTGACCTTCGCCACCATCTTGAACTGGACGATCGCGATCTTGAACTGGGAGAAATGAAAGTGGCACGCCGCCGGGCGTGCCACTTGAGAACCGAGAGGGACAGTCAGGTCAGGGTGTGACCCCCACGCCGTCAAGCTTGTCGCCAGAGGCGTTGTACCAGGTCTCGGCCGGAATCTGCAAGGCCGTCCCGTTGGCCAGCGGCACCATCGTCAGGCTGGCCGGCTGGCCAGCGGTGGTCGTCCCGACCAGTTGGGCCCCGTTCTCCTGCAAGCAGGAGGCCAGCAACTCGGCCGAGCCGCTGGTCTGCTCATTGACCAGCACTGTTAGCGTGCCGGAATACTGGCGCGGGGTCATTGTGCGCAGCTCGTGACGCGAACCTTCGCGAGACTCCATGCGGGCCACCAGAGTGTCGGCCGGCACGAAGCTGCTGGCGATGCGCTGAACGGCGGTCACATCGTGGCCTCCCAGGTTGCGCAGGTCGAGCACGATCTGGCGGGCGCCTTCCATTTCGCTCAGGGCCACGCTGACCTGATCGGCGCTGGTGTAATCGATCCAGTTGAGCTGGATGTGACCGGTCTCCGAATCAGACCAGGAGGAGCTGACCGAGGGTCCAGGGTCGATCCTTTCGCGGATGATGCTGATTCGGCTCACCTCTCCCTGGCGCTGCACGGCGATCTCCACGCTGGTTCCGGACTCTCCTCGCAGGCGGGTCATTCCCGTGTACAGGCCCATTCCCAGGGTGGACTCGCCATTGACCTCGATGATGCGGTCGCCGGGCTGCAGGCCGGCGCGCTCGGCCGGGTGACCAGGCAGCGGACGTTGGATGACCAGCCCCTGACCATCGACGGTGGGGGCCAGCACGGCCCCGATGCCGTTCATTGGCAACGAATAGAGCGACTGGTAGGCTTGCATTTCTTCCGCATCGACAAGACGGGCCTGCCCGCTCACGGCCTGAGCCAGGCCCTCCGTGGCAGCCTGCCAGAGCCGGTCAGTCGGAACCTGGGCCGAGAACGAGCCCACGAAGCGCTCGGGCTGGCCAGGTAGATAGAGCATCTGCATGAAGCCGACCATCGCGGTGCTCTGACCACTTTCCGCCAGTTCAGCGCTGACGGCCTGGGCCACGCACTGGCTGATCTTGCGATGGTCGAGCTGGCCACGATCTTCGAGTAAGCTCAGGGTTTCCTGGTAGACCTGTTGCCCTGCTGATGCGCAACTTGCCGCCTGGGGGCGGGCTTTGAAGGGGCAAGAGCCCCCCGTGGGAGGGAGGGTGCTGAGCGCGCTCATCGCTCCCAGTCCGAGGATCAGGATGCTGCTGGGCCAGATGCGACCTTTGTTCATGCTGGTTCACCTTCAAGCGGTTGGAATTGGGACAGATTTCTTCGCCCCTCCCCGGCAGGGGACCTGTTCGTGACAGGCCAACTTCCTGGGACAGGTGGAGCAAGACCCCGAGCTTGGAGAGTTGCTGAAGGGACTGCGCTCAGAAGGCGAGATCGACTCTGCTGGCTCGTTCTCGGTCGACTTCTTGCAGGCCCAGCGCAAGCTCGGTCATTATCAGCTCTCCCGCCCTGGCGAAGGTCTGTTGAAGGTCATCCAGGCCTGCGTGGCCTCGGCGGCCAGCACGGTCGATCTGGTCAACCGCGGGGCCCGACTCACCCTCAGGGCGGATGCCCGCCTGCCGGAAGACGAGCTTAAGAAGCTTGATACCTACTTGCTGCACGCTCACGTGCACGGGCCGCGCAGCCTGCACCACCTGGCCGTCGGTCTGAACGCCCTGGTGGCCGAGAAGCCCCGCAGGCTGGAGCTGCGCTACGGGTCGTGGCTCTGGACGCCCGAGCAAGAGTGGACCAAGACCACCGATCATCGCCCCCAGCTGGAGTTGATTCTGGTGCGCGGAGAGCGCCAGGAGGCTCGCTGGGAGCGGCTTCAGGACGCCCTGCGGGTGCCGCTCTCCCAGGTGCCTCACTACCTGCGTCGAGCCGCCCGGTCGGATCTGGACGAGGTGGCCAGTCGCACGGCTTTCTGTCCCATTCCAATTCGACTGAATCGGGTGCTGCTCAACAACCCCACCCTGGAGTCCCTGTTTGCGCCTCGTCGTCAGATCTTGCAGTTGGGCATCCTCACTCAAGGGGGGGCTCCGGCTGAAATGATCGCCATTCCGAGCGAGCGCAA
>CAZWUN010000489.1:0-3467 GCA_964637145.1 uncultured Burkholderiales bacterium
GGAGGTGTATCGCCCGTCCCACGCCGACTTCACCTACGACAAGAAGTACGGGATCCGCGATCACCGGGGCGGAGGACGCTCCAGCGCCCGCGAGACGGTGGGCCGCGTGGCCGCCGGGGCGGTGGCCCGCAAGTTGCTCTTTGAGCTGCACCAGATCGAGATCGTGGCCTGGGTGCGCCGCATCCACGACCTGGAGGCCATCCTCGACCCGGCGGAGGTCCGGCGCGAGGAGGTGGAGGCCCAGATCGTGCGCTGCCCCGACCCCGAGGTGGCCGCTCGCATGGTGGCCAGGATCCACCAGCTCAAGGAGCAGGGCGACTCGGTGGGGGGCGTGATCGAGGCCGTGGCCCGCAGATTGCCCGTCGGCCTGGGTGAGCCGGTCTTCGACCGACTGGAGGCGGACCTGGCCAAGGCCATGCTGAGTTTGCCGGCGGTCAAGGGGTTCGAGGTGGGCTCCGGCTTTGCAGGCACCTACCTGACCGGCTCGCAGCACAACGACCCGTTCTACCTCGAGAACGGCAACGTGCGGACTCGCTCCAACCACTCGGGCGGGGTGCAGGGAGGCATCTCCAACGGGGAGGACCTGCACCTCAAGGTCGCCTTCAAGCCCACCGCCACCATCGCCCGGGCCCAGGAGACGGTCGACCGGGCGGGCCGGTCTACCGAGCTGGAGGCCAGGGGGCGTCACGACCCCTGCGTTCTTCCCCGGGCCGTGCCCATCGTGGAGGCCATGATGGCCCTGGTGCTGGCCGACCACTTGCTGCGCTGGAGGGCTCAGTGCGGCTGATCCTCCTTTGTCTGCTCCTGCTCTTGCCGGTCACCGCCGAGCCGCTGGAAGTGCGGGTGCTGGTCTCCCACCCCGTGGCCAAGGAGGGCCCGGCCCACGAAGAGCTGCCCGCCGACCCGAAGTGGCGAGGCCGGCTGGAAGTCTTCCGCGAAAATGGCAAGGTCCAGGTGGTCAACACCCTTCCCCTGGAGGACTACCTGTGCGGCGTGGTGCCCCGCGAGCTCTCCTGCAACGAGCTCGAGGCCACCAAAGCCCAGGCCATCGTGGCCCGAACCTACGCGCTGTCGCATCTGCGTCCGGGCAAGCGATGGGACTTCTCGGCCACCGACAAGAGCCAGGTCTACGGGGGACAGGCGGCCGAGCAGGAGCTGGCCACCCGGGCCGTGCGCGAGACCGAGGGGATGGTGGTTACCTACCAGGACCAGCTGGCCGAGCACGTGCTCTATCACTCCACCTGCGGGGGGGCCACCGCCGACAAGGAGCAGGTCTTCGCCGGACTGCCGGTCGACTACCTCAGGTCGGTCCCCTGCACCTATTGCCAGGCCTCCCCGCTTTTTCGCTGGCAGCTCGAGGCCGCCGCTGACGCGCTCGGGCAGGAGCTGGAGCGCTCGCTGGGGAAGCCGGTTCAGCCTTTGACCGGGCTGATTGTGGCCGAGCGCGACTCCAGTGGTCGCGTCCGCCGACTGCGCTTGAACGAGGCCGGTCTCGAGCTTCGCGGCGACGACATGCGCCGTCTCCTGTTCGGAACCAACGCCGAAGGCCAGCGCAAGTCGCTTTACAGTACGCGGTTCGAGGTGGAGGTGCGGCCGGGGGGCTTTGCCTTTGTCGGGCAGGGCTGGGGGCACGGCGTGGGGATGTGCCAGTGGGGCGCACTGGGTCTGTCTCGGTCTGGGAAGGATTTCCGGGAGATTTTGAATTTTTACTTTGCCGGCACCGCCACGGCTCACTACCAGGAGCTGAGGGTGGCGCGGGGAGGATAGAGTGCTCTATCAAAAGGGACAGGCCGTTTACAACGAGATCAACGACCAGCCGCGGCTTTGGCGCGAGACTCTGAACCGGCTGGCCAGCGGCCGAGAGGCCATCCAGGGCTGGCTGCGCGGCGAGAACTTCGGGCAGGTCGTGTTCCTCGGCTCGGGCTCGGCCTACAACGTTGCCCTCACGGCCGCTCGGATCACCCACCGGGTGTCGGGGCTGAATGCGGTGCCCCTCTCCTCCAGCGAGATGCTCTACCTGAATCGTCCTCCCTACGATCCTCGCATCAAGACGCTGCTGGTGCCGATGTCGCGTCTGGGCGAGACTTCCGAGACCCTGTGGGCGGTGGAGAAGCTGCGCAAGATGAACCCCCCCTGCAAAGCCATGGCCCTCTCGGTCGTTAACGGCACCCTCAGCAGCCTGTGCGATCAGACCTTCCGCCTCGACGGCTGCGAGGAGTTCGGGCCCGTCGCCACCAAGAGCGCCAGCTGCATGCTGCTGACCAGCATCGTGCTCGGCTGCTTCCTGGCCCAGGGCAAGGCCGACGCCCTGTTGCACGAAGTCAACCGGGTGCCGGAAATGCTCGATCCGAAGGCGGTAGCCGATCGGGTGCGCGGCATCGGCCAGCTCAAGCCCCAGCCCCAGCACGCCGTTTTCCTGGGCTCGGGCGCCTACCTCGGCCTGGCCGCCGAGGGGGCCCTCAAGATGCGCGAGATGGTGGGCATTCCCGGGGAATACCAGCAACCGCTCGAGTACCGTCACGGCAGCCACTGCGGCCTCACCAACCTGAATTTTGTGGTGGCTCTGGTGAGCGACACCCTGCGCAACTTCGAGGAGGAGTGCCTGACTTTCATCTCTCAATCGCGCGCCCCTCGCTTTGTGGTCTGCGAGGAGGCCTCCCAGACCATGCGCCGCTCCGAGTTCTTGGTCGAGCTCAAGTCGGGCCTGAGCGAGCTATCCCGCATGCTGGTGAGCCTTGTCTATCTGCAGCTGATGTGCTACTACCTTTCCATCGCCAAGGGAGTCAATCCCGATAAGCCAAAGTTGATGGAGCAGCCCCTGGTGCTCAAGGATAAGCCGAGTTTCTAATGTTCGACCGACTGGAATGGTGGCAGGTCATCCTCTTGCTGGCGCCCCTGGTGGCGGTCATGCAGTTCATTCGCATCCGCGAGTTGGCGGCCGTGTCCACCGGCTTCGGCCAGCTCAGCGCGGCCCAGCGGGGGTGGGTGCTGATCACCCTGCTGCCTCCCGGCACCACCTCACGTCTGCTGTTGGCCTTGCCGGCTGAAGCCCGCTCGGGCTACATCGAGGCCGGCTCCACCATCAAGGGAAGCGGACGCAACCTGGTCAAGCCAGTGGTACGCTTTGCCGTTTCGCGCCTGCCGGCCGAGCTCAAGAAGCAGGCGGGCTCGAACCTGGATGAGAACCTGAGCCGGCTGACCCGCTGGGCCGACGCCGAGCCGCAGGAGTTTCTTTCCTGGCTGCGCGAGCAGTGCCCCCCGCCGGCCGTCCCGACTCCCGCCCTGGCCTGACTTGCGCTACGCCGACGGGGCTCCTCAGGAGCAGCAGCTCTATTTCGAGCTCGAGCGTCGGCTCGAGGCCAATCGTCCCGTGGCCGTGGCCACCGTGGTGCGGGCCTGGGGCTCCACTCCTCGCGAGGTGGGGGCCAAGATGCTGGTCGACTCGGACGGCTCCATTGCGGGCACCA
>CAZWUN010000490.1:0-3464 GCA_964637145.1 uncultured Burkholderiales bacterium
GCCCGGGCAGTGTGACCAGACCCCCTGCGGCGAAGGCACCAGCGTTCTGGAACCAGAGCCGGGCGGTGTCGCCGAAGAGCGAAAGGGCAAGGTCGGGAGCCCCATCGCCGTTCAGGTCACCGGCCGAAATTCCGGTCACGTTCAGCCCCTGGCCCGTGGTCACCGCGGCCTCGGCGAAAGCCTGACCCGTGCCGTCGTTGGTGAAGACTCTGAGAGCGTCGTTGTTGCTGTCGAACACGGCCAGGTCAAGGTCGCCGTCGCCGTTGAAGTCGCCTGCCGTCAGCCTCTGGCCTCCGTTGTTCTGGGAGAACTCATTGAACGCCCCGGCCCCGTTGCCAAGGAAGACAACCGTGTTGGTATCGGTGCAGACGGCAAAGTCGGCATTCTGATCCGAGTTGAACAGGCCTGTGACGACTGACTTTGGTCCGTTATCATTGGAGTCGATCCCAACCTGAGTGAAGTTCCCGCTGGCGCTGCCGAGAAGAACGGTGACATCTTCAGCATTGTTGTTCTCGTTGACGATCACAGCGTCATCGAAGCCATCCTGGTTGAAGTCGGCCACATCCATCTGCTGGCCGGAGAAGTTGCTGGCCGTCCCGCCGGCGATGGCAAACGGGGCCCCGGCCGTGAAGGCCAGGTTGCCCAGGCCGACCGTAAAGGCATTGCTGTCAGCCGGGGTCAAACTTCCCGAAGAGGCTCGCAGCACATAGCCAACTCCTGGATTGTTCAAGGTGGCATCCGAAAAGGTGGCGATGCCATTGACAGCATTGACCGTCAGCGTGCCCCCGAGAGTCCCTCCACTGGGATTGGTCTGGATCGACAGGGTGACGGCGTCCGTGGAACTGGTGACGGTGATGCCAGCGCTGTCCTGAATCGACACCTGAATATCGCCGAGGGGAGTGTTGGTCTCACTGCGCGGAATCTGGGTGAGAAACTGCAATTGACTCGCCGTGGCGCCGCCGGTTCCTCCGGTTCCGCCCGTTCCGCCACCATTGCCGTCGACCCAATTTGGATCGTTGATGACCAGATTCTGGCTGATACTGAGAACAACATCCTGACGGTAAGTGCCGACCACGTTTCCGTTGGCATCGAGGTACTCGATGACCAGGGTCCTCAGGGTAGTCGGCACGGTAATGGTTGTAACGGCTTGCTTCGGGAAGGTTTGCGGACCGAAGACGACCTGACCTGAGCCATCCAGGCCGGAAATCCGAAACTGCGTGACTGCCAGGGGAACCACGCGAGCGAGGACGTGATTCACGGTGATGGTTGCAAAGCCGGCCGGCCCTGGGGCCACGGGGTTGAAAATCTCTTTCTGCCCACAGCCACCACCCAGGAGCCCAAGGATCAACAGTCCGAGAAAAAATCCTCTTCGCATTCTCAAACCCTCCAGCAGATGACCGCGCATTCAAACTCCTCCCAGGATATCCTCCCCGACGGAGAATCACCAGAATGAAGCAAGCCCGAGGAAGCCCACGCGAAAAAGATCGATTTTTCGCAGTTCGTCAATCCATTGCAGGACCCCCCCCTTCGCGCTTGAAGCTTGAATCAGATCCACCAGTCTGCCTAGCCGGAGCCGCCCATGGGAGAGCGTCCCTTCGAGCCCTACATCGCCGCCGAAACCAAGCTGCGCGAATTCACGCTGCTGCCCCTGATCGTGGGCATTCTGCTGGGCATGGTCTTCGGAGCCAGTTCGCTCTACCTGGTGCTCAAGGTGGGCCTGACGGTGAGCGCCTCGATCCCCGTGGCGGTCATCTCGATCACGTTTTTCCGCCTGCTGCACAAGGTCTTACGGGTCAAGAACGCCACCATTCTCGAGAACAACCTGGTGCAGACGGCCGGGTCGGCCGGGGAGTCGATCGCCTTCGGAGTTGGCGTGACCATGCCGGCCATCATGATTCTCGGCTTCGACCTGGAGATCACCCGCGTGATGACCGTGGCCGTGCTGGGCGGACTCTTGGGGATCCTGATGATGATCCCTCTGCGCCGTCCATTGATCGTGCAGCAGCACGGGCTGCTGAAGTATCCCGAGGGCACCGCCTGCGCCGAGGTGCTCAAGGCGGGGGCCTCGCAGGAATCGCGCGAGAATGCCTCGGCCTCAGCCCGAGCCGAGGCCGAGGCCCGGGGAGGCAGCGCTACCAACGCCTTCACCATCTTTGCCGGGTTCGGGCTGGGGTTCACCTACAACGTGCTCATGAAGGTGCTCAAGCTGTGGAAGGATGCGCCCGAAAAGGTCTTCGGCTGGCCTCTCAAGGCCGGCTCGGTGGCGGCCGAGATCACCCCCGAACTGCTGGGCGTGGGCTACATCATCGGTCCTCGCATCGCGGCCGTGATGTGTGGGGGCGGCGTGCTGGCCTACCTGGTACTGATCCCGATGATCAAGTTTTTCGGCGAAGGGCTCACGAGCCCGCTCGCGCCTGGCACCATGCTGATCTCCGAGATGAGCCACCACGACATTCGCAGCGCCTATATTCTGTACATCGGGGCGGGCGCCGTGGCGGCCGGGGGAATCATCAGCCTGTTGCGCTCGCTGCCCACCATCTGGCACGGGCTGCGCGAGGGCCTCAAGGACCTTCGCGGGGTGGGCCAGAGCGGGCCCGACAAGCGCCCCCGCACCGACCGCGACCTTCCCATGTCGTTCGTGCTGGGGGGAATCCTGCTTCTGGTGCTGGCCATCGTACTGGTTCCGGCCCTGCACATGAACTTGCTGGGCGCCATCCTCATCATCGTCTTCGGCTTCCTGTTCGTGACCGTATCCTCGCGCCTGACGGGCGAGATCGGCTCCTCCTCCAACCCCATCTCGGGCATGACTGTGGCCACCTTGCTGCTCACCAGCCTGGTCTTCCTGTTGATGGGCTGGACGGCTCCCGCCTACTACGTCACCGCCCTGTCGGTGGGAGCCATCGTGTGCATCGCGGCTTCCAACGGAGGGACCACCTCGCAGGACCTGAAGGCCGGCTTCCTGGTGGGCGCCACCCCCCGCCTGCAGCAGATCGCCATCCTGTTCGGCGCGCTGGCTTCAGCCCTGATCCTGGGGCCCATCCTGCTGACCCTGAACGACGGGGGCACCGTCTACGTGCCCGCGGTCACGATGGAGCGGGTCGAGCAGCCGGTGCAATTGATGCCCGAGCGCTGGGCCAGCCTGCCCACGCTGAGCGAGGTTCTCCCCGGCGAAGCCACCCCGCCCGGAGGTCCCTACCGCCTGCTGCACCTCGACTCGGAAGACATCCAGACGAAGCTGCGGGCGGGCGACTACCTGGTGGACCCATCCGGGCAGGTGGCTTACCAGCGCCGGGTCAACTTCCCCTCCGACCTTCGAACCGAGCCTTCCCAGCTGCGCCAGCGCGAGCGACTCAAGGGCGTGCAGGGCCAGCACGATACCAGGGAATACAGCGTCTGGCACCGGCTCAATCCCGAGACCAAGAAGGGCCAGAAGTTCCTGGTGGACGAGGGCGGACGGGCCATCT
>CAZWUN010000491.1:0-1962 GCA_964637145.1 uncultured Burkholderiales bacterium
CGGTCAACTCGCTCTACACCAGCAACATCCTGGGTTACCTCGACAGCGGGTCGGGGCCGCGGCGGATGACCGGAGGCCTCTGACGCCGGCTCGACCACTCGGGTCGGGAGCGCAATCGGGGAAGAAACCGAGGCAGCCTCTGACGTCGCACCCAGTTCAGCAGGCGCTGACAGACCAGACGCGCCCGAGGCTGGGGATGGCGCAGGACGAAGCGGTCCAGGGCCGGCTCGAGCCGATCGAGCGGCAGGTCGGCGGGCAGCTCCGCGCGCAGCTTCTGCAAGAGCTCGCGGGCAAAGCCCGAGCGACGGGGCTCGGCGCTGGCCAGGAAGGCATCCAGGGCGGTCAAGGTCTTCATTGGGGCCAAGCTTTTACAAGTCGGCAAGCACTTTTCCTGTCGAATCGGGCTACTCTTTTCTGACAGAGAGAGAACGTATTCAGGAGGGGTATTTTCGTGAACGTCACCACCGCCGCTACCGCTTTGCCTCAGGTCTATTCCCGGCCAGCTCGGGCCAATGCCGAGCAGCCTTGCTCCCCGACCCGTCCGGCCACCGAATGGTGGCAGGTTGGCGAGCAGAAGTTTGATTCCACCTCGTCCATGCTCAGCCAGCTTCAGGTGGGCGATCAGGGCGCGGAGGCTGTCTACCATTACAAGACAACCGCCGATTCCCAGCGCACGCTCAAGGACTTCGTCAAGGAACAGGCCATCTCGGGAGCCATCGGGGGCGCCATTCTGGGCGTGGTGGGCGTGGTCGGGATCAACGTGCTGGGGACCATCGCCTCGATTATGACGGCCGGATTCTACGGCATGTTCCAGGGCGTGGCCCTGGCCGCCCCGGTAGCCGCCTGCGCCGCCGGCGGCGCCCTGCTCGGCGCCCTGACGGCCAAGGAGAGCTTCAACGAGTTTCAGGCCAACGGCCACAGCGTCTACGGCACGGTGATGAGCAACAACGGCCAGTTGGTCTTCCATCCTGGCAACGAGCTGCAAAATCGAGTGGACCTGGCCGCCCACGCTCAGGCGCCAGTCGAGGCCGATACCCCCAACTGCACCCCCTGGTGGCAACGCCAGCAGAGCTACTGAGCTCGTCTCGGAGGACTTACCGGCGCGGCGGGCAAAGACTGCCGGCGATGAACATTGCTGTCTACGCTTCTGGGGTTGTTCTCGCCATTGAGAAAGCGGCCGAGGAGTAGTGGGCGAGCTCATCCTGGTTGGCGACAGGGTCTTGATCCAGCCCCTCGAGGGCGAGCAGACCACCCAGTCGGGCCTGATCTTGCCCGCCACCGCGACCGACCGGGAACGGGTCCAGACGGGGAGAGTGATTCAAGTCGGCCCCGGCTATCTGATGCCCAACCCCCGGTATTCCGAGGAGCCCTGGACCCAGCCCAGAGAGTCGATCCGGTTTCTGCCCATGCAGGCCGAGCCTGGCGATCTGGCCTACTTTTTGCGCAAGGAGGCCTTCGAGTTCACCTACCAGGGCAAGTCCTACCTGGTGGTCCATCACCACGCCATTCTGGCCCTGATCCGGCCGGATGAGAAAGATGTGTTGCAGAGCCTGGAGGGCTTGCTGGGCTGAGCCTGGAGCTTTACGCCCTGAGCTACGGGCGCTCCAACTTCCCGGCCCACCTCGTGCTCGACGGGGCCGACCCTCGGGAAGAGGTCGATTTTGGCTGGTTCTTCTTTGCCTGGCGAGATCGGGAGGGGTGGGGATTGATCGATACCGGCTTTGCCGACGAAGTTGCGGCCGAGCGCTTTCGCCTCACTGAGTTCACGCCGGCACCCGAGGCACTGAGCTGGCTCGGAGTGACACGAGAACAGATTACCCGCGTGGTCTTGACCCACGCCCACTTCGACCACGCCGGGTGCGTGGGGGAGTATCCTGGGGCCGAGGTGTGGATCGCCCGTTCCGAGCTGATGGCCATGCAGACTGCTCTGGTTGACAGCGACTGGCACCTGGGCTATCGCCG
>CAZWUN010000491.1:2062-3438 GCA_964637145.1 uncultured Burkholderiales bacterium
TTGACGGTGCTGCCGGGGCACGATCCGCTGCTGCTCGAGCGCTTCCCGGGGCCCCATCCCAGGGTTGCACGGCTCGTTGGGAGGGAGGAGGGGCGGCCAGGGCCAGGCAGTCGTGCCAGGTGAGCTCAGCCATCGCGGCCATGTTCCGGTCGAGTGCAATTGAACCCTGCGCATCCCTCTGGCATACTGTCAATGAATGCGTGTCGTGCTGGTGGTCGGGCTTGCCCTCTTGAGCTTGTTGATGCTCTTTGAGGTGCCCATGCGGCATCGCAACCTCGAGCTGGGCCTGCTCATGGGCTTGATCTCGGCCCTGCTGCTCTGGCTCGACCTGGCCCTGAAGCGCTAGCGTTACAGGCCGGGAGGGGCGCAAGCTCGGAGGGCAGAAGCTGGGCCGCAATGAGAACCGTGGTCCTCTTGCTTTTCCTCGCCGCGCTCGCGCTGGCTGAGCCGACCCCGCAGTTTCCGCAGCCGGTCCGGGAAGGGGAGAGCTTCCTGGAGTGGAGCGCGACCGGCAGGCGGATTCTGGCCTCCGACGACAAGCACCTGTGGGTGCACGACCTCGAGAGCATGAAGACGCAGACATTTTCGGTTCGGACCACGTTCTATGCTGCGGAGCTCGATCCTCAGGAGCAGTTGCTGGCGATCACCAGCTATCCCTGCGCTCTGCAGGTGTACGACTGGAGGAGAGGCCAGCGGCTGTGGGAATTCCAGGGCCCGAGCGGTCCGCAGGAAGGAAGCTATCAGCCGGCCTTCTCGCCGGACGGGCGCTACCTGATGATCTCTTCGGCCTCACACGGAAGGAACAAGCTCGATCCGTGGGTTCGGGTCTTCGAGGCCCGCTCGGGGAAGCTGGTTCGCAAGTGGAACTGGCTTACGAGCCCTGCCGTCGGGGTTGGCTGGACCTCGGACGGCGCTGTGGTCAAGGCGGACGGCAAGTTCCTGGCCAGCTTCGATCTCGCGACCGGTGCCAAGAAGGCCTCGCGCGCGGAGGAGCTGATCAGCCTGGGCAGCCCCGTGAAGGGCCAGCCCACGGTCACCTATGGTGACCCGCTGAAGAAATCGCACTTCGCCAGCATCCAGAGCTCGAGCCTGGAGCTGGTGGAATTGGATCCTCCCTCTTACGAGCCGGCCCGCACTTCGCCCGACGGGCAGCTGGTACTCACGACCGAGATGCCCATCCAGGTCAAGCGTCAGGATGGCACAGTTGTCTGGAGCGGCCAGAACGTCTTCAACAATTGGACCGACGACGGATTCGCTGTCGACAACGAAGGCAAGACCGAGTTCTACCGCTCGGACGGCACGCTGCTCGGCACCGTGAACGCCGAGCGCCTCATCCTCGGAAAGTCCTGCCTCAGCCAACGCTTGGTGATAACCTG
>CAZWUN010000492.1:0-3422 GCA_964637145.1 uncultured Burkholderiales bacterium
GGGCCAGCCGGGCCAGCACGCTCTGGCTGCCCACGGCCGTCACCAGCACCACCAGCGAGCCGTCCAGGTTGAGGCTGCCTCCCAGCACGGTCTCGCCCGGCTCGACCGCTCGAGGGCGCGACTCGCCCGTGAGCATGGACTCGTCCATGAAGGCCCGCCCGGTTTCCACCCGGCCATCGGCCGGCAGGCGACATCCCGGACCGACCACCACCCGCGCGCCCGGCTCGAGCTGCTCCACCGGCACCTCGCTGCCGTCCACCAGGCGAGCTGTCTCCACCTGCAGCGCCAGCAGGCGCTCCAGCGTCGAGCTCACCCGGCCTCGGGCCAGCCGCTCGAGGTAGCGCCCGATCAAGAGCACGAACACGAACATGGCCACCGTGTCGTAGTAGACCTGAGGGCCGACCAGACTGGCCAGGAAGGTGATCCCGAGGCCCAGCGCGATGGGCACGTCCATGGTCAGGGTGCGGGCTTTGAGGGCGGTCCAGGCTCCCTTCCAGAACGGCACGGCCGAGTAGAGCACCACCGGCAGCACCAGCAGCAGGCTCACCTGGTGGAACAGGGTCTGGAAGTGCTGCTCCTCGGCCGCCCCCGAGTAGAGCGCCGCAGCCATCAGCATGATGTTGCCGGCGGCGCAGCCAGCCACGGCCAGGCGGCGCAACAGGGTGCGGTCCTCCTCGGCGCGGGGACGCTCTTGCAGATCGGGATGATAGGGTGTGGCCCGGTAGCCCAGGGCCTGCACCGCCGCCACCACCTCACCCAGGGAGGCGCTGCCCCGGACTTCGAGGCGCGAGGTGGCATAGTTGACCCGGGCCTCGCGCACCCCCTCCAGGCGCTGCAGAGCCTGCTCCACCAGCCAGGCGCAGGCGGCGCAGTGCAGGCCGTCCACCAGGATGTGCCAGCTGTCGCCCACGGCGTAGCGCTCGGCGATCTCGGGTCGATTGTAGTGGGCGGCCGAAGCTGGCAGCTGCGCCGGAGCGGCCGGCGGCTCGCTGCGGAAACGGTAGTAGTCGTCCAGGCCCAGCGAGTGGATGCAGGTGTAGACCGCCTCGCAGCCGGAGCAGCAGAAGTCGGCACTGGAGGGCAGGCCGCAGTGCCGGCAGGTCATCGGGCCGCCACGCGCACCTTGTCCAGGCGCTGGCCGTCCAACTCGAACACCACGTCCCACCAGCCCGGAGCCGGCTGCCAGTCGGCCGGCAGGGTCAGCTGGCGATCCTGGCTGCGGGTGGCGGGCCGCCCCACGCGCACGGTCAGGTTGCCCTGAACCGGTCGCTGGTTGGCATCCACGGCCCGGGCCTCGAGATGAAAGCTCTGGCCTGCCTGCAGGCGCTGAGGAAGGTTGTGCTGGACATGCCAGCCCTGGCGCTGGGGGCGCATCAGGCGGTCGTGCTCCAGGCCCATCTTGTAGTAGCCGGGTTGGTCGGGGCCCTCGAAGCTGCGCGAGGCCATGGTCACGAAGGAGATCTGGACCAGCACGAAGCTGATCAGGACCCCGGCGATGAGTCGGGGCGGGGTCACTGGCCGGGCCCCACGAAGGTGGTCTGGACTGCTTCATCGTTGGCCTTCAGAGTGAACGGGACGACCGGTCGGTCGGCCTTGGGGCGCACGACCAGCACCTGCACCGCCTGAACCGAGGCGGGCGGCACCGTGACCGGGTTGCCCCGAGGAGCGATCAGCTCGCCTTCGGGCATGTCCTCGAGCGAGAGCTTCACTTCGACCGGCACGTCGCGACGGTTGATCAGGTGGACGGTGTAGTTGTTGGAGACCCGGCCGTCGGGGGTGGTGTTGAACAGGGCCGCCGAGCGCACCACGTCGACCGCCAGCAGCTGCCGGTGGGTGGCCAGGTAGAGGAAGGTGGTGGCCAGTATCGCCAGCACCACGCCGTAAACGATGGTGCGGGGGCGGATGAGGCGCTTGCGCCCGCTCAGGGTGCGGTAGCCCACCAGGCCTCGAGGACGCTTGAGCTTGTCCATGACCTGGTCGCAGGCGTCGATGCAGGCGGCGCAGGCGATGCACTCGAGCTGCTGGCCGTCGCGGATGTCGATGCCCATGGGGCAGACCTGCACGCACATCGTGCAGTCGACGCACGAGCCCGGGGTGGTGTTGATCTTGCCGCGGGGCTCGCCGCGCTCGTTGTCATAAGCGATGACCAGGGTGTCCTTGTCGAACAGGGCTCCCTGAAAGCGCGCGTAGGGGCACCAGTTGTGGCACACCATCTCGCGCAGGAAGCCGAAGTCGAGCAGGGAGATGAAGGTGAAGAAAGCCACCACCGGCCAGGAGGCCAGCGTCAACTGGCGGATGGGCACGAAGTAGCCCGAGATGGTGATGCCAAGCCAGATGCCCATCACCAGCCAGACCGCCAGTTTGAGACCTCGACGGATCACCCAGGAGGCCGTCAGAGAGCCTTTCTCTCGCCGCATGCGCCGGGCCCGGTCGCCCTCGATCCAGCGCTCGATCATCATGAAGGACTGGCTGAACAGAGTCTGGGGACAGGCGTAGCCACACCAGATGCGTCCCCCCAGAGAGGTGGAGAGGAAGAGCAGCGTGCCCGCGGACAGCAGCATGATCAGCAGAAAGAACGTCTCTTGCGGGAACAGCACCATGTGGCCCAGGTAGAGGCGACGATGGGGGATGTCGAGCAAGAGGAAGGGGCGGCCGTGATACTCGATCCAGGGGAGGACGAAGAGCAGGGACTGCAGGATCAGGCTCACGGCCGCCCGGAGCTTGTGGAATCGTCCGCTGACGTGGCGGGTATAGATGGGCCGGCTCATTTTTTCTGGAGCGACAGAACGAAGGCTGTCACGTCCTCCACCTCCTCGGGTTTCAGGGTGTTCCCCCAGTTGGGCATCCCCGCCGGTCGGCCGTTGGTAACGCTCTCGAGGATGTCGGTCGGCTTGCCGCCATACTTCCACTCGGCGTCCACCAGGCTCGGCCCCACTTTGCCCTGAGCATTCTCGCCGTGGCAGGTGGCACAGGTGAATTCGTAGATCTTCTTGCCGTTGGCCACGTGGGCCGGATCTCTGGCCAGCTCGGTCAGGTCGGCCTTGGCCACGACCGGTTGGGAGCGTTTGGCCGCCTGCTCAGCCTCCAGGCGGGCCATCTCGGTGGTGCTCGACCACTTCCACAGGCCCGGCCAGAACCAGAAGCTGGGATAGACGATGCAGTATCCGATGGCATAGAGGAAGGTGGCCAGGAAGAGCGTGGTCAGCCACATTGGCATGGGGTTGTCCATTTCCTGAATTCCGTCCACCTCATGGCCGGCCAACAGCTTGTCGTCGGGAAGGACGACCCGATCGTCGCTCGAGTTGCCGGGCGAAGGGCCGGTTGTCACTTCCTCGTCGGTAAGGATGGCTTTCTCGTCGCTCATTCGTCCTGGAGGAGCTACGCGATATTCACGAACTGCTAGAACTGCTGAAACGCACTAG
>CAZWUN010000493.1:0-3412 GCA_964637145.1 uncultured Burkholderiales bacterium
CCAAGGTCTATGATTCCATCGGGCGCACCTTCCTCTCGCTCAATCGGCTGGAAGAGGCCATCTACACTCTGAAGAAGGGCGAGGGGCTGTGCCGCCGGCTGGGCGCCAAGACCGAGCTTGCCACTATCTACG
Source organism: uncultured Burkholderiales bacterium (assembly GCA_964637145.1). Classification (GTDB taxonomy): domain Bacteria; phylum Vulcanimicrobiota; class Xenobia; order Xenobiales; family QWHO01; genus QWHO01. Next base: position 133 of record CAZWUN010000493.1, read on the forward strand.
GCAAGCTGGGCCAGGTGCACATGGTGCGCGAAGAGTACGAGATCGCCGTGGACTATTTCCGCCGCGACCTCGAGATCAGCACTCGCTTTCGCAATTTCTACGCCATGGGTTACTCCTACCGCAACCTGGGGCGCTGCTTGATCCAGGTGGGCGACCTCGACGAGGCCATCCGCAACCTGGAGGAGAGCCTGGGTCTGTTCCAGTATGTGGACGACTCGATCAACATCGCTCGCGTCTACATGGATTTGTGCCAGGCCCACCTCAAGAACGGCGCCCCGGACCGGGCCCGCGAGGTGGGCACCAAGTCGCGCAACTACTTTCTGGGCGCCCAACGCCAGCTGGAAGCGGCCTACCTGCAGGCTCTTTTCGGCACCATCGATCGGCTCGAGAACAATCATGAGAAGGCCGAGGGGCAGTTCCTCCAGGCCATTGAAGACCTGCAAAAGAAGGGCAATACCGCCTGGCTGGCCGAGACCTGGTACGAGCTGGGGGTGCTCTACCGCACCAAGAAAGAGAATCAGAAGGCGGTGGAGGCCTTCAAAAGCGCCTTGAAGGTGGCCGTGCAGGCCGGCTTCGTGCGCCAGGCCGAGCGCTTCCTGCGGGCCATCGAAGATATCGACGAGCTCGAGCTGTTCCGCACCTGGGTCGACTCGCTGCCCGAAGGGTTGAAGCCTCCGGTGGTGCAACCCGCTGGCTGACCTTTCCAGGGCCCTGGCGCTGGCCGTGGAGGTCGCGCGCGAGGCCGGCGAGATGATCCGGCAAGAGTTTCACGCCGGCCCGCGAGGCTCGGCGGGGCACGCGCCCATCGACCACGAGGCCGAGGAGCTGATCCGCGCCCGGCTCACCGCCGCTTTTCCCGACTGGGGCTACCGGGGCGAGGAGACCGGGGCGCAGGCTGGCAGCGACCCCGACCACTGGTGGGTGGTGGACCCCCAGGACGGCACGGCCGCGTTCCAGCTCGGCTTTCGGGGCAGCACCGTGTCCATCGGGCTGCTCGAGCGCGGCCGCCCGGTGCTGGGCGTGGTCTTTTCGCCCACCTATCCCGACGACCGGGGGGACATGATCGCCGGCCTGGTGGGCGAGCCGCTCACCCGGAACGGCCAGCCCGTGCCCCGTCGCTGCTGGGATCCTCTGGGTCCGCAGAGCGTCGTCATCGTCTCCCAGAGCGCCGACAAGAAGCCCGGGGCCAACCTGCGCGCCGTAGCTCCGGCCCGCATCCGGGCCATGCCCAGCGTGGCCTACCGGCTGGCCCTGGTGGCCGCGGGGGAAGCCGACGGCGGGGTCTCGCTGCAGAACCCCCGCGCCGTGGACGTGGTGGGCGGGCACGCGCTCTTGCGGGCGGCCGGGGGCGAGCTCTACGACCCTTCGGGCCAGCCGCTGACCTATTCGGATCAGGCCCAGGGCCAGTGGCGGCGCTGCTTTGCGGGAGCCCGCGAGCTCTGCTCGCGCGACTTCGACCAGGTGATGGCGCGCTCGGCCGAAGAGAGCACTGCCCTCTTTCCGACCCGCCTGATGCCGGGCCAGACCATCGCCGACCCGGACCTGCTCGACCGGGCCCAGGGCTGTCTGCTGGGCCAGTTTGCCGGCGACTCGCTGGGGGCCCTGGTGGAGTTCGAGACGGCCGCCGCCATCGCCGGGCGCTACCGGGTGGGGCAGCCGCGCAAACTGGAGGACGGCGGGCGTTGGAACACCCTGGCCGGGCAGCCCACCGATGACTCGGAGATGGCGCTGGCGCTGGCTCGCTCTATCCTCGAGCGGGGCGGCTACTCCTTCACCCGGGCCTACTCGGCCTACCAGGACTGGCTGCTCAGCCCCCCCTTCGACATCGGCCGCACCACCGCATCGGGCCTGCAGGGTCGCCAGGACGTGAGCAGCCAGGCTAACGGCTCGCTGATGCGCATGGCTCCCATGGGGTTGTTGCGCGATCGCCGGGCCTGTGACTGGGCCGAGGAGGACTCCTCGCTCACTCATCCCCACCCGGCCTGCGTGAGCGCCTGCCGGGCCTACGTGGCCGCCATTCAGGCCGGTCTGCGGGGCGAGACCCGCGAGTCCATGGTCGAGCGGGCTCTCGAGCAGGCCAGCGAGACCGTCCGGGGGTGGCTGCAGGAGGCGCGCCAGGCGCCACCCTCCGAGTTCCAGCACCAGATGGGCTGGGTGCGCATCGCCTTCACCAATGCCTTTCACCGCCTGCTGACCAGCCCTGACCTGGAAGACGCGCTGGTCGAAACCGTGCGCTGCGGTGGCGATACCGACACCAACGCGGCCATCTGCGGCGCGCTGCTCGGCTCGCACCTGGGTCGCTCGGGGGTGCCCGCGCAGTGGATCCGCAGCATCCTGAGCTGTCGCCCCCATCGCGACTTCGCTGCCAGCAAGAAGCCACGTCCGGCTGTCTACTGGCCCGTGGATTGCTTCGAACTGGCCGAGCGGCTCTTGCTGGTGGAGTAGCAACAATCTGGAAATGCCCACGGGGTCTGGCTTGACTAAACTCCGGGCATGTTGATTTTAGCGACGACAGGAGCGGTCCAACAGCTCCAGAACGCCACCACTCCGCCGCAGGCCCCCGCCCCGGCTCCCGCTCCCAAGCCCACCTTCCGCCAGGAGCCGCAGGACGGCTTCCAGATGGCCTACGCCCCCGATCTGCTGGGCAAGATCGACATCGTGCGCCGTACCGAGGTCAAGGACGGCCAACTGGTGCCGGTGGAGCGATCGCCCCACGGCGTGCACATCGGGGACGGCCTGTTCTACGATCTGCACGGCAACCTCAGCATGGTGCCTTTCCTGGCTTTCTACGCTCCCATCGAGTCGGCCCTGGGAAGCCCCAACTACATCATCGATCCCCAGGGACCGCTCAACGACACCTCGGTCAGCCCGGGCGAGATCAATCCTCCCGGGATGGTCAACTCCACCAGCATCACCCGGGACGAGAGCAGCATCCGCATCAACCGTCCCGGCCTTTCCCAGGACACGCGCATCACCCGGAACGGCAACAGCGTGCTGATCGACCCTGCCGGCCTCTACAACGAGATCCAGTTGACCAAGAGCTCGGAGGGCTGGAGCATCCAGGCCAGCGGCTCCACTTACGCCCACAAGCTGCGCCAGGACGAGAACGGATGGACGCTGGACAAGCGCGGCTGGAACCGCGACACCAGCATTCGGCACGACAACGGCACCATCACGGTGGATCCGCCTGGCCTCTTCAACAGCACGAAGATCACCGTGGAGGACCAGCGCATCAGCATCGATCCCCCGCGCTGGTTCAACACCACCGAGATCAGCCTGG
>CAZWUN010000494.1:0-3385 GCA_964637145.1 uncultured Burkholderiales bacterium
CAGCTCGCGCCAGCCCCCGGAAGGATGCAGGTTGACCTCGATCACGCCAGGGTCCGGGGTGATGCTGAAAGAGAGCAGGCGCGGGTCCTCGGGCGGGGCATAGCCCTCGAGCAGCACCGGCATCGTTAGCCTGGCAGCGGTGTCCTCGATGGCCTGGAGCAACTCGAAGTAGTCGTCCGCCGTGGAAAATGGCGGCATGAAGACATAAAGACGACCGTGGCGGGGCTCGACGCAGGCAAAGGTGCGGATCACCCGCGCCGGTGCCGGGGGGACGACGGGCGCGTACGGGTGCTCGCCCTGGCGTTGCATGGCTGTCACCGAAGCGGTGGCCCGCACCGTACGTTGCTCGGGCAAAGGCAGGCGCTCCTCAAAGCTATCCGGCATGGCCGGCCAGGGAAACTCTTCCTTGCTGACCCAGGGCAGTGAGTCGAGCGGCAGCCGATAGCCCATGGGCGAGTCACCAGGCATCAGCCGCATCGGCTCGCGGCGAATCTGCACCTGCTCGGACTGCCAGACCGCCCCGCTATGGCTCTGTTGCAGTCGCAGGGGGAGCGAATATCCAATCACATTTCCAAGTCCCCCACTGAATACACGGGCCAGGCGAGCGCGCTCCTCCTCATCCTCTAGGTTGGACTCCAGGGGATTCACGTTGATCGGCAAGCGCGACTCGCGCCACAGGAAGTAAGCGATGTCCTCATAGCCGGGGGAGACATGGTCAGGGGAGACGCCAAGTTCTTCCGCCAGCGCCAGCATGAAGCTCCGAGCCTCCTCGGGCCCGTAACCGTAGTCCTTCTCCTCATCGGCCATCCAGCGGTGATCGCGCCAGAGGGGGCGGCCATCCTGGCGCCAGATCACGCTCAAGGCCCAGCGGGGCAGAGACTCTCCCGGATAGAGTTTGCCCTGGCCATAATGACGCACGGCTCCGCTTGCGAAAGCCTTCTCCAGCCGCAGCATCAGCTGGCCGGCCAGCTTGCGCTTGGCCTCGCCCAGGGCGGTCACGTTCCACTCATCGCCATCCATGTCGTCCACCGAGACGAAGGTCGGCTCGCCGCCCATGGTCAGACGCACATCCCGGGTTTCCAGCTCCTGGTCGACCCGGTCTCCAAGCTCCAGCAGCCGCTCCCAGGCTGCCTCGGAGTAAGGCAGGGTGACCCGGGGTGCCTCGCGGATCCGGGTGACCTGCATCTGATAAGAGAATTCTTCCCGGGGAGGCTCGCCGGTGAATCCAAATGAGCCCGTCACCGGGGCGGCCGTCACGGGCTCGGCTGCGCAGGCAAGCGGCAGATGACCCTCGCCGGCCAGCAGGCCCGAAGTGGAGTCGAGTCCCACCCAGCCGGCCCCCGGCAGATAGACCTCCGTCCAGGCGTGCAGGTCAGCAAAGTCCTCCTCTACCCCGGCCGGACCATCCAGAGGCTTGACATCGGCCTTGAGCTGGATCGAGTAGCCACTCACGAAGCGGGCGGCCAGCTTGAAGTGACGCAAGATCTGCACCAGGAGCCAGGCGAAATCGCGGCACGAGCCCCCACCCTTCGTCAGGGTCTCTTCTGGAGTCTGCACCCCCGGCTCCATGCGGATATCGTACTTGAGCCGTTTCTGAAGGGCCTGATTAAGCTCGACCAGGTAGTCCACCATGCGCATGTCGCCGCGGCGTAGCTCTTCGAGCAGAGCCTGCAACCGGGGGCCGGCCGGCTCGGCCTCGAGATAGGGGGTGAGCTCCTTGGCCAACTCGGGAGGATACTCGAAGGGATAGCGCTCGGCATACTCCTCGAGAAAGAAATCAAAGGGGTTGATCACGGTGAGCTCGGCCACCAGGTCGACCTCGATGGTCAGCTCGTCAGTCAGCTCGGGAAAGACCAGCCGTGCCAGGTAGTTGTTGTACGGATCCTGCTGCCAGTTCAGAAAGTGCTGCTTGGGGTGGACCCGAAGGCTGTAACTGGTGACCGGGGTACGGCAATGGGGCGCTGGCCGCAGGCGGATGACGTGGGGCTGGAGCTGCAGGTAACGGTCATAGCGGTAGGTGGTCTTGTGGTTGAGGGCGACCCGAATCGGCATGGGCCGCCCTTCTCGGCCGAGAGGCCCTTCCCTACTGAGCCCGGAGGTGCGAGACCTCGACTCGAGGCTTCACTCCCTCGGCTCGATTGAAGTTCAGCCAGGTAGGAAGCTGCACCGAGAGCGTCTGCCCGGCCTCCAGGCGCCCGACTTTCTCTCCGTAGCGACCCACAACGGTCCCGGCCCCGTCCAGAACCTCCACGGTAACAGTCACCCCCTCTACCGTCGGACCCCCGTTCTTGATCAGGACGTAGCCCCGCAAGGATTGGAGATCGGGGCGGGCGACGTCGCTGGCCAGGGCAAACGAGACTCTCACCAGCTCGACCTTGGAGCCCTGCTCACCTGCTTTCACCACCGGACGCTCCGCGCCGGGGGCGCCAGGCAGAGCCGTGGGAGCGTAGAGATCGGCTGTACCAAGCTGGCGATTGAGGCGATAGTCGGAGTTGACCGCTCGGGCCAACTCCGACACGCTGACGTAGAGGCGGCCCTGATACATCCCGGCTCCAGGGTCGATCTGGCGGCCTTCGAAGAAGATGGGTAGAGACTCGACCAGACGGGGATTCGAACGGTCCCCCCCCAGCCGGATGGAAATAGCCGCCTCGTCTTGCTCCCAGCTACAGCCCAGAGCCCTCAGCAGATCGTCCAGAGGGGCGTAGAGCTCGCTCCCTACGGTGCGCACCGGGCCCTCAAAGGGACGGTTGCGCACGAACAGCACGAGTGAATCGGCCTGAGCGGGTACGAGCAAAGCCAGGAACAACAGCACCAGCAGGGCGGCAAAGTAGGGTCGCGGCGGAGCCACGTCGGCTCGTCTTTCGGGGGGGACCCTGTCGTGCTGGTAGGGGCAGTGACGGCAGCCCGAGCCGCAGCATACGCCACGACGCAGGTGGAAGCGCTCTGTGAAGACCAGCAACCCGTTCTCGTAATAGAACTCGTCTTCAGCCAGGGGAGCCATCGCCAAACACTTCCTGCACTTTCTGGTAGAGCCCTCCCAACCGCTCCTTGCGAGCCGGACGCAGGTCAGGCCCGAGCAGGGCGTGCCGCGTGAATCCTGTGGCGATCAGCTCCCCCTCCGGCTGGTTGCGGGTCATCCGGTAACTCATCTCGATGCGCAGCCCCTTCAACCACTCGGGACGGGTCTGGAGCACGAGCACGTCACCGTAGCGGGCACCGGAGTGCAGGCGATAACTGACCTCGATGACCGGGGCCCGCAGGCCCTGGCGCTCGAGCTCGGCGTAATGGCACAGTTGCTGCTCGAAAAACTCGGTGCGGCCCACCTCGAAATAGACCGGAAAGTGGGAGTGGTGGACCACCCCCATCTGGTCGGTTTCGGCATAGC
>CAZWUN010000495.1:0-3383 GCA_964637145.1 uncultured Burkholderiales bacterium
CCCGCCAAAATCTTTCCGGGAGCGTGAACAAAACTTTGGGGTTGGCGTCATGCACCCCCCAGGTGGGGGCTGTCTCCGGGTCAGGCCCGCGCCACGTCCACGCCACTCCCCCCGCACCCAGGCTGCCGCTACCGCCCTCGAGAGATTTTCCGGAGCGCCCTCGGGCGTATCCTGGCCGATCATCTTGATCGCTTCCTGCGCGAGTATGAGTCTCGGTTCGAGGCCGAGCTTGGGCCTCTGCCGCCGGAGAGCGAGAAGGTGTTGGCCAGACTGGCCTGTTGTGGCGACCCGAACGAGGGCGTGACGATGCTGCACTGCAAAGAGTGCAACGTCCACCTGGCCGCCCCGTTCTCATGCAAAACAAGAATCTGTCCGAGCTGCGCCAACCGACGCGCGGAAGACGTGGCCGAGAAGCTCTCCGAGCTCCTCCCCGCGGTGCCCTACCGCCATCTGCTTCACGCTGCCCAAGAAGATGGGGATCCGAGCCCGGTTTCGACAGGACCGCAACCTCTTCCGCAGCACTCCCAGCCCGACTCACCCGTCTCAGGTCAGGTCAGGCCCTTCTGACCCAATTCCCGGGGGGATCGACGTCCTACAGTCCTTCAGGGTCCCAAGTCAGGAATGGCTGCCAATCCAGGCCGAAGCGGGCCTCACACAGCGCATGGAGGGGGCCGAGCTGCTCGGCCAGAGTGGCTCGGCCAGAGTGGCTCCCTCGGGGGAAAGCCGCACGACCAGCTTCCCGGCCGTCTCGAGAGCATAGCTAGGCAGACACGGCCGCACCGCAGGCATGGGTACGAAGTTCTCGGGTGCCGGGATTTTGCGGGTTCCGCCCGTGGGGCCGTATTCCCACCCGTGATATTGGCAATGCATGGCGGGCGTGTAGGCTGTGGCGGTGAGCGCAGACGTTGGACAGAGCCCGGAGCTCCCCGTTGAAGTTACGGACCTGAATCGGTCTGCCCAGGAGCTCGGTCGTCAGGAAATCCCCGGGACGAGAGAGCTCGTCAATCGTCCCCGCCAGGTGCCAAGTGCGTTCGAGCAGTTGCTTCTCGCGAACGTAGTGCGCGGGACTGAAGTAGGCGCTGGCCGGCAGGACGTGGGGCTGGGCTGACGAACATTGATGGCCCTTCAATCCGGTTGGAGCCATCCCTCTAAGAGGCCTCCTTGTGCTAGAGTTCATCGAGCGGGAGTGCCAGGGTAAAGATACGGGGTGCCCCCAGAGTACCCTGGAATCGGGCCGTGCCGTCCGGCATCGAGCCCACGGTAATTGGCTCATCGCTGGGCGTGGCGGCATAAAACGACCTCCCGGCCGGGTAGGCGTCGGGCAGCAAACGCTGAACCAGTGCTCCATCGACGTAGAGGGAGAGAATTCGGTTGCTTCGCCAGGACTGGCCGTAAACCGAGAACGAGATGCGATGGGTCTGCCCGCTGGTCAGAGGAGGCGTCTGGAGGAAAACACCCCGCTCGTCCAATGTGCCCGGGCGGTCGTCGTAGAGAAAGAGCCTGACCCGGTCATGAACCCAGTTCAGCTTCCAGCACCCGGGTCGCGTGGCCAAGACTCTTTGCTGGGTCAGGTTGGTCGTCATGGCGTCGATCGAAAAGCTAAAATCGCCATCCGCGAAATCGAGTCGTGCATCGAAGGGCACAGTCAGAGTGGGTCCGGTCGGGGTGAGAACGTAGGGGACCTGGCTCACGCTGGCGTGCCAGGACTTGTAGCGGGCCAACAGGGTGGCGACCATGTCGGGATTGGTCGCGGACAGGTCGATGAACTCGCCTTTGAAAGTTGTGACGTCGTAGAGACCGGGCTGGTTCGAGTCGGGGCCCCGCACCAGTTTGAGGTTGCCCGAGCGAATGGCGAACTGGTCAAACTGCTCATGGCTTGCTCCGGCTGCCACGGCGTCGGAATAGGATGTGAACCGGGGGGCGACCCAGCAAAGATCGGGGGCCGGGCTCCAACCTCGCCCGTTCAGGTTGATGGAGATATCCCTTCCCTGCATGCCGGCCGGGGGCGAAGCGCCGGCCAGGGCTACGAACGTGGGCATGAGGTCGATGCTCGAGCAAACGGTGGCGTTCACGGTCCCGGCAGGCACCCTGCCGGTCCATCGGGCGATCATCGGCACGCGAATCCCGCCCTCATAAACTTCTCGTTTCCTGCCGCGCATGACGGCCTGACGACGCGCATTTCCGGCCCGGCCGACTGGGATGCCGCCGTTGTCGCTGACCACCAGGATCAGGGTGTTGCCCCCGAGGCCGAGGGCGTCGATATGGTCCACGAGGCGACCGATCTCCCGGTCGAGGTCGCTGATCATTGCGCTGGTTTTTCCGTCATCGGTGCTCAGGTCATAGCCAAAGAGCGTGTTGTCGAACCGGGCTGGCACGTGAAGGGGGACGTGAGGTGATGCATGGGCCAGGTAGAGAAAGAATGGCTGGGTGCTGTTACGGTCGACAAAGTCTATAGCCTGGTCGGTCAACTCTTTGGTCAGGTAATGGTCGTCGGCATTCGGCTCGCCCATTCTAGGCATGTTGATCCAGGGGGGGGGTACCTTTCGCAATTGGAATCCCCAATACAGACCGTCTGCCCCACTCGGGTAGCGTCCACACCATTCAGCCACCTCAACAAACCCCTTGACAGCCGGCGTGAAGGCTGGTCGGCCCCCGACGTGCCATTTTCCGATCATGCCAGTAATGTAGCCCCGGTCCTTCAATATTTGGGCTACCGTGGGCACCGCCGTTGGAAGGCCGCGAGAATTAGGGTGGGCGGAACCGTCAGAGAGAAAATACGTAGAGATCACCTCAGTCCAGCCGAAGCTGGCCGGTGAACGCGAGGTGAGAATAGCCGCCCTGCTGGGCGAGCACTTGGCGGCGTTCGCGTAGTAGCTCCGAAAGCGCATCCCCTGACTGGCCAGTTGGTCGATTCGCGGCGTCCGGGTCACCGACGCGCCGTTGCAGCCCAGGTCAAAGAAGTCGAGGTCGTCGGCCACAATCAAGACGATGTTCGGTGGGGGTTGCGTCGGGGCGGCCGCCACATCGGGAGGCCTTTCCAGCGCCCGTTCCTGAACGGTGGACCCCACCGTCCCGAGGTCGACGCTGGCCAGTTGCCGGTCCACCAGGTTGACCTCTGCCTGGGTCAACCCCACCACGGTTCCCGCCCCGTCCTTGAGCCGAACCGCCAGTTCGTAAGAATCTCTGGGAACCTCCAGTCGAACCAGGCCGGATTCGGGAACTTCGGCGTGTCGTGAAATGGGGCTCGCTTGACCCCCTGTCAGCTCGATCTCCAGGGCTCTGACGGTGCCCCGCGGCTGCATCATTCGTAATTCGAGGATGCTCGAGGTCAACCAGCTCGCTTTCGAGGTGGCCGCCGCCCAGGTGGGGGGCCCTTTCGCCCT
>CAZWUN010000496.1:0-3378 GCA_964637145.1 uncultured Burkholderiales bacterium
CCCTACGAGCGCGAGCGGCGCTCGAAGCGACTGCAGGTGGCGCGGCCCACGGCCATGGGGGCAGCCAGCCTGGCGACCGGGCTGACCAGCGTGGCCGCCGGCCAGGTGGCTCAGGGCAACCTGGGCGGGTTCCTGCTCGACCAGCTCAGCCCGGGCACCGCCGCCGAGGCCTGGATGCCCCTGCGCATCGCCTCAGGAGTGCTGGCGGCCGCCAACCTCGGGGTGGCCGCCTACAAAGTCTTTGGCGGCGAGGAGTCACCCGGCCCCTGGCGGCTCGCCAGCGCGGCTGGCAGCTTCGTAACCGCCGCCGGCCTGGCCGGCCAGGCTCTGGGATGGGGGCCGTGGACTGCGGCCGTAACCGGTTTGGGAGTGGTGGCCACGGTGGTCACCCAGACAGTGCAAACCTACAAGGGAGCGAGGTGAGACAAGCAATGAAAGTGGATAACGCGCTGCCTTACAGCGAACGACGTCTGCAGACCACGGCCAAGCACGTGAGTCGAGCCGTCACCGATGTGGCGGATGCCTTCGTCGCGGGGCTGACGGTCATGCAGCCCAACACGCCCGGGTTGACCTGGCTGAACATCGGCATGGGTGTCGGTCACGCAGCCTTCGGCATCAGCCGTCTGTCCAAAGCCGCGGATGAGAACATCACCGCGGTGCAGAGGCAAAAATGCATCACGCAGGCCTTCGGCGAGGGATTGCAGGTGGCTGGCTACGCTGGACTGGCCTTCGGCCTGGGAGCCTGGGCTCTGCCCATCCTGGCGACCGGTGCCGTCATCAGCAACTTTGCCTATTTCCAGTAAGAGGAGAGTTCCATGAACGTGGTAAGCACGGCGCCCGTAGCCGCCAGCTCGGGCACCAATCAAACCTACAGCGATCGGGTGCGCACCAGCCGACTGAAGGGCGCAATCTATGCCGGAGTGGGGGCACTGGACATCTATGCCGCCACCGCCAGCACCCTGGCCCCGGAGGGCTCGGTCTTCAAGAACATGGGCGGCTGGGTGTGCGGCGCCATGGCGGTGGGCCACGCGGTCTACGCGATGACCAATCTGGTCGGCTTCGAGAGGGACCGCTGGGGCGAGGAGCACATGGCTTTCAACCGGCCTCCCCAGCGCCAGCTCATCGCGCTGGGCCACGGCCTGACCGCGCTGGGCTTCGCGGGACTGGCCTTCGGAGCGGGCATGATGGCCCTGCCCCTGGTGGCCCTGGGCGAGGTGACCGGCGTGGTGGGCGAGTATCTCAGCTCCAAGAGCCAGTGACCGAAGGCTGAGCTTCGAGCGCAGGGGTCCTCAGGCGTGCCCGAGAACCTTTTCAGGATGCTGACCCCACTGAGCGGTCTCACAAGTCAGATCGCCGTCTCCCAGCCGGTCCGCTCCAGCTCCGGGGCAGCCAGCCCGGGGGAGCCGATCGACTCGGTCGCCCAATTCATGGGCTCGCTCAGCGAGAACGATCTGAGATACACGCCAGGCCTCCAGTCCCTGGGCCTGGACCTGCAGCAACACGGTCAGCCCGACCCCACTCGCGAAGGGGCCATCCTGGAAGCCCTCAACTGCAACGGCGACCGGCACCTTCGGGTGCACATCGCCCGGATGATCGTGGCCAATCCCGAGTTCGGCGAATCGCACGCAGCGGCCCTCAAGAGCCTGATCGCGGGATGCAGCTCCCTGCCCGTGCACGAGCAGCCGAAGATGTGGGAGGACGTGGGCTGCGACCTGGCCGCCCAGCGAGGCCTGACCGCTCCTCAGGCAAATCTCATCCAGCAGGCGTTCGGTCAGGGGATGGCTCCCCTGGATGCCCTGAGCATCGCCCGGGCGGTGCTCAAGACGAGCCCTGACGAGGCCCGACTCGAGTCGGCTGCCCTGCTCCTACCGGCCTTCGTCAAGGGAGATCCCCACTGGTCCCGGGTAGCCCTGGACAGGCTCCTGGAAAAGACCCTCTCCCCCGCCCAGCAGCAGGCCACCCGGGGACTCATGCGGTCGATGCAGCTCAAGGAGACCTCGCACAGCGCTTTCTGCCTGATCGATGATATTACCGGGAAGACCCTGTCGCAGGCCCAGGGCACCGTGCTCGAGGCTCTGGGGACCGAGCTCGATAAGAGCTCATCGAGTTTTGTGCCCGGGCTCTGTCGCAACGCGATGGAGAGACCCATCCCCGACGAGAACGTGGAAAGCATCGTCGAGCTCTGCGCGCAACGCGACTGGAACGCGATCGATGCTCTCCTGTCCGGACCTTCGGCTCCCCGGTCCAGGGGAGGCAGGCCTTCCGGGCTCGAGCTCGAGCCCGACCAGAGTCAGAGCGACGCCGCGGGCGCGAAGAGCGAGGAGATTCTGCCAGCCGGGGCCCCGGGCGGCCCAAAGGGAGAGCCTGACTCAGCCAGCGAGCTTTCCGAGCCCCAGACTCAGGCCCGGCCCGAGGTCGAGTCAACTCCCGTTGGAACCCTGCGGGAGACCTCCAGCGGCGTGATGGTCAACGGCATTCTCCTGCGACGACGAACCCGGCACTGATCAAGGGAGCTGTGCGAGCAATCGAGCTGCCCCGAGTATGCAACGCTGGCCTTCCCGTCTGACCTTGCGCTCATGGTCGGGGCGCTCGACCAACTCCGACCAGACATCAGATCTTCCCCGCCTGCTGGTAGGCCAACCAGGTGTAGTAGCTGCCCAGGAGCCCGAGCACGAGCAGGAAGGCGAAGAAGACGCGCTTCATCCCCTCCTGGCGCGAGATGATGCCGATGGCGCCCATCACCAGGCACATCTGCAGAAACAGCGTGCCCTGGTCGAAGACGTCGCCCACCTTGCCAAGCTCGCGGGCTACCCGGTCGAACTCCTTGGCGCCCGGCACCTGGCCGAGCTGGCCATCGACCTCCTGGATCCAGTTCTCCTTGCCTACCTTCTCCGAGCCCTCGAGAATCTCGGTCTTCTCTTTCTCGTAGCGCTCGACTTTGGCGCGCAGCTTGGCCACCTCGGCCTCCACCGCCGAAACCTTGGCCTTGTCCACCGACCCGGTCTCGATCATGGTGGTCATGAAGTTGGCCTGACCCTCCACCAGGGTCTGCTTGATGCCTTTGCTCTGGTACCACAAGTAGGCCCCCGCCTTCTCATTGGCGGCCAGAATCTCGTCATCGCCGTACTTGCCGGCTCCCAGATCGCAGATGGCCAGGACGGCCGCAAAGATGGCCAGCACCACCCCAAAAATGATCTCCCAGCGCTCAGAGGACCGGTCGTCCTTCTCTTCCTCGGCCATGGCCAGCAAGGCTCCCTTCAAAAGAATGCGCCCCCGAGTTCGGCTCGCCGAGGAAATCCGCCTTCCAAGAACAAATGCTCCTTTTATGAGCGGCACGCTGGGCAGGACCCGCTACGATTTCGCCTGGGAGATCCTGCG
>CAZWUN010000497.1:0-3367 GCA_964637145.1 uncultured Burkholderiales bacterium
GACAGGACCACCAGCCCAGCCACCAGGGCCGGGGAAACCCGCCGGGAGGGGGGCAACGGCAGGGGCTCCGGGGCCGGCACGGGCACAGGCTCGAGCTCGATGGTGCCCTTCTTCTTCTCCGGGCGCTTGAAGGGCTTGATCTCCATCTCCACCGGCTCGGGGTCCGGCGCAGGCGCGCTCTCCACCTCTAGCTCCTCGGCCTCGGGGGCTTTGCCATCCAACCACTCCAGAATCTGGCGCTCGGTCCAGCGCGTGGACGGCTCGGGTCGGAAGCAGGCGATAAAGAGCTCTCGCCATTCGTCGGAGAGCCCCTGGTCGAGGTTGGGGCCTTCCTGCTCGGACCGGTAGGCCAGCTCGGAGGGAGTGGACCCGGCCAGGTGCGCGAAGGGATGGTGCGAAGTCAGGGCCTCGTGCAGCACGCAGGCCAGGCTCCAGACGTCGGAAGCCGGCACGGGTCGACCCAGAACCCCTTCCGGGGCGCCGTAATGCAGGGTATCCGAGCCCGCTTCGAGTCGCACCAGGTGCCCCTTGATTCGCGGCAACTCGTAGTCGGAGAGCTTCCACACCTCCACCGACTGCACCACGTTGCCGGTACGAAGCTCACCGTGCACCCGACGATGGATGTGCAGATACTCCAGTGCTTCGGCCAGACTGCGGGCCAGGTTGCGCACCTCGTTCTCGGGCATCTGGCGGACGCGGGCCAGGTGGCGGCGCAACGTGTTGTTGCTCAGCTCCACCACACAGTAAATGCGCCTCTCCTCTTCCTCCAGCTCGCCCAGGGCCTGCATGGCCACCAGGCCCGGGTGCTTGAGGCCCAGCAGCGACTGAAGCTCTTCATTGACCTCATCGCGCAGGGCGTTGGGCTTGAGCTGGAAGATCTTGACCGCGCAGCGGCCCACTCCCCGACCCATGGCCAGGATCTCGGCTTCGAAGACCCGGCTGAACTGGCCTGATCCCTGATACTGGGCCAGTCGGAAGCGGCCTTGCAGCTCGAGCCCGATCAGCTCCTCGGGCTCGATCACAGCTGCTTTCGCATGCGCCGGTGCTGGATACCGGCGTCGAGGAAGATTTCGCCCTCGGCGGTGTAACCCAGGCGTTCATAAAAGCCGATCACAGCCAGTTGAGCATCGAGATACAGCTCCGAGAGACCCATCTGGCCCGCCTGCTGCTCGAGAAACCGCATCAGCTCGACCCCGGTCCCCTGACCGCGGGTCTGACGCGAGACCGCGACGCGCCCGATCTTGCCCCGGGCCCCGTCTCTTACCAGCCGGGCTGTGCCGAGCAATCGATCCTCCTGAAAAGCCATCGCGTGATGGGCCGAGCTGTCATGCTCGTCGCGCTCGAGCTCGGGAGGCACACCCTGCTCCTCCACAAAGACCTTGTGGCGCAACTGCAAGGCCTGCTCGAACTCGGGCTGGCTGGCGAGGATCAAACGGCAGGTCACCATGGCCGGCAGCTTTGCCCACCGCGCGGCCAAATCCTACACGGGGCGGAGGATTCCCGCCCCGGTAGCCGAAAACGCGGGCCGCGAGAATGTACCTCGAGAAGATTCTGAATACGCGTCGGCAATCGAGCGAATTTCAGTCAGGTCCGGCCCGCCAGCGCGAATTCGAGCAGGCGGCCGCAGCGGCCGGGCCTGTCCGCGACTTTGCAGCGGCTTTGAAGGCCGGTCTCTGGCCTCGGATCATCGCTGAAATCAAGCGAGCCTCGCCCTCCCGGGGCGTTCTCAACCACTCCCTCGACCCGGCCGACCTGGCCCGCCGCTACGCGGCGGGGGGAGCTTGCGCCCTGTCGGTTCTGACCGAAGGCGAGCACTTCCAGGGCCGCCCCGAAGACCTCAAGTCCGCCCGCCAGGCAGTCGATCTGCCCGTCCTGCGCAAGGATTTCCTGCTCGAGCCCTGGGAAATCTACGCTTCACGAGCCATGGGGGCCGACGCCGTGCTGCTGATCGTGGCCGCCCTGAGCGACGAACTGCTGGCAGAGATGCTGTCGCTGGTCGGCAAGCTGGGTATGGCCGCCCTGGTCGAGGTGCACGACGAAGATGAGCTGGATCGGGCCTTGCCCCTCAACCCCTCACTCGTCGGAATCAATAACCGCAACCTGACCAGTTTTCAAGTTGACCGGAAAATCTCTCAGAAACTTGGAGCTCGCCTGCCTTCTTCGGTTGTCCGGGTCAGCGAGAGCGGATTTTTCAGTCGTCTCGAGCTCGAAGAGCTACCGGAAATGGATGCCTTTCTGGTAGGCGAATCGCTGGTGACGGCAGAAGACCCGGCTCTGGCTTTGCGACGGCTGCGGGAAAGTCAGGAGAACTCCGTTGAGGCATAGGAAGCAATGATATTGGATTACGCTCGCAAGCTTTTTGGGAGCCCGGCTCGCCCGGGTCCATCGGCCACCTCCGCAGGCCATCAATCAGCGCCCGGGCGCCCGGCCTCCTTCAGCCGACTGGCTCTTGGCCTCATTCTTGCCTTCTCGTTGCTCGCTTCCGGCGTGCCCGCCCAGGAGCCCGACCAGTCCCCAGCGGGAGCGCCCAATACTACGGCTGTGCCGGCCCCGGCTGTCCCGAGCTCCCAGCCGACCTCGACTCCGGGCTCGCTGCCTCCCCTGGTGCTGCCGGACATGCCTGACGTTCCTCCCGACCCCGACGAGGACTTCGAGCCGACCGAGATGCCCCCCGAGGAGCCCCCCGCCGATGCCACCCGCCCGGCCCCGCTGGCTCCTCGACCAATGCCGGCCGGCCCACCCGTGGTGAAGGCCAACCTCCCGGTGGGCAATGCCGCCCTGTTCGAGATTCTCTACGACGACAAGCTGGTCGGATTCTCCATGTACCAGGTGACCGGCTCCATGGGCCTGGCGGGCGAGCACTACTACATCCTCGATTCGCGCGGCCGCATCAAGCTGGGCGTGGGAGGGGTGACCGACACCGTCTTCCAGTCCAAGCTGATCGTGGAGAAGATGAGCCTGGAGCCCTCGCTCTTCACCTGCAAGCAGGGCTCGGGCAAGAAGGACGACATCTTCGGCCTCGAGTGCGTCTACACCGAGGGAGCCATCGCCCAGACCAACACAGCCGGGAAGATCCAGCAGCAGCACCTGTTCAGCTTCCCTCAGGGCGAAACCCCGCGCCTCCTGTTCAACAACCTGTGGGGGGCTCTGGATACCTTCCCCGAGCACTACTGGCTCTTGATCCGCTCGGCCGTCAACGGAGGCGTGCTCACCGCTTACGACCCCATTCTGCGCGGCAGCGGGCAGATCGTCGTGTATGCCCCCAAGATCGAGAAGATCAAATGGGGTGGCAAGGACGTGAGCACCCGCCTTTACATGATCACCGACCTGAAGGGCGAGTTGCTGGCCAACGTGCGCGTGTCGGAGC
>CAZWUN010000498.1:0-3355 GCA_964637145.1 uncultured Burkholderiales bacterium
CGCCAGGACCGCGAGGGGATGGCCCGCTACTATTGCGAGCTCTACGAGCTGGAGCGCTATCGCGAAAGGCGCGACAAAGCCCGCGAGTATGCCCTGCTGGTGGCCTCTCTGACCGGCTCGGATGCCTGGCGCAGGGCGGCCGAAACCGTGCAGGCTGAGCCATTGCTGCGCGTGGTGGCCAACCTCAACGATCAGGATGTCGAGCTTTGCGACCTGAAGTACCAGTCCGATGCCAAGGTGCAGTTTGGCTTTCGCCGCAACAAGGCCAGCCTGGGCGAGTCGCGGCGGCTCAACGAGCTGGGCAAGTCGCTGGCCGGCCAGGGCCGCTTCCAAGAGGCCCTGGACCTGTTCTTGCAGGCCCAGAAGGCCGATCCTCACGAGCCTGACTGTCGCTTCATGGCCGGCCTCACGCTGGTCTACCTCAAGCGCTATCGCGAGGCACTGGAGCATTACGCCGAGGTGGAGCGGCTGGCCCCGGGCTGGTTCCACGCCCGCAACGACGCCTGGCTGGCCACCGAGCTGGCCGAGGGGCGGCTGAGTCACGAGGTCTGGGAGACCCTGATGGCGCTGGAGCACATGCCCCCCGACGAGGCCCTCCGCCAGGCGGACAAAGCGCTGGCCGAGGCGCCCCTGTTGCCTCCCTTGCTCTATCGCAAGGGGGTCACGCTGGAGGCGCTCGGCCGCCCCGCCGATGCCCTGAAGGCCCTTCGCACGGCCCTGGAGCACAACCGTGAGCCCAACCTGCAGACCCGAGTCCTGCTGCGCCTCAGCCAGCTGGTGGAGGGGAACGAACAGACCGACCTGTTGCGACGGGCCGAAGCCCTCAGGGGGGATCTGATCGCCTCGGCCATGGCTGGCTTTCTGCTCAGCCGCACGGCTTGAGAGGAGGCCGGACCGATCTGCAGAGTCACGCCCCTCCACCAGGCGAGGACTCCTGGCCCGGCCAGGCGCGCACCGCTTGCTCCAACCACCGCCCGGGAGTTTCGGCCTGAATTGGCGGCAGTCCGAGCACCTCGGCAGCCCGCTGCAGAGCAGCGACCGGGTGGGTCAGATCCACCGCCGTGGCCCCCGTCTGCTTGGAGAGCTTCTGCCCGTCGGCGGCCAGCACCAGGGGAGTGTGCAGATACTCCGGATGAGGAACGCCCAGCAGCCGCTGCAGGTGGAGCTGGCGCGGCGTGTTGTCGGCCAGGTCCTGGCCGCGCACCACATGGGTGATTCCCTGATCGGCGTCGTCCACCACCACGGCCAGCTGGTAGGCCCAGATTCCGTCGGCCCGGTGCAGCACGAAGTCGCCCACCTCGCGGGTCAGGTTCTGGCGCTGGGGCCCGAGCCAGCGATCGTGCCAGTCCAGCACGATCTCCTCCTCGCCCTGGCGGGTCCGCAGCCGGGTCGAGCGAGCGGTCTTGCCGTTCAGGCCAGCGGCGCAGGTCCCGGGGTAGAGGCCAGGCACCTCCTTGCGGGTGCAGCCGCAGGGGTAGGCCCACCCCGCCGAGACCAGCCTCTGCAGCGCCTGGCGGTACAGGTCAGCGCGCAGCGACTGGTAGACCAGCTCGCCGTCCCATTCCAGGCCCAGCCGCTGGAGCTGCTCGAGAATGGTGGCAGCGTGGGCCGGCGAGCAGCGCGGCCCGTCCACGTCCTCGATGCGCACCAGCCAGCGCCCCGCGTGGAAACGAGCATCCAGCCAGCTGGCCAGGGCGGCCACCAGCGAGCCCTCGTGCAGGGGTCCGGTGGGAGACGGCGCAAAGCGCCCCACGTAAGGTTGCAAGGGGAGGTTTTCTCAGCCCCCCCGCGGGCCTCCTACTGACGCAGGTTGCGAGGAATGAGCTGGCGAGGGATGGGCGTGCGCTCGGGTCCGACCAGCGGAGCGTTCGGGTCCTGCTGGCCATTCTGCCCCTGACCTTGACCCTGACCCTGGCCATTCTGGCCGTTCTGACCCTGGCCGTTCTGGCCCTGACCCTGACCCCCCTGGCCGTTCCCATCGCCCTGCTGATCGCGCCCGGCGATCGGCTGGATGGGAGCCACCTCGCGCCCTCCGGCATCGAGCAGAATCTCCCCGTTCTGAGCCTGCTGCTGCTGGTTGCGCGGGTCGGTGGGACGCTGGGTGCGGTCGGTCAGCAGGTTCATGCTGGCCCGGCCATTGAGCATGTTGGTGCCCATCGTGTTGAAGGCGTTGATCATGTCCTGGCCCTGGCGGGGCGGCGGGCCCATGGCCGCCTTCTGGAGCATGGTGCCGATGCCGGCGGCGCCCAGCCCGGGCACGTTCTTCATCATCTGCAGCCCGGTGGTGAACACGCCCAGACGGGCATCGGTGTCGTCGCCGCTCTCGCCCGGCATGCGCTGGCGCACGGTCATGGCCAGCTCGGCCACCTCGCCCACGCTGGAGCCCGGCTTGCTGACCAGGAAGTCGGCCGCCTGCGCAAAGGCGTTGGCAATCTTCATGCCCGACTTGCCGTCTTGCTTGCCGCCCATCATGGCCACCGTGTCGGAGAGCTTGGCCACGTCGTCGGGCTGGATGTCGGTGCGGGTCTGCATCAGCTTGGTGCCGGTCTTGAAGATCTCCACCGCGGCGGCCGCGTTGCCGGGGTCGTTGCTGCCCCCGGTGCCGCGCAAAATGCGGGTCATGAGCTGGGAGAGATCCTGCGGGCGTACGTCCGATCGGGTCTTGAGCAGCTGCAGGGCCGACTTGTAGGCCACGTCGGCCAGGGCCGGTTGCTTGAGGTCGGCGGCGAACGAGGCGCGCATGTCGGTGAGCTCGACCGGCTTGATGTCGGGCCGATTGACCATCAGGTCGCGGGAGTTGGCATCGCGCACCGCCCCGTTGATCTGCAGGTTCCCCTTGGAATCGCGGTACATCAGGTCGCCCACGTTCAGGTCGGGGCGTAGCTCCATCAGCTCCATGATCTCGCCCAGAGCGGTGGGGTCTTCTCGCAGTTGCAGGAAGTCGCCCGCGGTCAGCGAGGGCAGCACCGCTGCAACCCCCCTGGCTTCATCCGAGCGGCTCCCGAAGACCTCATCCATCTGCTTCTCGGTGAGCTGGCCGATGGGCACGCCCATCAGCGGGTTCTGCGAGCGCGGGATTTGCGGCTGCTGCATCCCGGGCAGAAGGATGCCCTGAAAACCCGCCAGCAGGTCATCGGAGGCCTGGGTGGCCTCGGCCGGCACGATCGGGTTGGCCGGATTCTGATTCTGGCTTGTCGGGCGGGCCGGAGCCCCCTGTGCCCCCTGCGGGGCAGCCAGCGGCGGACCAGCCGGAGGCGCCTGGGGCGCGGTGTTGACGGACAGTGCGATCGGATCCATAGACCCCTCCTTTGGATTCCCCTCCATTCTCGCAAAAACCAGCCTGTCTGAACAGATC
>CAZWUN010000499.1:0-3326 GCA_964637145.1 uncultured Burkholderiales bacterium
CGGTGACCGAGATGGTGACCGGCATCGACCTGGTCAAGCAGCAGATTCTGGTGGCCGCCGGGCACGAGTTGCCCTTCACTCAAGACCAGGTGCGCCTGACCGGCCACTCGATCGAGTGCCGCATCAACGCAGAAGATCCGGCCTCGGGCTTCATGCCCAGCCTGGGCCTGATCCGCCACCTGCACCTGCCCGGAGGGCCGGGAGTGCGGGTGGACAGCCACCTCTACGGCGGCTCGAGCGTTCTGCCCTACTACGACTCGCTGCTGGCCAAGGTGATCACCCACGGGGCCGACCGCAACGAGGCCCTGGCTCGCATGCAGCGGGCCCTGGCCGAGATGCGCGTGGAGGGGGTGCGCACCACGCTGGACTTCCACCGCCGCTTCCTTCAGAACGAGTCCTTCCGACGCGGAGAGGTGCACACCACCTTCGTGGAATCCCAGCTGGCCCAGGTCATGGCCGAGGCCTGAGTGAAAAAACGCCGTCAGGCTCGCGTCGAGACGCTGAATGCCCTGTTCATGATGGATGTGGGGGGCGCCAGCGTGGAGGATGCCCTGGTTCGGGTGGCCGAGGAGGCGAACGACCCAGCGGTGTTGAATTTTGTTCAGACAATGTGTCGGGGAGTCTTGGAATACCAGTCGCAGATTGATCGACTGATCGAGCAGAAAGCGGTAAACTGGAAACTGGATCGCTTGAGCCGCGTCGATCGCTGCCTGCTGCGCCTGGGCATTTATGAGCTGCTGCACTGTCCCGAGACTCCGCCGGCGGTGGTGATCAACGAGGCAGTAGAGCTGGCCAAGGTGTATGGCGACGAGAAGTCGGGCGCCTTCGTCAACGGCTTGCTCGATTCGGTAAAGTCCAGCGAGGTGACCTCCTCATGAGCGGCAAAGGGAACAAGAGCGGCAGCGTCAAGAAGGGTTGCCTGAAGATCCTGATCTTCGGGGTGCTCGGCCTGCTGAGCGTCCTGCTGGTCACTCTGGCCGCCCTGCTGGCGGTGCTGAACCACTATTCCCGGGGCCTCCCGGACGTCGGCAAGCTGCGCTACTACGAGCCCTCCGAGACGACCCGCATCTACGCAGCCGACGGCACGCTGATCGCCACCTTGTTCCGCGAGAACCGGACCTGGACCCCGCTGGAGAAGATCTCCCCCAATATGGTCAAGGCCGTGCTGGCCATCGAGGACCGCCGCTTCTACGATCACCACGGGGTGGACCCCATCGGCGTGGCCCGCGCCGCTTACGCGAGCTACAAAGGGGGCGACAAGCAGGGTGCCTCCACCATCACCATGCAGCTGGCCCGCAACCTGTTCTTGACCCCCAAGCGCACCATCGACCGCAAGATTAAAGAGGCCATCCTGGCCATGCAGATCGAGAAGCGCTTCACCAAGCAAGAGATCCTCGAGCTCTACCTCAACCAGATCTACTTCGGGGCCGGGGCTCACGGCGTGCAGGCGGCTTCCAGCACCTACTTCAACAAAAAGGCCAAGGACCTGAACATCGTGGAGGCCTCCCTGCTCGCGGGCCTGCCCCAGGCGCCCACCGAGTACTCCCCCCTGGTCAACAGAGAAGCTTCTCAAAAGCGCCAGGAGCTGGTGCTGCAAAGCATGAAGAGCGAAGGCTACATCACCCAGGCCGAGTATCAGGCGGCCCTGGATGCTCTTCCCAAGATGAAGATCGCCAACCAGGATCGCAAGGAGTTCCAGTTGCTGAAGTATCCTTACTTCACCAGCTTCGTCATCAAGGAGCTCTATCGGCGTTATGATGAAGACCTGCTCTACCGGGGCGGCCTGCGCGTCTACACCACGGTTGACCTCAAGCTGCAGAAAAAGTGCGAGGAGCTGCTCAAAGCCCGCATCAAGGCCGAGGGCAACATCTTCAACTTCCACCAGGGCGCCATCGTATTGCTCGAGAACGGCACCGGCTACATCCGCGCCATGGTGGGCGGGGTGGGCTGGAGCGACAAGAGCCAGTTCAACCGTGCCTGGCAAGCCCGGCGCCAGCCCGGCTCCTCCTTCAAGCTGTTCGTCTACGCGACCGCCCTTGAGGCCGGCATGACCCCCGAGTCGGTCGTGCCCGACTCGCCCATTACCTACAACATGGGCCCGGGCGAGCCAGCCTACTCGCCGCAGAATTCGGACGGGCGCTTCCTGGGCGCTGTCCCCCTCAAGGTGGCCCTGCAGCACTCGCGCAACGTGGTGGCCGTGCGCATGGCCATGATCGTGGGCATCGACCGGGTCATCGATTACGCTTACCGGATGGGTGTGCGTGAGAAGCTCGAGCCGGTCGTGTCGCTGCCTCTGGGCGCCTGCGACATCTCCCCGCTGGAGATGGCCACCGCTTACTCGGTGGTGGCCAACGGCGGCATCCGCATCGATCCCTCGCCCATCAGCGTCATCAAGGACAGCGAGGGCAACATCGTGGAGGACAATCGTTTCCCCCACTATGAGGAAGTGCTGGCCGAGTCGACCGCCTACTACATGACCGACATGCTCGAGAACGCGGCCAAGAACGGCACCGGCTACGCCTCCTACATCGACGGCCGCCGTTGCGCTGGCAAGACGGGCACCACCTCCAGCCACCGCGATATCTGGTTCTGCGGCTTCACCCCCCAGTACACCGCGGCCGTCTGGGTGGGCAATGACGACTTCACCCAGATGTACGGCGTCTTCGGAGGCGACGTATGCGCCCCGCTCTGGAAGCAGGTCATGATGGCCGCCCTCGAGGGCAAGCCGAACCTGAAGTGGAAAGTACGCAAGGGCCCGACCCTGCCCTGTTTGATGTGCACGACCTCGCACAAGCGAGCCGGACCGCACTGCCCCAAGGTGTATCGCGAATACTACAAGCCCGGGCAGTTGCCCACCACCTATTGCGACTCGCACGGCGCCCGGCCGTTGCCCAGCACCGGCATCGCCGCGCCTCGTCCCACCGGTCCGGCCCGACCGACCGGTCCGGCTTCGCCCACCGCGCCGGTGGAGGAGGGGCCGGGCGAGATCCCCACCCCGGTGGAGGTGCCTCTGGGCGAGGGTCCCCTGCCGCTGCCCGAGCCGGTGGCCGATCCCGGCTTGCCGCCGGGAGGCGACGTCCCGGCCCCCGAGCCGATGCCGGTGGAGATTCCCATGGAGGCTCCCGAGCCGGCGCCCGTGCCCATCGATATCCCGCCAGCTGACCCCGGTCCGGCCGGCCCGGAGATGTAGGGCTTCTGGCCATTACCGGGGCGGTGCTGGCCGGCGGTGCCGGCAGCCGCATGGGGGGAGACAAGCCTGAGCGGCTGCTGCTGGGCAGGCCTCTGCTCGAGCATGCTCTCGAGCTGCTTCGCCCTCACTGCGACAA
>CAZWUN010000500.1:0-3320 GCA_964637145.1 uncultured Burkholderiales bacterium
TCACCGAGCTCGGCCAGGCCATCGCCCGCCGGGTCCGCCACCTGGTGCTGATCGGTGAGGCTGCCCCGCGCCTGGCGCAGGCCGCCGAGCAAGCGGGCCTCAAGCAGATCCACCACGCCGGCCATGACTTCCCCCGAGCCGTCGAGACCGCCCGCCGCCTGGCCGAGCCCGGTGGCGTCGTGCTGCTCTCGCCCGCCTGCGCCAGTTTCGACATGTTCAAGAACGCCGAGGATCGGGGCGATCAGTTCCGCGCCCTGGTTCGTGGGAGGGTTTCATGAAGCTGAAAGCTGTCCGCCGCGTCTCCGAAGGCTGGATCTTGACCATCGCGCTCACGCTGGTCACGCTGGGCACCCTGCTGGTGTTCAGCTCCTCGGCGGTGATGACGGCCTCCTCTCCCGACTTTCGCAACGACCCCTACTTCTTTCTCAAGCGCCAGCTGATCTATCTGTGCGTGGGCCTGATCGCCATGATGATGGCCCGCAAGTTCGACCTCTTGCGCTATCGCTGGCTGACCAGTCTGCCTTTCACCCTCTGCTCCCTGACCTTGCTGGCGGCCGTGCTGGCGGTGGGCCCCGAGATTAATGGCGCCCAGCGCTGGATCTTGCTGGGCCCCTTCCAGTTCCAGCCGGCCGAGCTGGCCAAGCTGGCCATGATCTTCTACCTGGCCGACGCCCTGGAGCGGCGCCGCGATCGGGTCACCTCCTTCGGCCGCCTGGTGCCCGCCCTGGCCATCTTCGGAGCCACCATGCTGCTGGTCGAGCTCGAGCCTGACCTGGGCACCGGCCTGGTCATCGCGGCCGTGTTCATGGGCATGCTGTTCGTGGCCGGAGCCCGCGTCGAGCACCTGGGCGGCATGGCCATCGCGGGGGTGCTGGCTGTGTGCGCCATGGTGCTGGCCAAGCCCTATCGTATGCAGCGCCTGGCCACCTTCCTCGACCCCATGGCCGATACCCAGGACTCCGGCTACCAGCTCTTCCAGTCGCTACTGGCGCTGGCCTCGGGAGGCATCTGGGGTCAGGGCCTGGGCGAGAGCCACCAGAAATACAACTACCTGCCCGAGATGCACACCGACTTCATCTTCGCCATCCTGGGCGAGGAGCTGGGCCTGATGGGCGGGCTGGCCGTGCTCACCCTGTTCTTGTGCTTTCTCTACAAGGGCTTCAAGGTGGCCGTCAACTGCCGTCGCCCCTACCTTCGCTTGCTGGCCGTGGGGGTGACCTTCCAGATCTCCTTCCAGGCCATCATGAACGTGGCCGTGGTGAGCGGGGCCATCCCCAGCACCGGTATCCCCCTCCCCTTCATCTCCTACGGGGGCACCTCGCTTCTCTTCTCGCTCATCAACATCGGCATCTTGCTCAACATCGCCGACTACAACAAGCGCCAACTGGCCTTCCGGGACCGTCCCCAGAAGGAGCGCAGGCGGATGCGTCGAGGAGCCACCCTGTCTTCCTCCAACGAGGAGACCATCGGCTCGGTCTCCAAGGGCTGCTGGGAAAAACGCGCTGCCGGCGATCGCCTGAAGAGCGGCTCCTCAGGCAACCTGCCCCGGCCCCCGGTCGAGCCCGGGCTGGCCGACTCCCCCGGCCGCCTGCGGCGACGGGCCGAGGCCCTGGCTGCCCGGGGCCACCGTCACCGGGTGAGCTGAGCCAGGCGCTCTCGAGCCAGCCATGCGGTGTGGCAAATTGACACACATGTTGGGTCGTGGCATACTCAGGATATGGCTAAACCGAAGACAGACACTGCCAGGATCAATTGCCGGGTCACGCCCACCCTGAAAGTTCAGATCGAAGAGGCCGCTCGTCTGACCGGGCACTCCCTGACAAGCTTTACCGAGATGGCACTGAGTGAGAAGGTCCGGCACGTCTTCCAGGAGCAGGAGCGGATCGCTCTATCCGAGCAGGCCTTTGATGACTTTCTGCAAGCCATTCAAGCTCCCCCGGAGAAGCCGAGCAGGAAACTCTTGACGGCGGTTGCCAGTTATCGCAAGCGCCACGGCTCCAAGGGTTGAGGTGCCCTTCGTAGAGTTCCTGGCTTCCCACCATAAGCGTCAGGGCTTCGACTGTGGAAAAGAGCCGCTCAATCGGTTCCTGCGCGAGCAAGCTCGCCAGAATGCTGACCGCTACCTGGGTGCAACCCACGTAGTGGTCCCCTCCCCAGGCTCAGAGATCATTCAGGGCTACTTTACACTGGTCACACGAACAGTCGAAGCCGTCTCGTTTCCCGAAGCGAGGAAGCTTCCGAGAGGTCCGATCGGGGTCGTGTTATTGGGCCAGCTGGCGGTGGACAGGTCCTACCATCGTCAGGGCTTGGGCGCGCAGATGCTGCTGCGGGCGATGGCGGAAACCGAGCAAGCAGCTCTTCGCGTCGGGGTCCATGCGCTGGTGCTCGATACCCTGGACCAGGCGGCCCGAGAATGGTACCTGAGTCTGGACTATGGCTTCCGACAACTGCCTGACCAACCGGAAAGGCTCTTCGTTCCCGTGGCGTTCATCCGCCAACTCGGTCTGGAGCGGCCTGGTTCGAAATTGTGAGGCCCTGGCTGCCCGGGGTCACCGGGTGAGCTGAGCCCACATCCACCACCACCGGCAGGTGGTCCGAGGCCAGCCGGGCGGCGGCTGAGTCGTGCACGAAGGCGGCCACCACGCCGCCCGCCAGGATGGCCGACAGGCGCACCGCATCCAGGCGAATGCCGCGCCCGGGATGACTGGCCACTTCCGGCGCCAGGGGATCGATGCCGGGCAGGGCTTTCAGCTCTTCGGCCAGGGGCGTGGCGTTGGCATCCAGACCGATGACGTGGTGCTCGACCTGATAGCGCTGCATGTCCTCGAGCACGATCTGCTTGAGCTCGGCCGCCTCCGCGCCGCGCACTTGCACGGCTTGAGCCTTCTTCTCGGGCGTGGTGGGGGCGAGATACCAGGGATCGGCCTTCAAGTGCGAGTTGTAGAATCGGCCCTTCTGGCCGGGCAGCACCTCCACGCCGATGGAGGCCACGTCGCGGGTGAAGCGGCGCATCTGGCCCGCTACCGGGAAGGTGCGCTCCACGTGGCTCTTGAGGCCCTCCAGCGGACCGGTGGAGAGAAAGCCCAGGTGGTGGTTGGTGGGGTCGTTGGTGGCCACGAAGACGGCGTTCTGGTAACCGGACTCCAGCGCCAGCTGGCGCAGGTCCTGCTCGGAGGTCACCTCTTGCAGCGCGACCGTGGTGGTGAAGTCGTCCCCGCGCAGCTCGCGCAGCACCTCGGCGGCCCGCGAGAGGGTGGCGGGGCAAGCCACCGCGCTCTTGGCGGGGGCGCCCATCTTGCCCAGGTTGTAGCTCACGAGTC
>CAZWUN010000501.1:0-3313 GCA_964637145.1 uncultured Burkholderiales bacterium
CAGGACCCGCTCGACCCCTCCCGCCCTGGCCCGCACGATGATCAAGGCCGAGCTGGGGGGCACGGTGCCCGGGCCTCGATAGCTCTCGGCCCAACCGTTGGGATTGGTCAGGTTGTTCACCGAGTCCATGTCGGTGTAGGGAGGGCCTGCTGCGAACTGAACGTCCCAGGTTCCCCCGGAGGGCAGCGTGCCGCTAAGAGGGCCGGGCAGATTGAAGTTGGCAGCCTCCAGGGCCTCCATGGTGTCGGCCAGCCCCGCCTCGGCGGTGTACAGCGACTGGGTGCGCCGCTGATGGTTCATGCTGGAGAAGAGCCCGCCGCGGGCGGAAAGATAGAGCGAAATGACCATCATCAAAAGGATGCTGGTCAGAGTCAACACGCTGATCAGGGCCATTCCGCGTCGTGAAGACACTATCCTGACCTCCCCGTGTCCCCCTCCCATGGGTATAGCACTTGATCCGCTGGTTTCCAATGAGAGATCTGATGGAATCCACCAATGAGACCAGGTGGTACAAATGGCTCAGTCCACCGGCAGACCACTGGGCACGCTGGGGGGCGCGGCGGGCAGAGGGGTGGGGTCGGTCAGAGAGCGCAGGAAATCCACCAGGTCGGCCACCTGAGCGTCATCGAGCGGATTGGGCTGGCGCAACACCGGGTCGAGGTTGTCGAGCAGCCCGGCGGCGATCGATTCCTGGTTGTGCACCTGCCCTTGCAGGCGCGCCTCCAGTTGCGCGGGATCATAGGTCTGCAGAGCGCGAGCCGGGTTGATATAGTGGCGCACCACCGCCTCCAGGCTGGTATAGGCTCCCGAGTGGGTCCAGGGGCCTGTAACGGCCACGTTGCGAAGGGGAGGGGTACGGAAGCGGAAGCGGTCGGTCGCCAGGCCTGTCTCGCGCCCGCGCCCGAAGTCGAGCGGGGCTTCCTCCCCTTTGCCCGGCCCGACCTGGGGGGCGGCGATGTCGTGGAAGTTGAAGTCGCTGAGCAGCCCTCCGCGGTGACACACCGAGCAGCGAGCCGTCCCGAAGAAGAGCAGGGCTCCGCGCTTTTGAGCCTCGCTCAGGGCGGCGTTGTCTCCCGCCAGATAGCGGTCGAAAGGGGAACCAGCGCGGGTCAGCTGGCTGGACTCGAAGGCTGCGATGGCGTTGGCCGCGTGCTGAAAGCCGATCTGATCGGGGGGCACCTCGGGGAAGGCGGACTGGAACAGGCTCACGTACTGGGAATTGGCCTTCAGGCGAGCAGCCAGAGCGTTCCAGATTCCGGCGAAGTCGTCTTCGCCCAGAAGCGCAAGCTCGTTCACCGAGCCGTCCAGGGCCAGGTCGCCCGCCTGACCGCGCATCTCATCGCGCGAGGTGACGGGGAACATGGCCTGGGCCGCCAGGGCGCTCGTCAGCCCCGCCGGAAGCTCAGCTCCGGCCGGGGTTCGAAAGCCCGCCGCGCTGGTGCCGCTGACCCGCCCGTCCCAGAACATCACCTCCACCTGGGACAGATTGAAGAGAGCGTTGGCATTGCGAGGGATGAACGTCTTGCCCGGGCCCAGCGCTCGACCCGGCCCCAGCCCCGAGCCTCCGGTGCCGATGGACAGGCTCAGCCCGTCCCCGGTCTCCTGGCGCGGATGGTGACAGGTGGCGCAGGCGATGTCCTGATTGCCGCTGAGCAGCTTGTCGAACATGAGAGCCTGGCCCAGAGCGACCCGGGCCGGATCGGCGGCCGGCACGATGAGCGGGCCCACTCCGGCAGCCGTGAGGGCGGCCCGCAGCGGGGTATCCAGGTCGGCCGGAGCAGGTGGTGCGGGAGGCGGCTGCACGACCGGCTGAGTCGGGTCAGTCGGAGGGGCCGGGTCGGTCGAGGCGGAGGGGGAGCTGGTGCTTCCTCCGCCGCAGGCAAGGCAGAGGAGCAGGGCACAGGCGGCAATCTGGTTTCTCACAGGCCGATCCTACCAGCCGGGGGTGTTGGAAGGTCGGGCGATCGTGTCGAAAGTGTATCACCACCAGGGGCCCCACCAGCCATTGGGGCCGGGCCAGTAATTCGGGTCGAAGGGCGTCGGATACCGTCCGTAGAGATACAGCCAGCCCGGATCTTCCCAGGGGTCATACCAGAGCCAGTTGGGATAGATCGTGTAGCTAGGAGGCTCGTTGGGGGAGAGGGTGGGCGTCAGCTCGACCTCCTGGGAAGGCGGGTTCTCCAGGTGTAGCTCGCCGCTCGGGTCCATGTAGACGCGGATTTCCTCAGGCGGAGACTCGATCAGGGTTTCAGCCGGGGGCTGGGCCTCCACCGGGAGGGCCAGGACCAGAGCCAGGAGCAGAATAGCCAGCCTCACGCCTGGATTATACCATCCCCGCGCAGCTGACGGGCTGATGCAAGACAGCTCTAGAGCTCGCGGAACATCACCAGGGCATCCACCCGGCCCAGCTGGGGATGGCGAAAGGCGCCCGGCAAGCGACCCACCGTGGCGAAGCCCAGGCTCTCCCACAGGTGCACGGCGCCGGTGTTGGTGCTCACCACCAGGTTGAACTGCATCGAGAGAAAGCCCAGCTGGCGGGCCAGGTCGAGCGAATGCTGGCCCATGCGCTGGCCGACCTGCCGCCCTCGGGCCCGCTCGGAGACCGCGTAAAAAGCGTTGGCCACGTGATCGGAGCGGCCCGGGAAGTTGGCCCTGATCCCGTAGCTTCCCAGCAGGCGCCCTTCCTCCTCGGCCACCCGGAGCGTGCAGCCGGGACCCAGCCAGCTCTGCTCGAAGGCGGCCAGGTCGGTGTAGGCAAAAGTGGTCCCCTCGTCGATGATCTGCTGGACCAGCACGCGCCAGGCCCCCAGGTCGCGCGGCTCGAAAGGGCGGATGAGCATCAGCCTGGCTTCACCCGGGAAGGTTTGGGGCCCTGCAGACGGAACAGCCCCCCTATGCGCAAGATGCTTCTCACCGCCCTCGTCCTCGGCACCGTGGCCCTGGCTCAGAGCCCTTTCAGCACCTTCGACTGCGCCATCTATGGCACCAAAGTCGAACTCGAAAAGCAATCCTCGGTAGACGTCTGGACCGCCCCTGGCAAGACCGGGGATGCCAGGGAAGGGCTGGTGGTGCAGGGCACCGAGGGGCGCATTCCGGTGCAGTCGCCCAGCATCTTGAGCCCCAGCGGACCGAGCCACAACCTGAGCAAGAGCCAGGAGGCGCAGCTTCGACCGGGCAGCTACTCGCGCCTGGAAGGATACAACTCGGCCCGTTTCTTGCTGGCTCCTGGAGTCTACCGAATCGACCAGCTCGAGCTGCACAATTCCGCCTCCATCGACCTGGACGGTCCGGTCGTGCTCTACGTGGGCAAGAG
>CAZWUN010000502.1:0-3306 GCA_964637145.1 uncultured Burkholderiales bacterium
CTGCTCGCGCTCTGGTTGGGCTCGTCGGCTCTGCCGGAGCCGGTCTTCGACCGCACCCGGGCCCGCAAGCTCGAGAGCTGGAAGCCCCAGATCCAGGCCTACTCCAAGCGCCACTACGGCGAGGACACCTGGAAGCTGGAGCCCACCTGCATCGTGCTGCATTATACGGCCGGCAAGAGCTTTCCCTGGAACCTGGTCAACAGTGGCTCGTTCCTGGGGGAGCGTCCCGGCCTGGCCAGCCACTACATCATCGATGGCTCCAAGATCTGGGAGGTTCTTCCCCCCACCGTGCGCTCACGGGCGGCCTACGGCATCAATCATCGGGCCATCAACATCGAGATGGTGGCCGCCGACGCGAGCGATCTCGCCGGCCGGCCCCAGACCCTCAAGTCCTGCGCCACGCTGTGCCGCTACCTGATGGACCGCTTTTCGCTGTCGGTAGACAAGATCTACTCGCATCAAGACGTATCCGCCATGGACCCGAGCCTGGTGCCTGAGGTGCGCGATCGCCTCAACAGCGAGCCTTACGGCAAGGTCGACCCGGGCGAGCAAAACATGCGGACCATCCTGCGCTTGCTCGAATCACCCTGAGGAGCGACCGGGAATATCCGAGCCGTGCGGGTCGCGAGCCGGATGGCCGAGGCGCTCGTCGAGCCGGTCGAGCAGGTCGCCCTGCAACAGGTGCTCCACGTCATGGGCGGTATCGTGCAGATGGTCGGGGGGAATCTCCATCACCTGGGCCATGTAGGTTTCCCACAGGCGATGGGCCCGGATCACCCGCTCGGCGGCCGTCTGGCCCGGCTCGGTCAGCTCCAGCCGACCGCGCGACTCGCCCACCCACCCCCGACCCACCAGCGCTCGGATCACGGCCCGATCCAACCCGGCCGCCGGCTGAGGACCGTCTTTGCCCAGCAGCGCCAGCAGATTCTCCTGGGCGGTGCGATGGGCCAGCCCCCGCCGACGCCACCAGCGCGGCACCAGTCCCTGGCTGGGCGAGAACAGGAAGGCCAGCACAAAAAGGAGCGCTCCCGCAAGCACCATGGCGCCCGCGGTGGAGCAGTCCAGGGCCACCGCCAGAGCCACCCCCAGCACCGTGCTGAGGGCCGCCTGCAGGGCCGACAGAACCAGCATCACCGGTAGTCGATCGGTCAGCAGGTAAGCGGTTGCGCCCGGCAAGATCAGCATGGCCACCACCAGAATTGCCCCCACGGCCTCGAAGGCGTTGACCACGGTCACGGCCAGGGCTCCCATGAGCGCGTAGTGATAGCGGTTGGGAGAGATGCCCAGGCTCTGGGCCAGGCCCGGGTCGAAGCTGGTCACCACCAGCTCCTTGTAGAAAGCTACCAGGCCCGCCAGGGTGGCCAGCATCACGCAGAACATGCGCAACACCGGCTCGGGCACTCCCAGAACGCGCTCTTCCAGGGGAACGAACGTGATCTCACCGTAGAGCACGCACTCCTGGTCGAGATCGACCTGGTCGGCATAGAGGGCGATCAAGACCACTCCCAGCGCGAACATGGCCGTGAACACGATGCCCGTGGAGGCGTCTTGCTTGATGGGCGAACTGCGGTGCACCCACTCGATCAGGGCCGCAGCCAGAAAGCCCGCGATGGTGGCTCCCAGCGTCATGAGCAGGGAGTGGCGGCTGCCCGAAAGCAAGAAAGCCAGCACGATTCCGGGCAACACGGCGTGGCTGACAGCATCGCCCAGCAGGGCCATGCGGCGCAAGACCAGGAACGAGCCCAGCAGAGCGCAGGTGATGCTGACGCACAGGCCCATAGCGATGATCCAGCCGTACAGCTCGATCATCGGGGAATGGGCCTTCCATGGGGGTCGGTGGAGGGCTGCTCGAGCAACTCCTCGAGCCGGGCCACCACCTCGGGGGGAAGGATGTGCTCGATCTCCTCGGCGTCCCGGTGCACGTGGTCATGGGCGATATCGGCCTCGCGAGTCAAAAAGAGCTCCCACAGGCGATGGTTGCGCACCAGCCGCTCGGCCAGCTCTCGCCCTTCGTCGCTCAGACGCACCCGATCGGCCGACAGGTGCACCAGCGGGCCCAACCCGCGCACTCGGCCGAAGAGGTCGCTCTCGCTCTCACGGCGGTCTCGAGCTAACTCGTCGAGGGTGATCCACTCAGCACCATCACGGTCCTCCTGGGAGCGGTAGATGGACTTCACCAGGTTCTCCCGCTCGGTGCGACGGCGCCGCATGGCTCGACGCCAGGCGCGAATGACCAGGCCGCGCTCGGGGGCCAGCAAGTAGGCGGTCAGAAAGAAGCAGGAGGCGGCCAGCACCATGCACGGCCCCGTGGGCATGCCTCGGGCCAGAAACGAAAACAGGGCGCCCAGGGCACCGCTCAAAACCCCGATGACAGCCGACCAGGCCAGCATGGTCGGCATGCGCCGCGAGAGGAGCTGGGCCGTGGCCGCCGGCGTGATCAGCATAGCCGAGACCAGCACCACCCCGACGGCCGGGATGGAGGCCACCACGGCCAGCGTTACCAGGCCCATCAAGAGCGCATTGAGCCAGCCCACCGGCAAACCGATGGAGGCGGCAAAGACCGGGTCGAAGCTGGTGACCGTCAGCTCCTTGAAGAGCAGGCCCACCAACCCCAGGCAGAAGACCGTGACCAGGGCCAGGATGAGCACGTCGTCCGAGCCCAGGGTGGCGGCCTGGCCGAACAGAAAACGGTCCAGTCCGCTCTGGGCGCCCGACTCGCTTTTTTGAATGCGGGTCAAGAGCACGATGCCCAGGGCGAAGAAGCTGCTCAACACCAGCCCCATGGCGGCGTCCTCCTTGAGCCGGCTGTAGCGGCGGATGGCCCACACCGCACCGGTTCCCAGCACTCCCGCCAGGCTGGCTCCCACCATCAGAGGCACCATCGCCTTCTGGCCGGTCACCATGAAGGCGGCGGCCACGCCCGGGAGCACGGCGTGTCCCAGGGTATCGCCCATCAGCGACATGCCCCGCAGCACGATGAAGGCCCCCAGCAGGCCGGAGACCAGGCCCAGCAGGATGGCCCCGGACAGCCCGTAGACCACGGCCGGATCGCTGAAGCGAAAGAAGCGCTCAAGTTGCTGTCGCCAGCCGCTCTCTTCCAACTCGGAGATCTTGGCCGCCCAGGCCGGCGCAGCCAGCAGAGCCAGCAGGACCAGGGTCCCGCGCGTCAGAACCGCGCTCGTTTCTGAAGAGCGCCTCAGTGGTCTCATCGCTGGGCCTGAGCTACGGCCTCGGAGACGTCCGACAGGATGGTCAGCCGACCGCCGTAGGTCTTGCGCAAGAGCTCGCTGGTAAAGACCTGCTCGG
>CAZWUN010000503.1:0-3302 GCA_964637145.1 uncultured Burkholderiales bacterium
CCAACGCCGGACTGAAAGCTTCAACCAGGTCAGCACTACTAGACGCGAGACCGTCAAACGAGCTGGAGTCGAAGCGACGCTGAGCAGCCGGCAAGCGAAAGCGGCTACGTCAGCATCCTCGAAGAGGTGCACAGACTCAAGTGTCCTGCTAGGTAACGCTTGGCGGGAGGATGCCCCTCCCGTGTGAACCGCCGTGTAGGGAACCCTACGCACGGTGGTGTGGGAGGTCGGCAGGGTAACCTGCCGGCCTACCCGTTTGCCAGGTTGATAGCCGGAGAGCTGCCATTGCCAGGTCGTCCTCGACGCCGAGTGTCCTATCCGATATCGGTTCGCGCCCCCGTGCGGTCTTGGAGGGTCTGCCCATAACCGTAGCACGTCTTGGCTCCCGATGGATCAAAGAGATAGGCCCCGTCGCGCTTGCCTACCGAGGTGGCCAGTTCCTCCTCTAGCAGCAGGAAACTGTCCTTGTTGAGGCCCACGCACTGCCGGTTCTGGAAGCGATAGGCCAGGTAGCTGAGGTTGTCGGGATCGTCGGTCTGGATGCGGTCCATACAGTGGGGGAAAAGCTGCAGGCTTCGCACCAGCCCGAAGCCCCGGTCGTAAAGGTTGAACTCGGCCTCGGTGGCAAAGTCGTTGTAGACGATGATGCGCTCGCACATGATGAGCGACCCGGCCGAAACTGTGTAAAACGAAGTGCCACGCCGCAGGGCCTCCACCAGAACCTCGCCCAGCCTGAAAAAGTGCAGGCAGCGATGCAGCGCGGCCAGATTGCCGCCGAAAAGGAAGATCGAGTTGGCGCTCAAGATGCGCTCCTCCAGGGTCTGGCGCAGGCCCCGCCAGGTCGGGTTGAAGTGCAGCCCGGTGCCCACCACGAAGTGCTCGTCCAGTTCGCGCAACAACTCGACCATGCGGTCGTCGTTGTCGATCAGGCGGCCGAGCGTGTCGCGAATGTCTCCGCCCAGGAAGTAACCCATCAGGCGGTCTCCGTCCAAGTGCGCGGGCGGATGCGAGAAGGCCCCGGTGACGTCCTGCATGACTCGAGCCAGAGTGCCGTCGCTCTGCCGTTCCTTGAGTTGGGCCAGGGAACGTCGCAGCTGGCCCACGTAGAACGAGTTTTTCTCGAGATAGAGGCGACGAGTCGCCTCCATCAGCTCGGCGCGAGCATTCCAGGCGGTCGCCAGGGTCGGCTCGCGGTCCAGGAAAGCGCGATAGGAATGGTAGGCGGACAGGTTCTGGAGATTGCTGTCAAATCCGCCCACGAACCGTGAA
Organism: uncultured Burkholderiales bacterium; assembly: GCA_964637145.1. Taxonomy (GTDB): domain Bacteria; phylum Vulcanimicrobiota; class Xenobia; order Xenobiales; family QWHO01; genus QWHO01. The sequence continues at coordinate 1,270 of CAZWUN010000503.1, forward strand.
GGGATCCCGATGTCGCGCAGGGCTGCCTTGATGGGCTCTTCCTCGAACTCGTTCTCCAGCCAGCCGGCCGTGATCAGCAGCACCTTGAGCGACTCGCGCACGGCTCGATCTTCGTGCAGCGAGCTGAGCAGCCAGTCGCGCGCCATCTTGACGAAGTCGCTTTCGAGCACGATGTTGCCGTTGAAGAGGATGCGGCCACGCATAGGGTAGCGCATCTTCGCGGTCGGCCCCGGACGGGCCTACCTGTGGAGCAGGGCCGGGGACCAGGTTGGCAAACGGTGTCATCGTGCGCGCCGATCTTCTGCTGACCAATGCCCGGGTCTGGACGGGCGACCGGACTCGGCCCTGGGCCGACTCGCTGGCCATCCAGGGGAACCACCTGGTGGCTGTGGGAGAGGAGGTGAGCGCCAGCGAGCGTCTCGACCTGGGAGGGAGGCTGGTCATCCCGGGCCTGTGGGACGCCCACATCCACCTCTACTACTGGAGCCTGGGCCTGAGCCAGGTGCAACTGAGCGGCTGCTCCAGCCTGGAGGACCTGCTCGAGCGGGTGCGCCAGTTCATGGCGGGGGAGCCCCGGGATACCTGGATCCGCGGCTGGGGTTGGAACGAGACCTTCTGGCCCGACCCGACCCTGCCCTCGCGCCACCATCTCGACGCCGTCACCGGGCCCGACCGACCCTGCTTGCTCTACCGCTCGGACATGCACTCGGCCGTTGCCAATTCACGCGCTCTCGACCTGGCGGGAATGCTGGAGCCGGATCTGGTCGTGGAAGGGGGAGTGATCGACCGTGATCCGCAGGGAGAACCCACCGGAGTGTTGCGCGAACTGGCCATCAGCCGAATGCGAGAGCTTTTGCCCAGCCCCAGTGCCAGCCAGCTCGACCGCGCCCTGTTGGCGGGCATGGAGCAGTTGCACCGACTTGGGATCACGGCCATCTGCGATCAGCGCCTCAAGGACCAGGAGGATGGCCCCCGCGCCCTGGCCGCCTATGCACGGCTCAATCGGCGTGAGCAGCTGGGCTTGCGGGTGACCTGTAACGTGGCAGCCCACAACCTGCCTCTGCTGGAAGCTCTCGGTTTGTCCTCGGCGATGGGGGATGACCGGTTGCAACTCGGACATGTCAAGATTTTCGCTGATGGCACCCTGGGCAGCCGCACGGCCTCCATGCTGGAGCCCTTTCTGCCCGGCCCGTTTGACGAGCACGACAACTGTGGCCTGGTTCTGACTCCCCGTGAGCAGATCGAGGACGAGTTGCAGCGAGCTCTGGCCATCGGATTTCCCGTGTCGATCCACGCCATCGGCGACCGGGCCAACCGGGTCTGCCTGGACCTGTTCGAGCAATCTCGCCTGAGTGGCGTGGAGCCGCCGGCCATTGCGCACCGGATCGAGCACGCCCAGACCCTGGCAGACTCCGACCTGGGCCGACTGGCCGAACTGGGGATCACGGCCAGCTTGCAGCCCGCCCACATCCTGGACGACATGGACACGGCCGACGCCTATCTCGGACAGCGCGCCCGCCTGGCTTACCGCTTCGGCGGGCTAGCTCGCTCGGGGGCCTTGCTGGCTTTCGGCAGCGATGCGCCGGTCTCGGATGTCAATCCCTTCTACGGGATGCACGGAGCCCTTTGCCGCCAGCGCCCGGCTCGCATGGAGCGGGGCGCCTGGTACGCCGAGGAGCGGCTCTCCCTGCAGGAAACCCTCACCGCCTACACCCTGGGCGCGGCCACGGCGGCCGGGCGCCAGCGCTTGACCGGCTCGCTGGCGGTGGGGAAACGGGCTGACCTGGCCGTGCTCGACCGCGACCTCTTCGAGCTCGAGCGCCAGGGGATCAAGGGCAGCGAGCTGGTGGACACCCGGGTGCTGCTGACCATGTTCGATGGCCAGGTGGTCCACCGCGAGCTCTGAGGTGCATCGCACTGTCTCTGCGCGGGACTGTAAGCCCGGAAGGGCTGGAGTCGCTGGCCAAGAAGCTGCCCCGCGATGACCTGGCGACACGGATTTTCCCAGCTCAGCGAGGTGGGCCTCCACTGGG
>CAZWUN010000504.1:0-3295 GCA_964637145.1 uncultured Burkholderiales bacterium
AGGCCCTCGGCGATCATCTGGGGGATCGGGTTCTTCGGGTTGCTGGTCTTCATCGGACGCTTCCTCCTGGTCGCTGATCTCGACCTGAGGGTAACCCGGCCGCCTTTCGCCACCTTTGGCCATGTTGCCGGCTCGTTAACAACTTGTTAAAAAGTTGCGGATTTTGTTGCTCACTGTTTGCCCAACCTGTCCGGCGGGTCCGCGAAATCTAAAGCTCGGGCAACGGATGAAAACGGCCATCCTGCCTCGAAGCGCTGGCGTCTTGAGAACCCTCCTGCTGATCCTGGCCCTGTGCGTGGCGGTTGTGGCCGAGACTCCGCTGGGCGTGCTCTGCTTTCGCGGCAACGCGAGCCGCACCTACTATGGCTCCGGGCCGGTGCCGAGCCAACCGAAGGTGCGTTGGAAGGCGCCGTTGGGCGGCCATGGCGCCTGGGTGGGCACTGGTTGGACCGGGCAGCCGGCGGTGGTCCAGTGGGCAGGCAGCCCGCCCGAGGTGGTCGTGGGCGGCCTGGACGGACGGGTGCGATTCTTCGACGGCCTGACAGGCAGGGTCACCAGGGCGCCCATCAAGCTGCCCGCGGGGGGCAGTATCAAGAGCTCCATCACCGTGGCCCACGATCTGTTGTTCCTGGGAAATCGGGGGGGTCACTACTGGGTGCTGTCCTTCCAGGGTGACGTGCTCGGTCGCATCCCGGGAGCTTGCGATCCACGCACCGGCGCGCCCGCTGGCTACTGGCCCGATTTCGACTCCTCCGGTCTGGTGCTGGGGAACGAGCTCTTCGTCGGCGGGGAGAACGGTTGGTTCTACAAGGTCCCTCTTCATCTGGATCAGAATCCTGTGTTGAGCAAGCGCTCGGAATGGCGCACCGTCTATACGCCAACCCTCACGGCCCTGGCTCTGGAGTGTCTGCAGCGCTCCCGTGGCTACTGCGCAATCGAGTCCTCGCCCGCGGTAACCGACCGGCGCATCTACCTGGCGACCGGAGCCGGGATGGTGCTGGGCCTCAATCGCCAGACGCTGCGTCCCGAGTTTCAGTTCTCCACCGGCGACGACACCGACGCATCCGTGGTGGTGAATCGCAACGGCTACCTGTTCGTGGCCTCTGAGTGCGACTACGGGGGCGACAACCGCTCGCGGCTCTACAAGCTGGACCCGAACGTCGGACTGAAGAACTGGCAGAAGGCGGTGCTGTGGAAGCGCACCTTCAAGGCTTATCCTCAAAAAGGCGGCCCGGGCTACGAGGACAACCTGGACGCCGGCATTCTGGGCACTCCGGCCCTGGACCCTTCTGAGAAGCGGCTTTACGTGGGAATCGGCACCCGGCCGGGCAAGGAAGGTTGGCTCTTGTGCCTGGATAGCCGCACCGGCGCGACGATCTGGGGCGCGAAGTACCGCGCCCACGTCTGGAGCTCCCCGGTGGTTGTGGACGGCAAGGTGCTGCTCGGGGATGCCAGCGGGAATTTGCACTGCCATCGCGCTTCGGACGGCAAGGAGCTGTGGCGCGTTCGGCTGGGTGGCGCCATCGAGTCCACCCCGGTGGTCTGGAAGGGCTGGATCTACGTGGGGGCGCGGGACGGCAACTTCTACGCGCTGTCGGACCGGTGACCCAACGTGCCAGGAGCGCGAGGAAAGGATAGCCCTCCGCTAGCATTCCGACGCCACCCAGGACGAGTTTCAGCCCATCAGGCCGGGGCAAGCACCCGCGGTTGGGGTCGCCCGAAATGAAACTTGCCTTCCCAGGGGGAATACTCCCTTGTGGAATGGTTCAGCAGGTGGTTCCGGCGGAGGGGTCTCAACTCGGAGCAGCTCCTGGGGCTGACCGTCCGCCTGGAAACTTTGCTCCGCTGCGGGATGACGCTTGGCTCGGCGGTGGATGCCCTGGGCCGAGGGGACGACGGTGTGGTGGGGGATACCTGTCGATCCCTGAGCTCGTATCTTCAGGTCGGGCACTCTCTATCCCGATCCATGGCGCGCCTGCCGGAGAGCTTCCCGTCCAGCTATTACCGGGTGGTGGAGGTCGGCGAGGCCACCGGAACGATTACCTCTTGCCTGCACCGACTGGCGACCACCTTGGAGCAGCAAAATCGCACGACAAGAGCGCTCAAGAGCGCTCTTGTCTATCCCACCTTCCTGCTGTTCTCCTGCGCGGCCATGGTGTTCGTGATCTTGTTCTTCGTATTTCCCATGATCATCAAGGTGACTGCTGACGCCGGTGTCGAGCCTCCGGCACTTACCCGTACCCTGATCTTCTTGACCAGCCCGAAGATGCTGATCCTCCTGTTTCTGGCGACGATTCCGGCGGCGGGACTGGTCGCTGCCAGCCGTCATCCGGTTGCCGGGCCCCACATCCGGCGGTTGTATGAGGAATACACTCCCCTGGGCCAGTACCATGCCCAGACCATGGTCCTGATCAGCATCCGCCAGTTGGGCCTGATGATCGAATGCGGGATCCCTTTGCTCAAAGCGCTCAACTATGCTTACCTGGTGGGCCAGGAAAGTATCCTGGTCAAGGAGGCTTACGATCAGATCTGCCGCGAGGTCCGAGTGGGCGCGCTCCTGGGTGAATGCTTCTCGCGCCAGCCGGTGTTCCCCGCCTTCCTGTCGGGCATGCTGTCCGTTTCCGACGAGTTGGGCGATACCCATCGGAGTCTTTACCGGGTGGCCGACCTGATCGAGAGCAATCTCAGCGACAGGGTCGGCATGGTCACCGCCGTCCTGGAACCAGTCCTCATGGGTGTCATGGGGGTGGTGATCGGGACCACCATGGTGGCGGCCTTTCTCCCCATCTACAACCTGGTCCAGCCGTAGGGAACACTCGGATCACCCGGGACAGTTCACGTTTTGCCAATATTTTGGCAACAAATTTTTAACAAAGTGTTGAAAATGGTCCCCGGAGGTGGTAACATTAATACACTGGAGTAAGAGGTGTGAGGTGTCTATGAGGCGTGTTTCTGTGGCGCTCTTGGCGATACTCCTTTTCGCTCTGGGCGCAAATTCGGGTGCCGCGCCGACTCTGAGCGGAAAGAGTCTCAGTATGACATCCTTGAGCACGGGCTCCAGCGTGAAATCCAGCATTCAGTCCATCCCAGCCTCGAGCGGGCCCGTCAAGGCAGCGATGAAGATGGCCTCGGTCACAAGATCCTCTTCCACCTCTTCCGTGAGCCCCTCGGTTGTGGCTCCCTCGGTTGTGGCTCCCTCGGTTGTGGCTCCGGTGGCTCCCCCGGTCCCCGGCCCCGGGACCGGGCCGGCCCCCCTGACGGGGTACTCTGTCGTGGAGGATCGGCCCGATTTCAG
>CAZWUN010000505.1:0-3291 GCA_964637145.1 uncultured Burkholderiales bacterium
GGCCCGCGAGCTGGGCGAGCGCATCGGCGAGCTGTGCGTGCTTCACAAGATCGAGCTTTTGCCTCAGGAGGCCGAGCAGGCCGGCAGCTACCTCTTGCTCGAGCTGTCCAAGCCGCAGCCTCGCTTCATCCTGAGCGGCGATGCGGCGGCCCTGCGCGACGCTTTCATCAAAGCTCTGGAAGGCCAGCGCCTCTTTACCGCCCTGACCGAGCAGTTGGGCGCCCTGCAAACCGATCCCGCCCGCCGTTACGAGCTGGCCCTCTCCTGGGTGCGGGCCTTCGTGGGCCGGCTCAAGGAGGCCGGGCGGGCCGAGCACGTGCAAGAAGAGATGGCCGTGCTGCTGCTCACCCCCGATCTCGAGCGAGAGACGGTCAGCGCCGCCACCACGGCCACCGTGCAGGGCCTGCTGGGCCAGCATCCGCGCATTCACAACCGGGACATGCAGCTTCGTCTGGACGAGTTCCTGACCCGGCTGGCGGGCTTCCGCAGCCAGCGTGTGCCTGGCTTCCGCTCTTACCAGGAGAAGCGGTTGGGCGTGCTGGCGCGCGAGCGAGCGCGCCTGCGCATGGACGAGTATACCGCCAAAGTGATGAGCGCCTTCGTGCGCAACAAGCTGATCAACGACGTCTACCTGCCCCTGATCGGCGAGAACCTGGCCAAGCAGATCGGCTCGTTGGGCGAGACCAAGCGCACCGACCTGATGGGCATGCTGCTCTTGATCTCGCCCCCCGGCTATGGCAAGACCACCCTGATGGAGTACATCGCCAACCGGCTCGGCCTCATCTTCGTGAAGGTGAACGGACCGGCGCTGGGCCATGCGGTCAGCTCGCTCGACCCCAACGAAGCCCCCAACGTGACCGCCCGCCAGGAGGTCGAGAAGGTCAACTTTGGCCTGGAGATGGGCAACAACGTGCTGCTCTACATCGACGACATCCAGCACACCAATCCCGAGTTCTTGCAGAAGTTCATCTCGCTGTGCGACGCGCAGCGCAAGATCGAAGGCGTCTGGCTGGGCCGCACGCGCACCTACGACCTGCGCGGTAAGCGCTTTTGCATCTGCATGGCCGGCAACCCCTACACCGAGTCGGGAGCGCGCTTTCAGATTCCCGACATGCTTGCGAACCGCGCCGACACTTACAACCTGGGTGACGTGTTGTCGGGCCGCGAGGAGCTGTTCGAGCTGAGCTACCTCGAGAACACCCTCACCTCCAACCCGGTGCTGGCCCCGCTCTCGGGGCGCGAGCCGGAGGACGTCTACAAGCTGGTGCGCATGGCCCAGGGGGAGATGATCCCCCCCAGCGAGCTCTCCCACTCTTACTCGCCAGTCGAACTGGAAGAGCTGCGCTCGGTGCTGACCAAGCTGCTCAAGATCCAGTCGGTGCTTCTGCGCATCAACAAGCAGTACATCCTGTCCGCCAGCATGGACGACGCCTATCGCACCGAGCCGGCCTTCAAGCTTCAGGGTAGCTACCGCAACATGAACAAGCTGGCCGAGAAGGTCTCGGCGGTGATGAACGAGGACGAGCTCGAGCGCCTGGTGGACGACCACTACCAGGGCGAGTCCCAGACCCTGACCACCGGGGCCGAGCAGAACCTGCTCAAGCTGGCCGAGCTGCGCGGGAGGCAGAGCCCCGAGCAGCTGGCCCGCTGGGACGAGATCAAGCGCGGCTACCAGCGCCGCCAGCTGACCGGCGGCAAGGACGACGACCCGGCCGTGCGCATCTCGAGCCTGCTCAGCGTGCTGGCCGAGAAGCTGGGCGATATCTCCCAGAGTATCGAGTATGCCAGCGAGAAGCCGGCCCCGGTCTCGGGCCTGCTCGAGAAGCTGGCCGAGCAGCGTCCGGCTCAGGTGGACATGGGCCCGATGCTGGAGAAGCTGGGCCAGTCCTTGAACCGGCTGGCCTCCTCGGCTCCCCCGGCTCCTGCCGCCGCCCCTGCTGCTCCGGTGGACCTTTCCCCGGTGCTGGACAAAATGAGCGAGGCTCTGGCCCGGCTGGCCGAGCGGCCGGCGGCTTCGGCTCCCGTGGCGGGCGTGGTCTCCTCTCAACCTGTGGTTCTGTCGCCCGAGGTGGTGCCCCAGCTCAACCTCGGCCCGGGGGCCCTGGACTCGTTCGTGCGCGTCGTGCCCCAGCTCAAGGCCCTGGCTCAGCTGGTGCGCGGACCCAAGTCCAAGGCGCTGGTGATGGATCCGGTGCTGGTGCGGGTCTTCGACGGCCTGATGGCGGCCACCAACCTGACCGAGTGCGTAGAGGCTCTCAGCCCCCTGGAAGAGCCCCCTCCCGAGGTGGCCGCCGCCAAGACGAAGGCCCCCAGGAAGGCGCCTGAGTGAATATCGAGTGCCCCACCTGCCTGGTGCCCCTGCGCGAGGTCCGACTGGGCGACCTGGTGCTGGACGAGTGCGAGCTTTGCGACGGGCTCTGGTTCGACGATGGTGAGCCGGAGCTGCTCGTTACCCTGGCCTCGCTGCCCAAGAACGCCCTCCAGCCGCTGGCCTTCGATGACTCGCGCAAGACGGTCCCCCCCGGTCAGCGCAAGTGCCCTCGCTGCCACGTGGTGATGAAGGAGTGGGAATGGCGCTCCACCCAGGTGGATGTATGCCCGACCTGCCGGGGGATGTGGCTGGACCGCTGGGAGCTGCAGAAGATTCTGGCGGACTGAGTCCGTTGCGGGTCAGGTCGTCGGGTTTGCCAGCCTTCGCTCGAGGTCGGCCAGGCGCTTGTCGCGCTCCTTGATCTCCTGCTCGAGCCGGGCCACGCAAAGGTCGTTCTGCTCCATCTCCTTGTCAAGCCGGGCCCGACTCTCAGCCTGCTGCTGGGTCAGTTTGTTGCGAAGCTCATGCTCGGTGGTGGCAGCTCGGACGGTAGCCGCTTCCAGAGCGGCGCGGTTGTCGGCGGCGGCCCGCCGAGCTGCCTCGAGCTGTGCGAGCAGCTCGTTGAGTCGGGCCGATTCGGGACTGCCCGCCGGGATGGGTGCCTCGACGCGGGCTCGCTCGACTTCGGCCTTCAGCTCGGCGATCTCGGCGTCGCGCCAGCTGAGAAGCTGCTCCATGGCCTGAACCTCCGAGCTTGGCTGACCCTGCGCTTCCAGCTCGGCGATGCGGGCCCGCGCGCCGGCCAGCTCCCGGGTCAGTTCGCTGTCGGACTGGCCTTCGAGCGCGGCGATACGGGCCCGCGCGCTGGCCAGCTCCCGGGTCAGGTCGAGGTCGGACTGGCCTTCCAGCTCGGCGATCCGCTTGCGGGCCTCGGCCAGGTCCTGGCAAGCGTCCACCAGATCCTGCTCGCGGGCCTCCAG
>CAZWUN010000506.1:0-3274 GCA_964637145.1 uncultured Burkholderiales bacterium
ACGCCCAGGAGGAGACCAATAACTTCACCCAGCGCCTGGAGATCTCCGGGCAGCCTCGGCTGCGCTCGGAGATCGCCCGACTCGAGCTCGAGCGCGAGGAGCTCGGTTTGACCGCGCTGCAGCGTCGCCTGGCCCTGCGGGTGGCCCGGGCCTACTATGCCTTTTGGGCCGCCAGCCGGCGGCTGGAGGTGGCGCAGACGCGTCAGCAACTGGCCGCGCGGCTCGAGTTCGTGGCCCTGCGGCGCTACGAAGTGGGCGAGGTCTCCCGCAACGAGCACCTGCGGGCTCAGCTGGAGAAAGCCCGAGCCGACGCCGAGCTGGCCGCGGTGCAGTCGGAGGAGCGCGGGAGCCGCCTGCAACTGGCCTTGCTTCTGGGGCTCACTCAGGACGCGCCGCTGGTGCTGCCAGTCGGGCTGGAGGCCCCCGAAGCGCTCCCGAAGGAAGAGTTGCCCGAGGTGACCCAACTGCTCGAGCGAGCCCGCTCGCGGCCCGAGGTGGCCGCCGCCGAGCGCAATCTCGAGCTGGGCCAGAAGGAGGCCGAGCTGGCCACCAAGGAGATGGCTCCCTCGCTCGAGTTCATGGCTTATCGGTCCAAGCTTTACAGCTCCAATATCGAGCAGGGCCTCATGCTCTCGCTCTCGCTGCCGCTTTTCGACTACGGCGAGGTGGGGGCCGAGGTGGACAGGCGTCGAGGCGAGGCGCAGGCGCGCGCGGTGGATCGCGAGAGCCTGCTGCTCGAGCTCGACCTGGAGGTGCAGGAGGCCTGGCAGCGACAGCTCGAGTTCCTGGGGCGGCGCGACTCCCTGCGCGACCAGACCCTGCGCTACCGCGAGCTGTCCGAGCTCAGCCAGCGTGGCTACGATGCGGGTTTTCTCACGCTGGTGGAGACGCTGGATACCCAGCGAGCCTATCGCGAGGCCCTGCTGGAACGCATTCAATCCGAAGCCGAGGCCCAGGTCAGCCGGCTCGAGCTTCATCTCGTCTCGGGCGGTGTCTTCCCGCTGGTCAAGGAGGAGAAACCATGAAAATCCCCGCGTGGGTTCTGGCGGTGTTCATCCTGGTGGCGCTGGCTCTGGGCTGGTGGGTCGGTTCGCGCCCCTCCGCCCCCGCTCATGAAGGCCATGAGGAGCACGAAGAGCACGAAGAGCACGAAGAGCACCCCGAGGGGGAGGTGGAGCTCAGCGCCGAGCAGATCAGCCGGGCCGGCATCGTCCTCGAGACGGTCCGGTTGGCCCCCGCGCAGGCGACCTTTCAGGCCACCGGCAGCCTGGCAGCCGATCCCGACCGCGAGGTGCACGTCACGGCCCAGGTGGCTGGGCGCGTACTGGAGGTGCTGGTCACCGAAGGCCAGCGCGTGAAAGCCGGTCAGGGATTGGTGGTGCTGGACAGCCCCGAGCTGGCCCGAGCCCGGGCCGACTACCAGCGCGCGCTGGTGGAGACGGCCCTGGCCGAGCGTGAGCTGGGACGCCGGACCAGCCTGGCCAGGGTGGGGGACGAGACCCGCCGGCAGATGGAGGAGGCGCGGGTGGACGTCACCCGGGCCGAGTCTGCCCTGGCCTCGGCTCGGGCTCGCGAGGAGGTCGCCTCGCGGCGACTGGTGCGGGTGGAGGAGCTGCTCGAAGACGGCATCGCTTCGGCGCAGCAGCAGGAGGAGGCTCGCGGGGCCCTGCGCGAGGCCCAGGCGGACGTGCGCCAGTACCAGAGCGAACTGGCCGGGGCCCGCTCTCACTTCGAGCGCGAGAAGACCATCCAGTCCCAGGGGCTGGTTGCCAACCGGGAGGTGGCCGAGGCCCAGGCCGCGGCCGCCCGCGCCCGGGCCGACGTGCGTCACGCTCGCGACGTGGTGGAGGCCATGGGGGCCGTGGCCGACGCGCAGGGGGCCTCCACCACCCTGACCGCGCCCATCGACGGAATCGTGACCGCCCGCACGGTCACCCGGGGAGAGACCGTGGACCAGGGCGCGGCCCTGCTCACCCTGCTCGACCCCAGCCGGTTGTGGCTCTGGATCGCCGTGCCTGAGAGCCAGGCCGAAGTGCTGCGAGAGGCCCGCTCGGTGGAGTTGAAGGTCGAAAAGAAGAGCTACCGCGGCCGGATCACCTACGTGGATCCCCAGCTCGACCCCCAGACCCGCAGCCTGCGGGCCCGGGTCGAACTGGAGAACGCAGGGGGACGGCTGCGCCCCAATATGTTTGCCCAGGTGAGCCTGCTCGGGCCCGGGCAGGGGCAGGCCATCACGATACCGGCCGGCGCCGTGCAGACCGTGGAGGGCCAGGACGTGGTCTACGTGGCCGAGGAGCCGGGCCACTTCCATCGCACTCGGGTCAAGCTCGGACCGGCCAGCGAGGACCGCGTGGTCGTGCTCGAAGGGCTTGAGCCGGGGGCCCGAGTGGTGACCGCCGGAGCCTTCTTCGTCAAGTCGGAGGACCAGCGCGGCGCTCTGGGGGAGGGACACTCGCATTGATCGCCTGGTCTTTGAGTCTGCGCCCGCTGGTGCTTTTCCTCACGCTGCTGGTGGCCCTTTACGGGGCCCTGTCGCTGGCCCAGCTCCCCATCGACGCGGTGCCCGACGTCACCAACGTGCAGGTGCAGATCAATACCGAAGCCGAGGCCCGCTCGCCCCTGGAGGTGGAGAGCCAGATCACCTTTCCCATCGAGCAGTCACTGGCCGGCCTGCCGGGGGTGGAGCAGGTACGCTCGCTTTCGAAGTACGGCCTGTCTCAGATCACGGTGGTCTTCCAGGACCGGGTCGACCTGTTCTTCGCCCGACAGCTGGTGCTCGAGCGATTGCAGGAAGCGCGTGGGCAGATCCCCGAGGGGATGGGCGACCCCGAGATGGCTCCCATTTCCACCGGCCTGGGGGAGATCTACCAGTACGAGGTGCGCGCCCCCGGGCTGGATCTGATGGAACGGCGCTCGCTGCAAGACTTCGTGGTCAAGCGGCAGCTGCGCAATCTGCGCGGGGTGGCCGAGGTGAACTCGTTCGGCGGCCTGGAAGCCCAGTTCCAGGTGCTGGCTCACCCCGCCCGCTTGCAGGCCCGCGGGCTCACCCTGGCCGACCTGTTCCAGGCCCTGGAGAAAAACAACCTCAACGCCGCCGGCGGCTATCTCGAATACCGCGGCGAGCAGTACGTGGTGCGCGGGCTGGGACGCATTCAGAGCCTGCAGGACGTGCGCGACATCGTGCTGAGCGAGTCGGGGGGCGTCCCGGTGCGGGTGGGCGACGTGGCCATCGTGGAGATGGGCCCGGCCCTGCGCCAGGGGGCGGTCACCCGGG
>CAZWUN010000507.1:0-3251 GCA_964637145.1 uncultured Burkholderiales bacterium
TGGGCATCTCCAAGCGGGTCATCGTGGTGGACATCGGCGACGGCCCCATCTGCCTGATCAATCCCAAGCTCGACGAGATGGAAGGCGAGGAGATCGGCCCCGAGGGCTGCCTGAGCATTCCCGGAGTGCAGGGTGAGGTCAAGCGGGCCGCCAAACTGGTGGCCCGGGGCGTGGATGAGCAGGGACGCAAGGTTCGAATCCCGGCCGAGGGCCTGCTCGCCCGCGTCTTCCAGCACGAGGTGGATCACCTCGACGGGCGCCTCTTCACCGACCTGGCCAGCGACATCCGCGACGGCACCCGTCAGGGCCAGGAGGAGGAGGAAGAAGAGGAGGTCGAGGCGTGAAGGCTGTCTTCATGGGCACCCCCGAGTTCGCCCTGGCCAGCCTCGAGGTGGTCGCCCGCCAGTGCGACCTCCGGGCGGTCTACAGCCAGCCCGACAAGCCCCGCGGGCGGGGCAACAAGGTGACCCCCCCGCCCGTCAAGGCCCGCGCCCTGGAGCTGGGCATTCCCGTGCTGCAGCCCCTCAAGCTGCGCGATGAGGCGGTGCTGGCCGAACTGCAGGCCTTCGAGCCAGAGGTCATCGTGGTGGTGGCCTACGCCAAGCTCATCCCCAAAGCCATTCTCGACCTGCCCCGCCACGGCTGCATCAACGTCCACCCCTCGCTCTTGCCACGCCACCGGGGAGCGATCCCGATCCAGGCCTCCATCATGGCCGGCGATCGCGAGACGGGCGTGTGGACTTTTTTCATGGATGAGGGCTACGACACGGGCGATCTGATCCTGTGCAGGCGCACCGAGATCGGCCCCGAGGAGACGGGGGAGGAGCTATCCGCGCGCATGGCCGCCCTGGGCGCCGAGGTGCTCTCCGAGACCCTGACCGCCCTGGCCAAAGGCACCGCCCCGCGCATCCCCCAGCCGGGCGAGGGGGCCAACTACTCCAAGGTGCTCAAGAAGGAAGACCTGTGGGTGGACTGGACCCGTCCCGCCGCCCAGGTGAGCAACTTCGTTCGCGCCCTGGCCCACGAGCCCGGCGCCACCACCGCCTTCAAAGCCAACCAGCTCAAGCTGGGTCGGGCCAGCGCGACCGGCGGCAGCGGCTCTCCCGGCACCGTGCTGGGGGTGGAGAAGGGCCAGGGCCCGGTGGTGGCCTGCGGCGAGGGAGCCGTGCTGATCCGCCAGCTCAAGCCCCCTGGCAAGGGCTGGATGGACGCCTGGGCCTACCAGCAGGGCAACCCGTTCACCCCGGGCGACCTGTTCGAGGGCCGCCCCGTTCCCGCAGCCACGTAGCCACCCTTGAAGGTTTCTGTTAACGGCATCTCCTTGGGCATGACGAAAGCGAAAGTCATTGATTTGCTAGGAAGCCCAAACAGAGAGTCTTCGCTTGCAGTTCCGAATTACTATGTTCTGAATTTCCGGAAAGGGGTCGATGTATGCCTGGTCCGAGACCCCGATGGAGTGTTTCAGATCATTGGAAACACGGTCTCCATAGGAAACAAGACCTTAAACGCTGGAGATTCAGTGGCATCGGTCGCCGAGCTGCTTGGGACATTCATAGACAGTACAGCCAACAGCGAAAAGTACTGTACTCGCTACTTTCAGGTCACGACTCGTTCCTGGCTACGGGTCTTTTCTTTGGACGGCTTGAAGTCGTGCACTGAATTTGGTTATCCTTTTGACCCTCCTGACGAGACCTGAGGTAGAATCCGGCGGTCCTGTCTGAAGCCGGGCTTTGGGGCTCTCGGTCCCTGACCGGTTGGGTCGCCAGCGGCCAGTCATGTCGTTCTCAGAATCCTACCGATCCCGCCAGCAATGCCGAGCTGGCCTTGACCTGCTCTTCCGCGGGGCTCGTTCGGGACGGGGCTCCGAGTGCTCAGCTGGGCAATCCTCTGGTCAATGCCGAGCTGGCCATGACCTGCGCTTCCGCGGAGCTCGTCCGGGGATGGGCTCGGAATGTTTCAACAGGGCAACCCTCTGGTCCAGGGCGACCGCCCCACCATCTGACAGGTGCGCTCCACCAGCTCGGCGCCGCAGTTACAGCAGATCGTGCCCTGATTGTGCACTCCGTCGCAGTAGTCGCAGTACCACAGGCGCGGCAGGTGCTGCTCAAAGATGAAGGCCTGCTCATGCTGGTAGCAGACTCCACGCCTGGCCAGCTTGCTCAGGACCGCCTCGCAATCGCTCCAACTGGCCTTCAGCTCGCTGCTCGCGTCGGCCACGCTCAGAATTCCCATTCGTTGTCGGGCCAGCTTCAGCAGGGGACCCTCCAGCCTCTGGCGTCGGGCCACCTGCTGGAGCAGGGTGGAGGCGCCCCAGCGCAGCAGCACGGCGCCAAGTTGGAAAGTGGCCTTGCACAGGGGCTCGGGAATGCGGACCGGCTCGGGCCGCGGCTCGGGCTTCTTCGTCTCCTGGCGGGGTCGGAATACTTCAGGCCGGAAGGTGCTCAACATATCCACACTCTAGGGCAAGAGCCGGGTTGGCACCGTAAGCGCGCTTACAGCCGGGGTGTGGGCGAGGTCACAAGGTGGCGCATGCCAGGAGGCTCGGAATCTCTGCAGGCGCCGGAACCGTTCTTGCGTCTGACATTTCAGCCCCTGTCCGCCAACCGATCGACTTGCGAAGCTATCCGGGGTATCGCCGGAGATCGAAGTTCCCCAGGAGAGTCGAGGTAGGACGCCCGCCTCGAGGCAGAAACGAACCCGATGGGGCCTGCGTACCCACACTCCAACTCGAACAAAGTCTCGTAATACCGCCGGTATAAGAACCGAGCATTTGTTTGGTGCTCCAGGTCGGCACGAACTTTCCTACGACACCAGCCGGGTCCGCGTTCCCGGGCTTGAACAAAGTCTCGATACCGCCGGTACATAGAACCGAGCATTGTTTGGTGCTCCATTTCCTACGACACCAGACGGGCCCGCGCTCCCAGGCTCGAACAAAGTCTCGATACCGCCGGTATAAAAATCGAGCATTTGTTTGGTGTTCCGCCCTCCACCATCCGTAGAGCGGCACCCCCAACACCGCCCGCATTCCCAGGCTCGAACAAAGTCTCGATACCGCCGGTATAAAAATCAAGCATTTGTTTGGCCTGGCAGAGCGGCACCATCCTTCGCCTCGCCCAGCAGAGCGGCACCCCGCACAATTTCTCCCTGCCGCCGATCATTCGTCCGGGAACGGATCCGCCGGGCCGGTCCAGGCAGGGCGACCTCCCCCCGGCGCGGAACCGGGGCGGGTGAAGCGAGCCTGGTTGTGGGTG
>CAZWUN010000508.1:0-3217 GCA_964637145.1 uncultured Burkholderiales bacterium
TGGAGAAGAGTCGCCACGACTACGTGCTGCTCGAGGAGGCCACCCTGGAGCTGGGAGCCAGTCCCAGCCTGCCCCTCTGTCTCGAGAACCTGGTACAGCGGCTGGCCTCCATGGTGGACTGCCAGAGCGCGGTGGTGTTCCTGGACAAGGAAGGCCGGTTGTTGCCGCGCGCCTTTCGCTCGCCCTTTCGTGAGCAACTGGCCAACGCTGAGCTGACCGGACTGAGCGAAGAGCTTGTCGAGCAGGCCTGGAAGACCAGGGCGTTGGCCTCGCGCAGCCAGGGGCCGGGCGGGGCTCTGTTCTCCTCGGAGGGCTCGGCCGTGGCCCTGCCGCTGGGGAGCCTGGGCGTGGTCTACGTAGGACGGGCTCCCAATTTTCCCCTGACCAACCAGGAGCTGCGCCTGATCACTCTGCTCACCAACCAGGCTGCCGTGGCGGCTTCCTCGCTGCTCTTGCGCGACGAGCAGAAGCGTGCTCTGGAGCTGTACCAGGAATCCTGTCGTCGCCTGGAGACCTGGGCCGAGGGCCTGTCGCAACTGGTAGAGGGGGCCCGGGCGGCTTCCTCCACCCTGGACTCTCGGGCCATCCTGGACGTGCTGGTGGACAAGGCCCAGCAGAGCGCGCCCTGTCCCAGCCTGGCCCTCTTTCTGGGTGAGGAGATGGTGCGTGCGCGCCCTCCCGAGCTGGGGCTGGCCTTTGCCGAGCGCATGCGCCCTCAGCTCGGGCCTGCCTTGAAGAGCGGTCGGCCGCTAGCTCTGGATGGACGCTGGCAACCTCTGCAGGAAGGCGAGGAGAGCCTGCTGCTCGTGCCTTTGATGGCCGAGAGCGGAGCGGTGGGAGTGCTCTGCATGGGTCGGGTCGAGAAGGAGGCGTTTCCCCGCCATCAGCAGGATCTGCTCAGCATGCTTGCCTGCCACGCCGCCCTGGCGCTGGACAACGCGCGCCACTATCAGGATCTCTCCGATGCCTTGCGCAGGCTGCAAGAGTCGGAGGCGCACCTGGTGCAGAGCTCCAAGCTGGCGGCTGTCGGTCAACTTGCTGCCGGGGTCGCCCACGAGCTGAATACCCCGCTCAACAGCATCCTGCTGGCGGCCGAGACGGCCTCTGAACTGGTGGAGAGCGCTCCCGAGCGGGCCCGCAAGCACCTCGACCTGACCGTGCGCTCGGGTCTTCGGGCTCGGGACATCGTGGCCAAGTTGCTCTACTACGCCCGCGACGCTCGAGAGGGCAGGGTCGAAGCCGATCTCAACCAGGTGGTCAAAGACACCATGGAGCTGTATGGGCATCAACTGCGTCTGAGCGGCCTGGATGTGGAGTGCGAACTGGCCGAGCTGCCCAGGACGAGCATGTGCCCCAACGAGATCCAGCAGGTGCTGGTCAATTTGTTGCTTAACGCTCGAGATGTCATGCCCGGTGGCGGTAAGGTGTGGGTGCGCACACGTCAGCAGGCTTCCTGGCTCGAGCTGGAGGTCGAGGACAGCGGTCCGGGCGTGCCCGGTGAAGTAGCTGAGAAGATCTTCGACCCATTCTTCACCACCAAGCCGGTGGGACAGGGAACCGGACTGGGACTGTCGGTCAGCCGCCAGATTCTCGAGCGTCACGGAGGCACCCTGAGATTGGAGGAGAGCCAGCACGGAGCTCGCTTCGTGCTGGGCTTGCCGGCACCTTGACCAGAAACGGCTTCAGCCTGCTTGAGATGATGGTCGCCACAGTGCTGGCCGGGGTGATCCTGGTCAGCCTGGCTCCGCTATTGCCCCAGCTCTCGCGAGGCGCGGTGACTGGACGCCATCGCATGGCAGCGGTGCACCTGGCCCAGCAGCAGCTCGAGCTCACTCTGTCGCAGGGGTTCGCCGGCATGAGCTCGACCAGCGGCAGCATCGTGCTGGACAGCACCATCCGTAACGTGGTGCAGAGCACGCGCTACGACTATGAGGTGGTGGTGACCGACCGGCCGCCTGACCTTCGCTCGGTGCTGGTCACCGTACGCTGGAGCGAAGGTGAACGAGCGCTGCAAGAGCAGGTGGAAGCCCTGGTGGTGAGCCCGTGAGGCGCCGAGCGCTGACCCTGCCCGAGCTCCTGGTGGCCTGCGCCCTGGCCTCGCTGGTGTTGACCGGGCTGGCCATGCTGTTCGTCCAGAGCGTGCGCTACCAGCGGGCCCTGGAAGTCAGTCTGGACTTGCAGCAGAACAACCTGGCCGCCATGGCGCTGCTGTCACGGGATCTCTCCGAGGGCAGCCCGGCCAGCGTGCGCACCGACCCGGGCGGGTTGGTGATGGCGTCCCCCCGGGACCTGACCGGCAACCTCCAGGTTGATGCCCAGGGCCGCTTGATGTGGCGCAAATACATCTGCTACTACCTGGCTCCGATCAACGGGGTCAACTGCCTGTTGCGCAAGGAGCAACCGCTGCCTGTTCCTCTGGACACGGCCCCGATTCTCCCGGATACTCTGGATGTGCCCTATTTTCAAACCAGTGCGGCGCCCTACAGCGTGGTGGCTCGCAACCTCGAGCAGCTGGAGTTCTCGGGCAGCAACCCGGTCTCCATCCGCCTGGTGTCCTCGCTGACGGTGGCCAACGAGCTTTTTCGCATCGAAAGTCGCAGTGATGTTACTCCCAAGAACTGATAGGGCCTTCGGGCTGGTCTCGGTGCTGTTCTTCGGCCTCCTGCTGTGGATGCTGGTGCTGAGCGTGCACTCCTGGAGCGTGCAGAGCTTGCGGCGCACCTCGGACCGGGCAACCATGGCTCGTTGCGAGCACGCGGCCCGCTCGGGGCTCCAGGTGGGCCTGAGCCGGCTGAAGGCCAACATCGCCTGGTCGGCGCCCATCAGCGACGCAATGCCGGACTTGAGCCAGGTGCGCTACGACGTGCTCTTTCTCAACAACACCGCCGGCCCGGCCACGGTTGCGCCGGACGGTACCTCCGTGCCAGCCGGAGCGGTTTACATGCTGAGCGTGGGGCGCGACGGAAGCTCACGTTTCACCGTTGGAGCCCTGGCCATCCGCGGCCAGACCGTCAGCCTGTTCGACTTCGGACTCTTTTCCGATGGCTCCATCAGTATGTCCGGCACTTCTGCCATCCGCTCCTGGGGGCCGTCTCTACCTTCCCCGCTGCCTTTTCAGACAGGTACCAACGGTATCTCCGGGGGAGTGGTAAACATGAGCGGTGACAGCCGCATCGATGGGCTCCTCATGGTCGGGCCAGGGGGAGGGCCCGGCTCG
>CAZWUN010000509.1:0-3209 GCA_964637145.1 uncultured Burkholderiales bacterium
CGGGGTGCCGGTGAGAAGGCGCGCACAGGAGCCCCTCTAGGGGCCTCGAATTCATGAGTTCGTGCCCCCTTTGAGCGACGAAACCCTGAAGGTGCGCATCAAGCGCATGCCCTCCAACGAGCCGCCCCTCAAGCCTCACCAGCGCTGGGCCCTGCTGGGCACGGGTGGCCTGGTGCTGGGGCTGGCCGTCTACTGCGCCACCTTGCTCGGAGGCAAGCCCGCCAGCCAGGGGGCGGCCGTGGCCCTCACGCCCGCGCCCCCCAACGTCTCGCGCCCTCGCGAGGTGCCCCTTTCAGCCGATGGCACGCCCCTCATCGACCTGGTTTGCGGCGCCCCGGTGGACGATACGGCGCCCTATCGCACCGACCACTACGGCAAGACCCTGTATTTTGCCCACGCCGAGTGCCTGGCTGAGTTTCGCAAGAAGCCCGAGGCCTACGTCAAGGTCAAGGTGAAGATGCTCGACGGCGAGCAGTCGGAAGACCCCGGGGAAGACCCGGTGCCCGAGGCCACCGCGGGAGGCGAGGAGAGCGTGCCCGCCGACGAAGAGGTGGTCACCGAGGAGGCTCCGGTGCCCGAGGATACGCCGCCCCCACCGGCTGCCGACGGGCCGCCCCCGGCCTCCGAGCCTCCGGCCGCGACCGTGCCGATGCCCAATCCCGACGGCTCGGTGTGGAAGGACGCCAGCAACCAGCCCGTGCCGCCCGATGACAGCAGCGAGCCGAGCTGGCTGCCGCCCGATCCCAACGCGGCGCCCCCGCCAGCTCCGGTGCAGAGCGTACCCGCGGATGATTCGGTGCCCGGATGGGTCCCGGGCAGCGAGCCCCAGATCGAGAGCCGCCCGGTCCCGTAGCCTCGAACCAGCTCCCGATGACTGCCTGGGTAGCTCGCTTCGAGGTCGCCCCGACCGGCTCGGGTCCGCTTGACGGACTCACTTTCGGGGTCAAGGACCTGATCGACGTTCAGGGCCAGGTCACGGGCTGCGGCAACCCCTCCTGGCGCGACGCGCAGTCCCCTCGGGCGCACCACGCGGTGTGCGTGGACCAGCTCCTGGCCGCCGGAGCGCGCCTCGTTGGCAAGACAATTACGGACGAGCTGGCCTTTGGCCTGACGGGCGAGAACTACTTCTACGGCACGCCGCTCAATCCGAAGGCGCCCGAGCGCGTGCCGGGCGGGTCTTCCAGCGGCTCGGCCTCGGCCGTTGCGCAGGCCGAGTGCGACTTCGCGCTGGGCACCGACACGACCGGGTCGATCCGGGTGCCCGCCTCCAACTGCGGACTTTTCGGCCTGCGCCCGACGCACGACCGGATCTCGCTGGCGGGCGTCAACCCGCTGGCGCCCACCTTTGACACCGTGGGGCTGTTGAGCGCGCGTCTGGACACGTTGACCAGGGTCGCGCGCGTGCTCGTCCCGGGTGGGGCCGTGCCGGTAGCGCGGCTGCTCGTGGTCGAAGAGGCGCTGGCTCTGTGCGACCCCGGCCTGACCTGGCCCGGTGAGCGCGTGCGCCTGGCCGACCTCGTGGGCGAGCCCGTCGACCTGCGCGCGTGGGGCCAAACCCAGAGCCACGCCCAGTGGAGCGAAATCGGCAGCACGCTGGGCACCTGGGTGGCCACGGGCCCTGAGCTCGGCCCGGCCACGCAGATGAATTTCGCGTTGGTGGGAGGGCTGGACCGCTCCAGGATCCAGGCTGTTCTGGAGCGGCGCGAGCGGATTGCCGCCTGGATGGCTGACGGCCTCCCCCCGGGCACCGTGTTGTGCTTTCCGACCACGCCGCGCCCCGCGCCTCTAAAAGGCTCGCTGGGTTTGGACCGTAGCAAGGAGACTTACTATGGTCGCGTGCTGGGCCTCACCAGCGTCGCGGGCCTGGCCCGACTGCCTCAGCTCAGCCTGCCGCTGCTCGAGGCCGAAGGGGCTCCGGTGGGACTCTCCTTGCTGGCCGCGGCGGGCCAGGACCACACGCTGCTGGCCTGCGCGGCAGAGCTTTGCCGGTGAAGGCTATGCTCCCCAATCCTCCAGGTCGAGGCCTGGAATCCGCTGCATGTGCTTGAGATTGGACGTCACCAGGATCGCCCCCCTTGCCAGAGCGTGGGCGGCAATGACCAGGTCAAAGTCCTCGATGAGCTGACCTGTTTGCTCAAGCAAGGCTTTGTTGGCGCCAAAACGAAGGCTCACCTCGTCGTTCCAGTCCGCTCGCTGAACTTCCGAGAGAATCAAGGCGAACCGTTCCTCGAGTTGTGCCTTTCGCTTGGACCCGGGCAGCCTTTCCAGGCCATAAGAGATTTCGGCGACGACAGGCTGGGGAAGGAAGACCTCCGATCGGCTACAGGCCTCGAGTCGGCTCACCGCGTTGGGCTCGCCCTTCATCAGGTAAGAAACGGTAACCGTGTCGAGAACGCGGGAGCTCACAGGTCAGGAGCTTTCTTGCTGGAGCGGCGCTGGATAATCTGGTCCACCATCTCGTCCACCGCCTCAGCCGAACTCCTGCGAAGCGGACTTCGCAACCTGCTCAAGAACTCGGGACTCCAGGCGCTGTCTTCCGCCAGGGCACGCTCGACGGCGAGCAGAATGAAGCGATTCCTGCTGATCCCCTGGGCACGGGCCCGAGTATCTACCACCTCGAGCAGAGGTGCCGGGATATGGATGGTCGTGCTGGGCATGAATAGAATATATTCTATTCATGCTCTCGGGGTCAACCGTGCGGGTCCTCCAGGGTGAAGCTTGCTCGCGGTTCCCGGAACCTCAGACCATGGCCAGCTGGGGCTTGCCGGCGGCCCGGGAGAGGAACTTGCCGTAGCCCGCCTCGCCCACGAACTTGCCGTTCTCGTAGGCCACCTTGCCGCGCACGAAGACCGTGTGGGGAGCGCCCAGGATCTTCCAGCCCTCGTAGACGTTGTAGTCGCAGGCCGAGTGATGGGTCTTGGCGGAGATGATGCCCTCTTTGTTGGGGTTGTAGATGACCACGTCGGCGTCGGCTCCGGGCGAGATGTGCCCCTTCTGGGGATAGAGCCCGAACATCTTGGCCGGATTGGTGGCCGCCACCTCGACGAGCTTGGTCATTGGGATCTTGCCCGACTTCACGCCGTAGCTGAAGAGCATATTGATCCGCTCCTCGATGCCGTTGAGCCCGTTGGGAATCTTGCGGAAGTCGTCTTTCCCCATGTCCTTGCCGCCCTTGAAGTCGAAGGTGCAGTGGTCGGTGCCCACCACCT
>CAZWUN010000510.1:0-3199 GCA_964637145.1 uncultured Burkholderiales bacterium
AGTACGCTCCCCGCCAGGGCAGCAGCCCGCTCAAGGAAGTGCTCGTCGACATCGCCGCCCGGGGCCGCTCGCTGGGCGTCATCTTGATCGGTGCCCAGCAGTCGGCCTCCCAGGTCGAGCCCGCCGTGACCCGCAACGCCGCCATCCGGGTGGTGGGGCGACTCGATGGGGCGGAAGCGACATCGGACGACTATCGCTTCCTCAGCGCCGAGGTGCGCGAGCGGGCGACCCGATTGCTGCCCGGAGCGATGGTGCTGGCCCAGCCCATGATCCCGGCGCCCATCCCGTTCCGGTTCCCGTTCCCGAACTACGCCACCCGGGCCGACGAAAAGCCCGCGGTGAAGCCGGAGGAGGTGGAAGAGATCTTCGTGTTCCGCTGATCGGGCGCTCTATCGGAAGATCAGCCACTGCTCGCCGGGCTGGCCGGGAGTGGTGTCGATGAAGACCTGGCAACGGTTGGCGCCGTTCACGTAATCGAGCTCGATCAGGCCGTTCTCGGCGGGGGCGTGGATGACTTCGTGAGTGGTCTGGCCACAGTTGGTCTTGCTCTCGATGTGCTGAATCAGCTGGTGGCCTTCTCCCCGAACCTGCTCGGGATGGTTGTTGTAAAATCGCTGCAGCACTTCCTCACGACGAGGGTTGCGGCCAAGCAGGCAGCCGATGGGGTCGGCCGCTTCCAGCCGGCACAGCTCGCTGCGGTCCACCATCAGCCCGGGAAAGCCCGACTCGGTGAGTCCCTCGCTCAGGAAGTTCGTTTCGTTGACCATCGGCTTCAACTGCTCGGGCGAGCGGTTGGTGCGGTTGGCGGCGAACTCTATCAGGCGCGTGCTTACGTTCATCTTGAAGTCACTATAGAACCCCTGCCTGAAAAAAAACTACTCCGAAAGGCTCCTACCCATGCGCATCTTCCACACCTCCGACTGGCACCTGGGACGGCTCACCTATGGACAGAGCCGCCGCTCTGACCAGATCGCGGCTTTCGAGCAATCCCTCGAGGTGGCGCGCGACTTCAAGCCTCAACTGGTGCTGCACTCCGGGGACCTGTTCGATGCCTCGCGCCCCAGCGTGGAGGAGATGAGCCTGGCCCATTCCATGCTGCGCCGACTTGGCGAGTTGGCTCCGGTCGTGGTGGTGGCCGGCAACCACGACTCGGGCGCTCTGTTCGAGCTGTTCGAGGCCCTGCTCGGCGGCGGGCGCCTGCACTTCGTGCCCACCATCCGGGCCCCGAAGAGCGGTGGGATCCTGGAGTTCCCGGGCGCCGGCTCGGAGCTGGCCCGGGTGGTCACCATGCCCTTCCTGCACGCCAACAGGGTTGTGGACGCGCTGGAGGTGAAGGCCGAGTGCCGCACCATGAGCTATGCCGACCGCGTGGCCGCCATCCAGGCAGCTTACGCCAGCGAGCTGGAGCGAAGCTATGATCCCGCGCGCCACATCCACCTGCTGGTGGCCCATCTGCACGTGGATGGAGCCACCTGGTCAAAGAGCGAGCGCCCCCTGCACGTCTCGGCCCATTATGCCTCTCGGGCCGGCTCGCTGCCGCCCGTCAGCTACGCCGCCTTCGGGCACATCCACAAGCCCCAGGCCCTGCCAGGCAACCTGCCCGGACGCTACGCCGGCTCTCTCATCCAGCTTGATTTCGGCGAGGAGGGCGAGACCAAGGAGGTCGTTCTGATCGAGGCCGAGCCGGCCCGGGCCGCCCGCATCCAGACCGTGCCCATCACCGCCGGCCGGGCCCTGTGCACCCTGGAGGGCACCATGGAAGAGCTCGAGCGCAAGTCCGAGAGCATCGATCAGGTGCTGCTGCGCCTGGTGGTCCACACCCCCCAACCCACGCCGGGCCTGCCCGAATGGGCCGCCAGAGTCTTTCCCCGGGCCACCCTGCTCGAGGTTGGCGAGCGGAGTCTGGCCACCCGCCTCGAGCTGGTGGGCGAGGACCGTCACGGGGAGACGTTCGAGGATCTCCAGCAAGCCTTTCGCGCCTACCTGGCCGATCATGCCCCCGACGACCTGGATGGGGACCAGCTGCTGAGCCTGTTTGCCGAGCTGGCCGACCCGGAAGAGGTGACCCCCCGGGCCGAGCTGGTGGCCCTGCAGGAGGTGACCGCGTGAGACCGCTCAAGCTCACCCTCGAGAATCTGCGCTCCTATCGTGCCCGCCAGGAGATCTCGTTTCAGGACCTTGGCCTGTTCGCCATCACCGGCTCCACCGGGGCGGGCAAGTCCTCGCTGTTGGAGGCCCTGGTCTATGCCCTCTACGGCTCATGCACCTTCGACGGACGCAGCGTCAAGGCGCTGATCTCGGACGGGCCGGGCGACCCGACCATGACCGTGAGCCTCGAGTTCGAGGCGCGTGGCCAGCGCTGGCGGGTGGACCGCTCCTGCTCGGAAAAGGGCAAGAACCCGGTCCATTGCCTGCGTCGCCTGGACGCCGAGGGGGCCTTTGACGGCCAGGCCGATGTCGACCGCCAGATCCGCGAGCTGGTCGGCCTGGACATGAGCCAGTTTCTCAAGACCGTGGTGCTGCCCCAGGGGCGTTTCCAGCAGCTGCTGACGGCCGGCGACAAGGACCGCTCGGACGTGCTCAAAAGCCTGCTAGGGCTGGACGACCTGAGCCGGGTGGCCGACAATGTCCAATCTCGCTCGCGCAAGCTGTCCGACCTTCTGATCCGGGCCCGTACTCAGCGCGAAGCGCTGGGCTCCGATCCGGCGGCCACGGTCACGGGGGCCCGGGAAACCCTGGAAATGGCCCGGCAGCAGGAAGCCGCTCTGAACGAGCAGTTGGAGAGCTGTCGGGGGGTGGCCGCCGCCCTGGCCTTGCGCGAGACGGAGCTGCAGGGCGTGCACGGGCGCATCGAGCGAGCCGAGGAGCTGGCTCAGAGCTTTGAGGAGGGTCTGACCGCCCTGGACGAGCTGGGGAAAGAGCTCAGCCGCGCCCGCCAGGAAATCGAGCAGGCTCAGCTCGAGAGCGAGAGCGAGCGAGCCCGCCTGGAAGCCGTGAAATCCTCCCGGGAGAGCTCGGGCCGCACCCGAGCCAGGATCAACGACTGGCTGGCCAGCGCCAGGCTGCTCTCCGAGCTCAAGCCTCAGCTCGAGCGCGGCCAGCTAGAACTCGAGCAGCGTCGCCAGGAACTGCTCCGAAGCCAGGCCGACCTGGATGAGCTGCAGCTTCAGTCGGCCAGCCAGCCGGAGCGTCGCGAGCA
>CAZWUN010000511.1:0-3196 GCA_964637145.1 uncultured Burkholderiales bacterium
CGTTCGCCGCCCCGCTGGTGGCGGGCGTGGCCGCTCAGCTCGAGCAGGTGCGCGATATCAACCCGGCCGAGACCAAGGACATCCTGCGTCGCACGGCCGACTCGATGGGTAACCTGTCGGGCAACGAGCAGGGCACCGGGTTCGTCAACGCCGAGAAGGCCCTCGAGGAAGTTCGCCGGGCCTAGCCAAGACCGGTTTCAGTGCCATCAGGCCCGCTCCGGCGGGCCTTTTGGCGTTTTTTCAGTCGATCGGGCTACTCTGAAGCCATGTTGCAGCCAGTCACTCATTCCATGCCGATGATGGCGCGGCCCCAGGTCAGCGCAGCCAGTTCCGAGGCACCCCCGGCTGACCCGCTCGATCAGGTTTCGCGCAGCAACGCCGATCGTCCGCTCTGTCGACTGGACCCCGAACAGGCGGCTCAGGACCAGTGCAAGCTGGCCGGGCAGGTCACCTGCGCCGGTTTGCCGCCGCTTTTCGCCAGCGCGGGGCTGCTCTTCCCTGATTCGCACGGCAAGATCAAGCATATGGCCTTCCAGTTCGGCAACGTGGAGTTCGACCGGCCCCTGCCAGAAGAGACCCGCAGCGCGGTGCTGGGCATGTATGGCCAGCTGATGCGCAACATGGCGCCCGACAGCCGCTTCACCATCGTCTGCGCCGATCAGCGCGGGGTGGATTCCATCAACCGGCTGGTCGAGGAGACCGG
The DNA here is from genome assembly GCA_964637145.1 of uncultured Burkholderiales bacterium. Lineage (GTDB taxonomy): Bacteria > Vulcanimicrobiota > Xenobia > Xenobiales > QWHO01 > QWHO01. The sequence goes on from CAZWUN010000511.1 coordinate 704, forward strand.
CACCGACCCCGCTCGGGTGACGGTGGTGGCCGCCGAGGCGGTTCAGGGTTTCTCGATCTGGATCCGCGATTCGATGTTGCCCGTGCGCATGCCTGACGGGCGCACCCTGCTGATGATTCAGGACCGCACGTACTGGCCCGGCCCCGAGGACGCCCGCGTGCCGGCCCTGATCGATGGGGCCCACTCCGGTCTGGATTCGTCCCCCCATCCCGCCCTGCGCATCGACGGGGGCAACCTGGTTTCCAACCGCCACCAGGTCATCGTGGGCAGCGACTCGGTCGAGCACACCCGGGCCCGCCTGCAGGAGCTGGCTCAAGATCCCGAGCGGCTGCAGGACATTCATCAATTCTACGAGGCCTGGACCGGGCAAGAGGTCAACCTGGCCGATGAGTCCAGCCTGGCTCGCATGTGGCAGGACGTGCCCCTGCTGGTCTTCGAGAAGGCTTTCCAGAAGGACGTGCTGGTCGTGGGGGGCGACGATCCCGGCACGCCCATTCGCGAGCAGCCCGCCTTCCACATCGACATGTGCGTCACGCCCATCGGCGAGAACAAGATGCTGGTCGGTAGCCCGGCCCTGGCCTTCGCCGAGTTCGAGAAGTTGTCACCCGAAGAGCGGGCCAGCGTGAACCAGGCCATGGCCCTGCAGGCCGGTCTCGACCCGGATACGGACGTGATCGGTGAGCTGATCGCCGCCAACAGTGGCGAAAAGTGCCAGGCCAACTACGACAACGTCGCCCGCCAGCTGGCCGCCGAGGGCTATGAGGTCGAGCGCATGCCCAGCCTGGTCGGGCTGCGCACCACCTGGAGACTGCCCTACCTGACCTACAACAATTGCATGATGGAAGTCTATCGAGGTGAAAACGGCGAGATGGTGCGCAAAGTCTACCTGCCCACCTACGGCTGCGACCCGCTCGACCGCATCGCCATCGAGATGTATCAGCGAAACGGCTTCGAGGTCGTGCCTCTGGAGATGGCCGCCATCTCCAAGCTCGAGGGGGCCATCCGCTGCAGCACCTACGCCGTGGAGCGCGACCTGGCAGGCTGAGCCGGGCGGGAAACCCCTAGGAGGTTCCTACCAGGGCGAGATGATACGTCTCTGCCTTAGCTTCCTGGCGTGCAACGCTTACAGTTGAGGCGGAAGAAGCAATTCTTCCGGCCCTCGACGGATGACCCCCCCCGACCGTCGGGGGTCTCTTATGTACAGGCGGCCATTGCACGCTTCTTGCCCGAGCGTTTGCGCGCCGGCTCGAGGTTGCTCACCAGCAACTCGCCGATGGCTTTGCGCAGGCTGGCCTTGGAGTTGATGAAGCGGGGCGCCTGGATCTCGTGCAGGGTAAAGCCGTGGTAGAGCTCGCGCACCAGGGGCGTGTCCGAATTGCTGAGCAGCACCTGCACCCCGCGGCGGTCAAGCTCGCGATAGACCTCGGCCAGGCGGGCCTGATCGCTCTCGACGAAGCTGTCGGCGGTGTAGGAGGTGAAGTTGGCGGTGCGGGTGAGAGGCTGGTAGGGCGGGTCGAAGTAGACCAGGTCGCCTTCCACGGCGCGCTCGAGCACCATCTCGAAGGTCTCCTGGCGCAGCTCCACGCCCTGCAGGGCGGAGCTGGCGGCCTGAAGCCGCTCGCGGTCGAGGATGGTGGGGTTGGTGTAGCGACCCAGAGGCACATTGAAGTACCCCCGGGCGTTGACCCGATAGAGCCCGTTGTAACAGGTTTTGTTGAGGTAGATCAGGCGGGCGGCGCGGCGGGTGGGATCGAGTTTGTCCGGGTGCACCGAGCGAATCTTGTAGTAGTAATCGGAGCTGTGACGGCGGCGGTGCTCCTCGAGGCGTTTCAAGACGGCCGGCAACTCGTCGCGCAGAGCCCGATACAGGTTGATCAACTCGGCGTTGACGTCGCTGAGGTGAACTTCCTGATCGAGACGAGGCCGAAGGTGGAAAAAGACGGCTCCGCCCCCGACGAAGGGCTCGTGGTAAGCCCCGAAGGTCGTCGGGAGAAGGGGCTCATACTGACCGAGCAAGGCCCGTTTGCCCCCGGCCCACTTCAAGATCGGCTTACCGGAGAGTTCACTCATCTCGGCCCGGCCGTTTGGCAAGCCAACTCGAACTTCCTGGCGAACAGCTCAGCCGAGCAGTGGGTCGAGCTTCCCGGCCGCATCCAGCGCGTGGAGGTCGTCGCACCCGCCCACGTGCCGGCCGTCGATGAAGATCTGGGGCACGCTGGTGCGCCCGTTGGCCCGTTGCGACATGCTTCGGCGCCCCTCGTAATCCCCGTCGATCTGGTATTCCTCGAACGAAACTCCTTTCGAATGAAGAAGTTTCTTCGCTCTGATGCAGTAAGGGCAACTCTCCCAGGTGTAGATTTCGACTCTCGCGGCCATCTCCCACGCAACCTTTCGACTCGTCTTGCCTTACCGGCGTTGCAGGCTTGCGCAACCCTGTTAGCAGGGGAGGGCCATGGTGAAATCTCCTCTGCGCGGCGCCCGGGCTTGGGTTGT
>CAZWUN010000512.1:0-3192 GCA_964637145.1 uncultured Burkholderiales bacterium
TCGCAGCTGGAAGTGGATGGAGGACCCGCGCGCCCTGCTCAAGCAGCCCGACCTGATGAGGGACCATCTCGGGCCCTTCCGCGAGCTGCTGGAGGCCTCCCATCGCCGCTTCGAGCGGCAGGTCTTGCTGTGGTGCGTCTTTCACTATGTGCCCCTGCGCGAGCTGAGCCGCCAGAGGGTGCATCTGACCTTCTACGAGGAGTTGTGCGAGGACCCCGAGGCCGAATTGGCCCGGCTGTTCGCCTACCTCGGCCAACCGCTCGGCCGTGAGCTCGATCCTCGCTTGCGGGCTCAGCTCAAGAACACCTTCCAGGTGACGGCTCGCAGCGCCATCGTGACCGGCGGCGATCTGACCGGGAGCTGGCAGAGGAACATCACCTCGGCCCAATACGAGGCCGGCATGACCATTCTGCGCACCTTCGGGTTGGACACTCTGTACGGTCAGGGTCTGCGGCCTGATCGAAGCGCAGCCGAGGCTCTGCTCAGGGCCGGTTGAGCTTCTTTTCACGGCCCGGCGGTATGCTCGAAGCATGACCGCACCCACCCTCCAGCGCCCGATGCTCTTCGTCCACGGCTACTGCGGCTGGGCCGACCAGGGGCGGCCGCTGTGCGAGTACCTGGCCACCAATCCCCAGAACCGGGTGGGGGGAACCTTTCGAAGCGGCCAGGAAGACGAGTTCCGCCAGACGGTGCGCTCGCAGCCCGAAAGCGCCGTCTACACCATCGCTCTCTCCAACCCGCGGGCAAGCTACACCGAAGTGGCCGAGGAGCTGACCGAAGCCGTGGCCATCCTGAATCAGGAGACGGGGCTGGAGGTGGACGTGGTGGCCCACAGCATGGGCGGGCTGGTCACTCGCGAGCACCTGGCCCGGGGCCACGATGGTATCTGCAACGTCTTCTTCCTGGGAACCCCCCAGCATGGAGTGCCCTTCACCGCCCTGACGGCCGCCGCGGCGACCCTCTACTCCCCGGTGTTGGGCAACGCCCCCCGCTCGCTGTTGGCCGACTCGGCCCTGCTCACCTCCGGGCACAATCGCCGCCTGGCCGAGCTCAACGATGGCTGGCCCGAGCAGTTGGCGAAACTCGACAGGGCCTATACGGTGGTGGGCACGCGCCTGCCCACGGCCACCTCCAGTTTCCCCTTCGTGGGCAGCGGGGACGGGGTCGTCGCCTCCCGCAGCGCTGAATTGGACGGGACCGAGAAAGTGGCCGTGCGCGAGCTGGACCCCTTCAGTCTGCCCATCGCCGACAACCACTTGAGCCTGGTTTCCAACCCGAAGGTGCTGGCCTTCATCGCCGACCAGGTTACCTGACCCGCGAGGCCACCAGCCCGAACATCAGCGGCAGCTCGGGCAGCTCGGCGGGAGGGGCGAAGCGCCGCCCACCCAGGTCTCGCATGCGCTGGAAGGCACGGTAACCGTTGGCGTAGGGATACTCCTCCAGGCGCTCGAGGTGGAGACCGGCCTGCGCGATGGCCGTGAGCACGGTTCCCAGGGGCCACTGGAACTCGTAGCAGGGGGCCGGGTTGTGGAAAGGCTCGCCCTCCTGAAAGCCACTCGGGGCAAGCTCCGGGCCCACGTAGTCGCTCACGCCCGATTCCCACGAGATGGTCCCTGAGGGGAAGTAGGAGTAACGCAGGCTCCAGTCCAGCTCGAAGCACATGAAGACGGGGTGGAACTCCACCAACACCAGCCGCCCCCCCGGAAGCAGGGCGCGGGCCACCCCCCGGGCCCAGAGCGCGAGGTCGGAGAGCCAGCACAGCGCCCCGTAGGAGCTGAAAACGAGGTCGAAGGAGGGGCTGGACTCAAGCCAGTGGTAGACGTCCTGGCGGTGAAACTCGGCCTCGATTTGCGCTTCCTGGCTCAGCCGGCGAGCAAAGTCGATGGCCTCGTCGCTGATGTCCACCCCCGTGACCCGGGCTCCCAGCCGGGCCAGCGACAGGCTGTCCTGGCCCGCATTGCACTGCAGGTGGAGCAGACGCTTTCCGTCTACGGGTCCGAGCAGAGCGAGCTCCTCGGGAAACAGGGTGCTGCCGCCCTGGCGCAGGAAGGCCGCTTGATCAAGCTTGTGGGCATTGTGGGCCCGGGTGGCGTGGTTCCACGACAGACGGTTTTTCTCGTGCAACTCGCCCTGCATCAGCGGTCAGGGCGCTCAATCAAACCCTGGTAGGAGTCATACTGCGGATAGTTCTCCGGGGTGTTTGCCGCGGCATGGTGCTTGCCCCGACAGTAGAACGTGTAAGCCCCCACTTGGTTCTCTTTTTGGGGATGCACCGATTGATAGGTTGTGCTGTAGGTATCAGCCCGGGCGGCCATGCAGTTGGGGATGATCTTGAGGTAGTTCGGGGTCAGCAGGCTCAGGCTGGGAGGATAATGGCCCTTGAAGTCGGTGGAATACATCTCGCAGGCGGTGGCCAGGTTCTTCAGGTTGGACTTGCAACTGGTCAGGTAGCCCTGCTTGGGTGATTTGATGTAACCGGGGGAGAGCATGGCCCAGCCAAAGAACAACAGGGTCAGGAGGGAGTAGACCGCAAACCAGCCCAGGTGACTCTTGCGGCGTTCCTTGGAGAGGAGACCGAGGACCAGGTTGTAGACAGCCAGCACCGGCAAGGCCAGCACCAGGCCACAGATGACGATCACAAGAATCGGATTGGAGAACACAGGCCCTCCTTTCTGGCCCCGAGAGCTTCGTGCAGGGGGCTCAAGATTCCGCCCGAATGGCTCAATCAGCCCGGCGGCGGTGGAGGCAGCAGATCCACCAGCAAAGCCCTGGGCAACTCGCTTCCCTCGACGTCGAAGACCACCACCAGGCTGCCCACCTGCATCGCCTCTCGGCCCACCCGGGTGCGGCCCTGCCGATAGTGCGTTCCGGCTTCGAGCAGCACCGTTTTGCGCCAGCCAGAAGGAGTCTCCAGCTCCAGCCTGTCGCCCTGCAGCGAGCGCACCCGGGCGGGCGGGTCATGAGGGGGAGGCCCGGGTCGTCGGTGAGGACCACCATGCTTCAGGACCGAGACGGCGGCCACGGCCAGGATGACGGCCAGCAGGCCCATGAAGAAGCGAGAACGGAACATGTCGAGTTCCTCCTTTGCCTCATTGTAAAGGATGAAGGTAAAGAAAGTTCAGGGGTTGGGCCCGTGAGTGAAGTGGGGCCCCACCAGGCAGGAAAGCTCGCGCTCGATGCGCAGGCTGATGG
>CAZWUN010000513.1:0-3186 GCA_964637145.1 uncultured Burkholderiales bacterium
CGACGGCAAGCGTAAGCGCTGGAAGGTGGACGGGCCCCACTTCGGGGGCTGGGAGATCTACCACGTGAAGGGCTCCCCCGTCGACCCCGACCGGATCTACGCCTCCCAGTCCAGCGACTGGTTCGGGCAGGTGATCCAGCGCTCGGACGACGGCGGCAAGAGCTGGGATCCGATGGACAACAAGTTCAGCTACGAGGGTCCCACCGGCACCCACCAGTGGTATGATGGCACGCCCCACCCCTGGGAGTTCAAGCGGATCTGGCACCTCGAGCCGTCCCACAGCTCAAGAGACGAGCTCTACGCCGGTGCCGAGGACGCCGCCCTGTTTCATTCCAGGGATGGCGGCAAGACCTGGCACGAGCTGAGCGCGCTGCGCAATCACAAGTCGGGCCCGGCCTGGACGCCGGGTGCGGGGGGGATGTGCCTGCACACGATCCTGGTCGATCCGCGCAACCCGAAGCGTCTCTACGTTGCCATCTCGGCTGCGGGATGCTTTCGATCCGATGACGGCGGCAAGAGCTGGAAGCCCATCAACAAAGGCCTCAGGTCGGAGCAGATCCCCGATCCCGACGCCCCGGTCGGCCACTGTGTGCACCGCCTGGCCATGCACCCTTCGCGGCCTGACACGATCTTCATGCAAAAGCACTGGGACGTGATGCGCAGCGATGACGCCGGCAACAACTGGCGCGAGGTCAGCGGCAACCTGCCCAGCGACTTCGGGTTCCCCATCGAGGTGCACTCCCACGAGCCCGAGACCATCTACGTCGTGCCCATCAAGAGCGACTCGGAGCACTATCCCCCCGACGGCAAGCTGCGCGTCTATCGCAGCCGCACCGGCGGGAACGAGTGGGAGGCCCTCACCAAGGGGCTGCCCCAGCGCAACTGCTACGTGAACGTGCTGCGCGACGCCATGGCGGTGGACACGATGCCCGAGTGCGGCATCTATTTTGGCACCACCGGCGGCCAGGTCTACGCCTCGGCCGACTCGGGCAACAGCTGGAGCGCCATCGCGCGCGATCTTCCGGCGGTGCTGTCGGTCGAGGTGCAGACGCTGGCATGATCCGGGTGGTGTTGCCGCAGCACCTGCGCACCCTGGCGCGGGTGGAGGGGGAGGTGCAGCTGGAGGTCGAGGGCACGCCCACCCAGCGCTCGCTGCTGACCGCCCTGGAAGCTCGCTTTCCCGCGCTGCGCGGAACCGTCCGCGACCATGAGACCCACAAGCGCCGCGCCTACGTCAGGTTCTACGCCTGTCAGGAGGATCTGAGCCACGAGTCGCCCGATGCTCCCCTGCCCGAGGCGGTGGCGGCCGGCAGCGAGCCCTTCCTGATCGTGGGAGCCATGGCCGGAGGCTGAAGCTTGCTTTGAGAATCCTTTCAAGGCGCCGCGGTATGCTCTGAGCATGAACATCTCGCCCCTGGTCAGCACCCCCGGCAAGGGCACCACCATGCTCGAGCGCAACCGCTACGAGCTGGGCCTCATCGTGGAGGACCTGAAGGCCAGGGAAGCTCGGGCCACCGATCCCGCCGAGCAGGCCGAGATCAAGCAGATGCTGGACACCTGGAGCCAGGTCTATCGAGCCTCCGGGGGCAATCCCGAGAAGGTCAAGCCGGCTTCCTTCGGCAACGACCTGCGCATGGTGCTGGCGGGCCAGTTCCCGGTGCTCGACCCGCAGCGCTACGACAAGTATCACAACAACCTGGCCGAGAATCGCACCTGGCAGACGGCCGCCACCGGTCAGGAGAAAGAAGTGCTCCAGCGGCGCGAGAAGGCCCTGGAGGCCAGCCTGAAGAGCCAGAAGCTGGTGGACCGGATGAGCTCGGGCGGCCTGGCTCTGGCCCAGCTCAGCTGGATGGCTGCCATCCCGGCCTACATGGTGGCCGGCTCGGCCGGGCTGGTCGGCTGTGCCGGGGCTCTGGTGGGCGGAGTCGGCATGATCATCGCGGCCAATTCGATGCAGCACAAGCCTCTCAATACCCTGATGAGCATGACCCCGCCGGGCGACGTGGGCGTGCTGGCCCGCTGGATGGAGAAGGGGCCGCAGCTGGTGGAGGAGCACCTCCAGCGCCAGGCCGAGGTCTACAACTCGGTGTTCAAGCTGGCCCAGAAGCCCGAGTCGGTGGCCATCGCCGAGCGCCAGGGCCACATCCAGGTGGGCGGCGTGCGCCTCAAGACCCGCGAGCCGAGAGCCTGAGGGTTGGGCTCTCCAGGAAGGAGCGCGGCTCCGTTCCCGGGCGGGTCAAGGCGCGGGACTGCAGTGCTGCTGCTGCTCCTGGCCTTGCTGCTCATGCCCGCGCTGGCTCAGGACAAGCGCCAACAAGCCTTCGATCTGTGCGAGCAGAACCGCTTCGTGGAGGCCCTGCCGCTCCTGGAGGAGCTGGCGGCCCAGAATCCATCCGATGGCCAGGTGCAGCTGAAGCTGGGCTTTTGCCGGCTGGTGCAGGCCAATACCCTGACCGACAAAGCCCAGCGCAAGACCCAGCGGGCCAGAGCCCGCGAAGCGCTGGAGGCGGCCGACCGGCTGGGGGTGCGCGACTCGCTCTTGACCGCGGCCCTGGAAAGCCTGGCTGCCGACGGCGGAGAAGAGCCGGTCTTCTCAGCCAACTCCAAAGCAGACGAGGCCATGCAGCGGGCCGAGGCGGACTTCGCCGCCAGTCGCTACGCCGAGGCGCGGGCAGCCTACCAGGAGGCCTTCCAGGCCGACCCGACCTTGTATGAGGCGGCCCTCTACATTGGCCAGACCTATCGGCTCGAGAACGCCTTCAGCCAGGCCGACGAATGGTATGCCCGGGCGGTGGCCATCGCGCCCGAGCGCGAGGCGGCTCACCGCTACTGGGGAAACTCTCTCATGGCCTCGGGTAAGACCGAACTCGCCCTGCCCAGGTTCATCGAGGCCTATCTGTGCGAGCCTTACGCTCGCCTCTCGCGCAACGGGCTGATCGGCTGGGCCAAGCAGCAGGGCATCGTGCTGGCTCATCCAAAGGTCGACATCCCGGTGGAGGTCAAGGCCAGCAAGCTGCATGTTGCTCCCAGCGCCGGTCCGGCCTGGCTGGCTTATGCCTATGAGCGCAGCGACTGGCAGTCGGGCAAGTGGGCTCGTTACCATCCCGGGCAGCCCTACCGCCACAGCCTGCAGGAGGAAGCCAGCGCCATCCGGGTGGCTCTCAACACCGCCTCGGAGGGCAACAT
>CAZWUN010000514.1:0-3161 GCA_964637145.1 uncultured Burkholderiales bacterium
GGAACCGTGCCGGCAGCTGGCGTCGGAGCGGGCGGAACCGTGCCGGGGGCTGGCGCCGGAGCAGGCGGAACCGTGCCGGCGGCTGGCGCCGGGGCAGGCGGAACCGTGCCAGCGGCTGGCGCCGGGGCAGGCGGAACCGTGCCAGCGGCTGGCGCCGGAGCAGGTGGAACTGTGCTGGCAGCCGGAGCCGGAGCGGCCGGGGCCGGAGCGGGCGGTGTGCTGGCGGCGGGCGCCGGGGCGGGCGGAACCGTGCCGGCGGCTGGCGCCGGAGCAGGCGGAACTGTGCTGGCAGCCGGAGCCGGAGCCGGCGGCGTGCTGGCGGCTGGCGTCGGAGCAGGCGGAACCGTGCCGGCAGCTGGCGTCGGAGCGGGCGGAACCGTGCCGGGGGCTGGCGTCGGAGCAGGCGGAACCGTGCCGGGGACTGGCGTCGGAGCAGACGGAACCGTGCCGGCAGCTGGCGTCGGAGCGGTCGGAACTGTGCTGGCGGCTGGCGTCGGAGCAGGCGGAACCGTGCCGGCGGCTGGTGGAACCGTGCCGGCGGCCGGCGCCGAATCAGGCAGAACCGTGCCGGCGGGTGGCGCCGGAGCGGGAGGAAGTGTGCCGGCGGCCGCAGTCGGAGCGGGAGGAACGGCGCTGGCGGGCTCACTGGCAGAGGGAATCGAAACGGAGCCAGTAGCCCCTGGAGTTGTCTGCCACTGACCGCCCATTCCCGTCTGGGTCCCGGAGATCGGCTGAACCGCCTGTCCCGGGAGGCTCTGGCTCCCCTCCTGAATGGGAGTCTGACCCGGACGGGCCAGTTCCTTGAGCTGACCGTCAGCTCCCTGGACGTAAATCTTGCTGCTAGAATCGGCGACCTGAATGCGCGAGCCACCCTCCCCCGCCTGGAACAAGACCTGCCCATCCTTGTCTACGACCGTGTAATTGGCGTCCGGACCGCCCTGAATGAGGATGGTATCCTTCCCACCCCCGCCGTCGATGGTGATAGGCCCGGCCGACTGGCCCGGACGCAGCACGAAGGTGTCGTCACCCTGACCCGCCTTGACCCGGGTCTCAGCCCCCGGAGCGGAGGATATGCTGAAGCCGTCCGAGCCTGAGGTGATCGAAGTGAAACCCTGGCCCTGATTCTGAGTGAGAGCCCCCGCCTGAACGACCCGGAGGCTGCCGTCCTCACCTCGCAAGAAAACTTGAGCGTCGCCGGCCAGATTCAGTACCTGGCCGCCTTCGCCGCGCTGGAACAGAACGGTTCCGTCGGCTCCCACGATACTGAAGTTGCTGCCCAGGCCATCCTGAATGAAGAAGGGAGAGTTCCCCTGCAGTTGCATCGGCTGCAACCCCCCCAGGGAGGGGTCGATGATCTGGGGCCCCCCGGCCAGATCGGCCAGACCGGACTGAATCAACAGCGACTGCGCTTGATCGCCCGTGCGCAACTCGAGAGGGGTAGCCCCCGGGACCAACGGATTGGTCGGAGTCGGGGCCAGGTCGGTCGGAGAAACCGACTGGGGACGCGGCATTGGAGCGAGGCCCAGGGCCTCACCGAGCGATGCCAGGGGATCAGTGAGGGCCGATGCAATTCCCTCAAAACTCGACGTCAAGGCATCGGCAAACATCTCCACTGGCCCGATGTCGAGCGACGGTAGTTGCTCAGTCGGCTGCGGGGGCTGCGCGGCAGACTGGGGCGGCTGCGCGGCGGTCTGCGGGGGCTGCGCGGCAGACTGGGGGGGCTGCGCGGCGGTCTGCGGGGGCTGCGCGGCAGACTGGGCCGACGGAACTGACTGGACTTGCGAGGCGGGTTGGACGCCAACGGTTCCCAGGACCGACTCAAAGGCCTCCGGGAGAGCCGCTGTTGGATTATTCAGCCGATTCCATTCGGTCACTGCCAAAGCGGCATGTATCGGGGAGGAGAATCCCCCGGGTGGCATCATCCCCGCGCTCAAGAAGTTGGGCCTGGGCGATGGCGCCATTTCGCTCGCCATGGCTCCAGCCGCCTGGACTGGCTCCACAGCCAGTTCCGGGGCGGTCTGCTGGGGAGACACCTCGGCCATCGGCGGCAGTAGAGGCAGACTCTGGTTCTGAGAGCTGGCCTGAGCCGTGCCAGCAAGCTGGTCGGTCAGGGAAACGCCCGAGGAGCTCTCTGTCGATCCCTTCGAAGCTGGCCCGTTCGGGTCGATGGTGGATCCAGCCGAGCTTTCCTTCCCTGAGAGCGTTGCACCGCCTGAAGCGCTGGGAAGACCGGAGCCAGGCCGCTCAGTCGGGCCGATCGCAGTCGCGGCCTCCCCTCCATCCGGGCGGACCTGCGAAGGGCCGGCCGGAGTACTGGCGGGGTTGAGTGCAGTCACAGAGGGCTGCTGAGACGTTACACCAACACCCGGAGCAGTCGAGGCCGGCCCGGAGCCGACCTGCAACGAAGGAGTGCTGGCGGGGTTAGCTGTCGTCACAGAGGGCTGCTGAGATGTTGCACCACCCGGGGCAGTCGAGCCCGGCGCAGGGCCGACCTGCAGCCAGGGAGCGGCCGAAGCGGTAGCGGGGTTCACTGTTGTCGCAGTTGAGTCCAGGGCAGGGCCGACCTGCGACGTGGCGGCGGACGGCACACTCGCACGGTTAACTTTGGCAGCGTGTGGCGTGACTGCCTCGTGGGATGCCGCCGAGCACGCGGTGGAGCCGCCCTCTAGCGAGGGTGTCGGCGGCGTCCTTGCAGGGTTAACGGTGGCACCAGAAGGTTGCTGAACCGCTGTTCCGCCCGTCGCGGAGACGACCGGGACTTGATGAGTAGGAGCGGCCGGCGCTATGGGGGCTGAAGACTGCTGAGCCGTGGTCGCACCACCCGGGGCGGAGACCGAGTCCGTCGTGTTACCGACGGGCAGCGCGGCGGAAGGCGGGGGAGTTGTCGTAACACCCGGGTAGGCTATCGAGCCCGTCGCCGGGCCAACCTGCAGCGAAGGAGCGGGCGGCGCGGTGGTCGGGGTGACGGCTGCTGACTGCGTAGACGTCGTCGCAGCCGGGGCGGCAGTCGAGCCCGTCGTGGGGCCAACCTGCAGCGAAGGAGCGGGCGGCGCGGTGGTCGGGGTGACGGCTGCTGACTGCGTAGACGTCGTCGCAGCCGGGGCGGCAGTCGAGCCCGTCGTGGGGCCAACCTGCAGCGAAGGAGCGGGCGGCGCGGTGGT
>CAZWUN010000515.1:0-3160 GCA_964637145.1 uncultured Burkholderiales bacterium
GCGGCGCGGCCTACATGGCCATGGACGGCACCTCGATGGCCTCCCCCATCGTGGCCGGCGTCTGCGCCGCCGTGCTGGAAGCCAATCCCAATTTGAGCCCCGACCAGGTCAAGACCATCCTGATGAAGACCTCCGACCGGCTGCCGGGCGTGCGGGCCAACGATCAGGGGGCCGGCGTGCTGAACGCTCAGAAGGCCGTGGCGGTGGCCAGCCAGCTGGCCCAGCGGGCTTGAAGTCCCTGGACGGCAGACAGAAGGTCAGCACCGTTCAACCTCGGTGAGGATCAGATCCAGCGTCGCGAGCGGCAGGATCGCTCCCACGTCCCAGGTTTCGTCGTCGTGCCCGATCACGATTGATAACGTCTGTTCTTGGAGATCGGCCGACCACCAGGCAGCTTCGCCCGCTGACCTCCCGATGCGAAGGGACCCTTTGTCCCACAACGTGGTGCGCACCTGCTCGAGGTTGCTCAATTCCTCCTGCGGTATCCAAACGTTGATCTCAAGCTGAGGCATCGAGATCTTGACGACGACACCGTCCTCGGACCGGTCGGCCACCACGCTGGGAACGCCCGCATCATCCACCCTGAGTTCTTCAATGCAAGAACTGCCAGGACCTATTCAGCCGCGAACCTCCAGACGTTGCCCTGGCAGACCGCTCGGCCCTCCTGCTCGAGCTTGAGCAGGTGCGCCAGCAGCGACCTGCGGGCCAGCTCCACGGCCGGTCCCTGCACGTCGGCGTAGGCCCGCCCCAGTAGCTCGTGCAGCGAGCCCGGCAGAGCCTCCAGCACCTTGCGCTCACGCTCCAGGCGGTGAGCCAGGATCTTGCCCGGCAGGTCCGAGCCGGGGCCGAAGGGCGGCCCGTGGGCACTGACCACCAGGCGCGGCGCCAGAGCCCGGATGCGCTCCAGGCTGGCCAGGTAGACGGCCATGTCGCCCCCGTCCTCGGGGTCGATCAAAATCGTCCCGTAGCCCGCCGTTAGATCCCCCGCCAGCAAAAGGCCGCGCTCCTGGTGCCAGAGGCAGAGGTGCCCGGGGGCATGACCGGGAGTGTGCACAGCAACCCAGTCGCCCCAGCGCTCGCCCTCCTCCACCGTGCGGTCCACCCCAAAACCGAGGCGGCGGGCCGTCTCCGGGTGGGCCGCCAGGGGCAGACCCCAGCTGCGCGCCGCCAGGGCTCCGGCCACGTGGTCGGGGTGGTGGTGGGTGAGCAGCACTTCCTCCACCGGGAACTCGTCCAGGGCCTGGCGCAGGCGCTCCAGCTCGCCCGGCAGGGCCGAGCCCGGATCGACCAGCACCGACCCCGCCAGGCAGGTCAGCGTGGCCCGGGCCGGGGGCAGCGTGGCGCTCTCTTGCGTCAAACAGCGCAACACCGGCGAGAGCGGGACGGTGGGGCCGGGGATGCCCGTGCCGTGAGGCATCCCCTCCAGCAGCTCCGCCGCCTCCCGGGGAGACCGCGTCAACAGCGCCTCCAGGGCTGACAGTGTAGGGGCCACCAGGAAGATGGAGCCCTCTCGCCAGGCCCGCAGCGCCTCCTCCACTCCCCACCAGCGACCCCCGCTGGCCTCGCCCGGCCAGACCTCGGGCTCCTCCTCGTCGGTCAGCTCGAGCAGAAAGAACTGGGTGCGAAAACGACGGGGCGTGTAAGGCGGGGTGATGCGCACCCCGGCCTTGATGAAGCGCGAGGCATCCAGCCTTTCCAGCCGGGCGCTCCGCTCGAGCACCGCCTGGCGCAGCTCGGGCGAGGCCGGCCGGTCGGGGAGAAGGCCCGCCTCCTCGAGCAGCTCGCGGGCGGCACAGGCAGCCAGTTCGTCCCCGCTCTCGACGACGGTGGCCCGATCGCAGTCTTCCAGCACTCCGCCCGGGAAGGCATGAAAGCCCGGCAGAAAGCGCAGCGAGGGGCTGCGCTCGAGCAAGAAGACGCGACCCGAGCGCACCAGGATGACACCGGCCGAGGCAAGCATGGGCCGACGTTCTTGCTCCGGGACCGCCCGCCTCCTCGAATCTGCCCAGGTCCGGGTGCCCGCGGTCAGAGCGGGTTGCGAACCTTCAGGCTGGGAAACCGGCTGAAGTCTCGGTCGGCACTCCACAGCTCGCGCACGCCCGAATAGAGACAGAGCGCTGCGATTCGCGCATCGTGAACTCTGGGGCCGGCAATCTTCCCGGCCTGCAGAAGGCGGGTGAGCTCTGCAAAGTAGGTTGGTCCTTCTGAGAGCAGCACCAGGCTTGGCGATTGGAGCCAGGCATCGACTGCATCGAGAGCGATTGCCAGGGGCGTGGGCGGCAGATAAATGCGGGGATGGGTGACTATCGCCAGAAACTCGTGCAAACAGGGCCACGGAATCGCCCAGGCGGAGGAACTCGAGGCGAGGGTGCCGATACTCCGGGACGCTCCTTCGTGGAAAGGCGAATCTTCTCGATGTGAGTACACGAGCAGGTTCGTATCGACGGCGATCACGCTCCGTGCCCGTCGTAAATCAAGCCGCGCACAGTAGGCCAGGAGGCGTCCACGAGGTCGGGGTGCAGCCCCTCTCCCCGGAATGTCACCTTGCGCAATTGAAAGCTCCCCGTATTCCTCTGGCGCTCCTCGAGCACTCTGCGCAGGCCTTCCTCCACCAGAGCCCTCACAGTGCTGCCCTCACTGGCAGCCTGTCTGCGTACCTGCTCGAGAAGCGAATCCGGAATCTCTACGGTTGTCTTCATACATCTAGATGTATCACTCCTCCCATACCGCCGTCAAGGATGGAGAAGTGTCTCCGGGTAAACCCCTGAAGGTCCAACGCTCGGCACCTTGAGGAACCCTCCCCGCCCGCGCCGAACGCGCCCAGAGCATGAAACCCGCCCGCCTCTGCGAGACCACCTACGGCCAGACCGACGCCCGCCTGATGGCCCCCGGCGACCGGGCCCGAGCCTTCGTGGGCAAACGCGGGCGCGGCTGGCTGCTGGAGGTGCACCACCCCGATCCGGCCCGGGTCGAGCCTCCCTGCCCCCACTATGGCCACTGCGGAGGATGCTCCTGGCAGCACCTGAGCTACCCGGCCCAGCTCTCCTACAAGTCCGAGACCGTCCACAGCATGCTGGCGGCCGAGAACGTGCTCCCCCCGGTGGCCTCGCCCAGCCCCTGGCTCTACCGAACCAAGGTCGAGCTCAGCTTCGGAGCCAGC
>CAZWUN010000516.1:0-3158 GCA_964637145.1 uncultured Burkholderiales bacterium
CCGCAAAACCCGAAACCGGCGTGCTTCCCAGGCCGTTGCGGCGCATCTCTTCCAGTCTTGCCCAGGGGTCCTGGCTGGCGGGCGCTTGCTGGGAAACCGGAGTCTGAGCGGAAAGCTGAGGCGGGGCTTGCTCGGAGACGACCGAATCGGAGGGTGGCGAGCCGGCTTGCTCGACGACAGGCGCGGCAGCAGGCGGAGCGGGCGGGCCAGGAGGCTCGGGAATCTCGACGCCGGCCCGGCGCATGTTGGCGATCATCTCGCGCATCTCTTCGGAGACCGGCTCCTTGACCACGACGGGTCGGGCGGGTTGAAGCTCGACAGCCGGAAGCTCGGGGGTGGGCCCGACCGGTTGCTCAGGAAGCTGCTCGGGAACTGCTTGAGTCGGCGCAGGAGCCTGGCCGAAGGCGACCTGGCCGGCGACGATGGGGCCCATCGCCGTGCTGCCCAGTCCCTGCTTGCGCATCTGGGCCATTCGCTCATAAGGATCGACCGGGCCGCCGACCTTGTCCTCGGGATCGGAGCTGGTGACCGTCGGATTGCCGCTGCTAGCGGCAGGACGACCGGAAAAACCAGGATCAAACCCGGGAACCATCGGATTGACCGCCATCAGCTCACCTCCCTTCCACCAGCCCCTCGCTCCTCAACCTACCGCGAGCCTCTCAAAAGAGACTGAAACAAGACGCCCTGCTTCAGAATATCGCAGTTCACGGGCAAGGCGGTTGCCAGAATATTACCAGTTTATCCAGAACCCCGGGAGGGAGCAACCCCGACCCGAGGCGAACCGCCCTTTGCTGCGCGGAAACCCCGCCTGCCAGCCTGCGGAAAGCGAGAGCAAAACGTGAGCCAGACTGAGGCCGAGCTGCGTCGGATCATCCGTGAGGAGACCGCCTTTCGCGTGGGCTCGGGGTTTGACGTTCACCGCTTCGCCGAAGGGCGACCCATGATCTTGGGAGGGGTCGAGATCCCCTGCGATGTCGGCCTGCTCGGCCACTCGGACGCCGACGTCATCGTGCATGCCGCCATGGACGCCGTGCTGGGCGCGGCCGGCCTGCCCGACATTGGCCACCTCTTTCCGGACACCGACGAGCAATTTCGGGGCGCTGACAGCCTCGAGCTGGCCCGCCGCGTGGCCTGGGCCGTGCACGAGGCGGGCTGGAGCATCGTCAACCTGGACCTGGCCGTGATGGCCGAGAAACCCCGGCTGGCGCCTCACACAGCCGCCATGCGCGAGCGAATGGGCGGCGTCTTCGGGCTGGAGCCCTGGCAAATCGGCATCAAGGCCACCACCATGGAGAAACTGGGCTTCATCGGCCGCTCGGAAGGAATTGCGGCGCTGGCGACTGCTCTGCTGCGACACTACCCATCACCATCACGGGAGGAAACACCATGAAAATCCGCTATCTGGGTCATTCCGCTCTGGCTGTCGAGCACGAGACCACCACCGTCGTGGTCGATCCATTCATGACAGGGGGGCCCTGGGTCAAGACCATCCCCGCCGACCTCAAGCCCACGACCATTCTGCTCACTCATGGCCATGAAGACCACGTGGGCGACGCGGTCGAGCTGAGCAAGAAGCACAAAGCCCCCGTGGTCGCCATGTTCGAGCTGGCCAACCGGCTGGCCGACGAGGGCGCCGAGGTGGTGCATTGCGGCCTGGGCGGCCGCGTCAAGCACGCCTGGGGCTGGTCCAAGCTGGTGCCGGCCTGGCACTCCTCCTCATACCACGGCAAGTACATGGGCACGCCGGCAGGCGTGGTCTTCGAGGTCGGGGGACGAGTCTTCTACCACGCCGGAGATACCTGCATCTTCTCGGACATGAAGCTGATCGCCGAGCTCTACAAGCCCGAGATCATGTTTGTCCCTATTGGTGGAACGTTCACCATGGACGTCTTCGAGGCGGTCAAGGCCATCGAGTTTGTCGCCCCGCGCTTTGCCATCCCCATTCACTACAACACCTTCGAGCCCATCAAGCAGGACCCCGAGGAGTTCCGGCGCGAGGTAGAGAGCCGTTTCAGCACGCGGGTGCAGGTCATGAAGGCCCTGGAGACCTGGGAAATCCCCAGCCCGGTGGCCAGTTCCAAATAAACAGCAGGATTCGGCTCTCGGCTGGAAAAAACTTCAGTAGCCATGCCGAAAGCCTTTGCTCGTTTCCTGTGCTTGCTGTCGCTCTCCCTGGGGCTGCTTGCCCCCGCTCTGGCCGATGAGCTCAACCGGGTCACTCTGGTGCGCATCGGCCAGCACGGGGATACCCTGCGGCTGGTTCTGGAGACGGAGAACGCGCCCGTCTGCCAGGTCTACCAGCGCAGCAAGCCAGAGCGCCTGGTGATCGACCTGGTGGGGGCCGAGTTGCCCGACAGGCTGCGTCGGCCCACCCCCCGGGCCCCCTGGCTGCTGTCGAGCAACCTGCAGCAGGAGAACCTCAGCCGGGTGCGCTGGACGCTCAATCTGCGCGAGCGGATTCCCTCCTCGCAGATCAAGACCGAAGTGCTGGACAACCCTCCCCGGCTGGTGGTGGACATCGATCCTTACTACGCTCGCGAAGAGACGATCTCGCTCAGCGCGGGCCTGAAGTGGAACCGGCGCGAGGCTGCCAACTCCACGGGTTACCTTCTCTGGAACGACGTGAGCTACGCGCTGGACGACCCCAAGGTGCGCCTGGACGTGGGTCTGGCCCAGGACCGGCTGGACGCCCGCGAGACCGTCAGCTCGATGGTGCGCCGCACCGGAGCGCGGGTAGGCATCAACGGGGGCTACTTCGCCACCTCCGGCGGTCCCCTCGGGCTGGTCGTCAAAGAGGGCAAGCTTCTGGCCCCGCACGTTGGGCGTCGCCCCCCGCGAACCGCCCTGGCCCAGACCCGCGATCGCAAGGTCAGCTTCAGCCGCATCGCGGCCCGCGGGGGAAAGCTCGTCTCAAGCGACGGCAACACCTGGACCGACGTCCTGTTGGCGCTGGGAGGAGGTCCCCAGCTGGTCCACCGGGGAGCGGTCGCCCTCACGACCGACCAGGAAGCGCTGGGGCGCAGCGGCAATGACATCACCCGCTCGTGTGGCCGGACCGCCCTGGCCACCACCCGCGACGGGCGCATGCTGCTGGCCACCGCGGCCGGCTGGCGTGACACTCACACCCAGGGCCTGCGCCTGGAAGAACTGGCTTCGCG
>CAZWUN010000517.1:0-3156 GCA_964637145.1 uncultured Burkholderiales bacterium
GATGCGCTCGGAGCTGATCGCTCGCATGGCTCGGGAGCTTTCGCGTTGTAACAGCGTGATCAACGACCTGCTCGACTACACCCGCAGCAAGGAGCCTCATCGGGTCAGCACGGGACTTCCCGCCATCTTGCACCAGGCAGCTCGCACCCTGGCCGGCGAGCCAGGCGTCGAGGTGGCCCTCGATCTCGGCGACGTGGAGCGCGTTGAGGTCGACCCCGACCAGGTCTTGCGCCTCTTCGAGAATCTGTTGCTGAACGCCAGCCAGGCCGTGGGAGGACAGGGCAGCGTGCGGGTCTGTCTGCGCGAGAACGGTCCATGGCTCGAGGTGCGGGTGGAGGATTCCGGACCCGGTGTTCCCGACTCGATGCGCGAGAGAATTTTCGAGCCCCTGGTCACCACCCGCCGCGGGGGAACCGGGCTGGGACTGGCTGTCTGCCGCCGGACCGTGGACGCCCACGGAGGCAGCATCCACGTCGAGCAGTCGAGTCAGCTCGGAGGGGCCGCATTCGTAGTGCGCTTGCCGCGGGGGCTGGTCGGCTCGCCGACCTGAACCTGGAGCTGGTGGCGAGGGAGCCGGGCTCCGCCGCCACCAGCACTGGGTCAGGGCTCCTCGATGACGAATTCCCCCGTGGTGGCCAGCTTGTAGTCCACGAAGACCTCCACCACGTACTCCCCGGGAGCGAACACGAAGTTGTCCGAGTAGCCCGGGTAGCACAGGTTTATGCCCTCATCCGGCCTGTCCTGCGCAGCCCCTTCCAGCGTGCCTTCCGGACCCAGTGTCCAGGTATCCGTCCAGCGCCAGGAATCGAGCTCGGCGCTGTCGAGGAAGAAGCGGGTGGTCACCACCTGGCCGTCCTTCATGCCGCTGTAGGTGCAGTTCATCTCCACCTGGGAGACCGGGCCCCGGAACCGATTGCCTTCGAAAGGCTCCACGCTCTTGCCTTCCACGATGGCTGAGAACTCGAGCTCGGACAGCTTACAAGTCAGCTCGCCCTCGGGGGGCTTGCCGGTGTTCTGCAGGGCAAGCTCCCAGGAGACCAGCTTGCTGCTCAGCTCCTCGGCCGCTCTGGCCGTCTCCTCGCCGCCCACGACCTTGTCGACCGGAGGCTCGCCCGCTTTTGTGTAGATGACCGTGGCCAGGCCATCCAGCTCGACGCTGGCCTCTTCCAGGGTGGCCACGATCTCCTCGGGAGCCCGCACTTCGCCGGCGGCTCTGGTCATTTCGGCCACGGTGGCGGCCGCCTGCTGCAGGCCCTTGTCGAACTCGGCCGTGGCTTCGGCTTTCTTGCCCGAAGCGAGCAATGTCAGACCCAGCAGCAAGCGGCAATCAAGGTTGTCAGGCGCGGCCGCGAGCCCGGCCTGGCATGATTCGATGGCACCCTGGAACTGGCCCAGCTGGTACTGCACCCAGGCGATCTCCAGCCATACCAGGGAATTGCCCGGATCGAGCGAGCGAGCTTTCTGCAGGCTCTCCAGCGCAGCCGTCAGATCGGGCTTCTCCATCTGCTGCATGGCGCGACCGCGGTCCAGGTAGGCTTCGGTGTAGAGCGGTGCGTCGCTGATGGCGGCATCGAACGCCTTGAGGGCGTCTTCGGGGCGGTCCATGTGCATGAGGGCCATCCCTCTGGCATAGTGCTCGATGGCCTTACCCTGCGAGCGCAGGTCGTAGACCGGCTCGCTCCAGGTCTTGAAGGCCCACAGCACGGCGATTCCCGTGATGAACAGCCCGCCGACGGTGAAGATGCCCCGGGTGGCCCGGGTGGCGATGGTGCCGGCCAGACCGAACAGGAACAGCGCAACCGCCAGCAGGGTGATGTGCACGATGTAGGTGTTGGCCTTGGAGTCCCAGGCATTCTTGACCGGCGAGGCGGCCTTGAAGACCTGGTCCAGGCGGTGCACCTCGCCCACGTAGGTGTTGGCTTCGAACCTGGCCACATCGGGCTCGCTATCGTTAGTTGGGTCGAAGTAGGCCTTGCCGTCGGGATCCTTGCCGCTCAGGAGTGGGCTGATATCGAGCAGGTTATCGCGCATGACCTCAAAGCGGTCGGCGGCCTTCTGATCGCCGCGTTTCTCGGCCGTGTCCCGCAGGGTCTCGAGTTCGCGATACTGCTCATAGGAAGTGTAGTAGTGATAATTGGACTTGGAATCACCCTGAACCTGAAGTCCAAAGGCTTCCACGCTGGCGGCGCGGGCATCGCGCCCGGCCCGGTCATCGTTGTCTCCAGCTACTGTCTCGAGCTGGGCGATTATCGCCGCAAAAACGGTCACCACGGCGATGAAGAAGGCGATCATCCGGCTGAACTTCTGGTCGTTCACAGCTTTCCAACCTCCACCAGAACGGAGAAGACCGTTCCGCCGATTCCCAGCAGCACTCCCAGCAACAGCAAACCGGTTCGCCCTCCGCCTTCCAGGCTCTCCACCAGGGTCAGGCAGACCAGCCCGAGACTCAAGAACACCACCCCCATCAACAGACGCTCGGCCTTGGTGCGTAGCACCTCGGCCTGATCAAAGTGGGGCTTGGGAGCCAGGTCGCGGGTCCGTGAGGCAGCCGCCACCAGCTCTCCCACCTCGGCGTCGGCTTTGTAGCGGCCTTCCCGGTCCATGAACTTGTTGGGAAACATCTGCAGTTTGGCGTCCACCATGGCATCGGCCTCGGCCTGGCGTTGCTCGAGGTCTTTCGCCTGGCGGCCGCTGGCGTCGGCCAGCTCTTCGTCCATGGTGTTGGAGATCTCGGCGTAGCGACGGAAATTGGCGTAGGCCTGGGCGTGCTGGTAGGCCTCCACGGTGGCCACCGTGGTCACCTCCTGCACGTTGACGACGGCCTTCAGACCATCATAGTCCTCGTCCCCGGCCCCGTCCGCCGCGACCGAAGCCCGCCAGGCGACCACTGCGGCGATCACCGTGACGATAGCGATCAAGATCGCTGTCCAGTGCTCGATTGAGTCCTTTTGCTCCTCGTCTGCCATGCCTGCCTCCTTCGATAAACCGAGGGTGATACGACGCCACCGGGCCCGAGCCCTCTGGCCAGGATAACCCGTTCTCGAATCGGGCTACCGGGCGCCCGGGGGGCGCCAGGGGGGCGCTCGAGCGGCTCCGGCCAAAAGCAGGAGATTCGCGGCGGCCCTCCAAACCTGCGGCCTCATGTCCTTTGACAGT
>CAZWUN010000518.1:0-3138 GCA_964637145.1 uncultured Burkholderiales bacterium
CCACCATGCAGGTGTCCTGGTGCATCACCACCACCGCCCCCGAGCCGGCCATGGATCCGGCTGCGGCGATGGACTCGAAATCAAGACCGATGTCGAGGTGCTCCTTCGTCAGCATGGGCGCCGAGGCGCCCCCGGGAATGATGGCTTTGAGCTCCTTGTCCTCCAGGATGCCCCCGCCGCACCCATAGATCAGGTCGCGCATGGTGGAGGTGAGCTCCATCTCGTAGTTACCCGGCTTCTTGACGTGGCCGCTGAGGCAGAAGATGCGGGTGCCCTTGCTCTTCTCGGTGCCAAAGCCGGCGTACCATTCGGCCCCGTTCACGAGGATGTGCGGCAGGGTGGAGAGCGTTTCCACGTTGTTGATCACGGTGGGACATGCATAAAGGCCGCTGACCGCGGGGAATGGAGGCTTGAGGCGGGGGAAGCCGCGCCCGCCTTCGAGCGAGGAGAGCAGCGCCGACTCCTCGCCGCAGATGTAGGCGCCGGCGCCGCGGTGGAGCACGATGTCGAGCTTGTAGCCGCTCTTCATCACGCTGTTACCCAGGTAGCCAGCCTTGTAAGCTTCGTCGATGGCCTTGCGCAGCGCCAGGTAGCCCTCCAGCATCTCGCCCCGGATGTAGAGAAAGGCTGTCTCGATGCCCACCGCCCAGCAGCAGATGGCGATGCCCTCGATCAGCTGGTGGGGCTGCTCCTCGACCAGCTCGCGGTCCTTGCACGTGCCCGGCTCGGACTCGTCGCAGTTGACGCACAGATACTTGGGCTTGCCGGGAGTCTTGGGCACGAAGCTCCACTTCATGCCGGTGGGGAACCCGGCCCCGCCGCGCCCGCGCAGGCCCGAGGCTTTGACCAACTCGATCAGATCGTCCGGCTTCATGGCCAGGGCCTTCTTCAGCCCCTCGTAACCGCCGTGTTTGACATAGACGTCCAGGGCGCCGATGTTCTCCACCTCGCGGTACTTGAACAGGATCTGTTGTTGCTCTTTCACTTTCATGGCTTGCACGGCTCCGGCCAGGCGGGAAATCGTGAGCTGCCCTTGCGCAGCTCCTCGAGCACCGCGTCGAGCATCTCCGAGGTCACGTTTTCGACGAAACGGTCGTTGATCTGCACCGCCGGGGCGCCGTCGCAGGCGGCCAGGCATTCGCCCTCGATCAGGCTGAACATGCCGTCTTTCGTGGTCTCGCCGCGCTGCACCCCGAGCTTTTCCTGCAGATGGCAGCGCAGCTTGTCCGAGCCGCGCAGATAGCACGAGATGGAGCGACAGACCTTGATGACGTAGCGCCCCATCGGCTTTCGGAAGTACATGTAGTAGAAGGTCACCAGCGAGTCCACCTCGGCCGGTGGCATATCGAAGAGAGCGGCCACCTCGGCCTGGGCCTCGGGGGGCAGCCAGCCGAGCTCTTCCTGCACCCGGTGCAGGGCCCCCAGGATGGCCGAGCGGGGCTTGGGATAGCGGGCCATCATCTCCCGGATTTCGTCTTGCAGGGCGGGGGTCAGCAGGCTCATCGGTCCACGTCCCCCAGGACGAAGTCGACGCTGGCCAACACCACCACGACGTCCGCCAGCAGGCAGCCCTTGAGCAACACGGGCAGAACCTGAACGTGACTGAGGGAGGGGGTGCGCACCCGCATGCGGTAGGGCTTGTTGGAGCCGTCGCTGACCATGTGGAAACCCAGCTCGCCCTTGGGCGACTCGATGCGCTGGTAGACCTCTCCCGGAGGCGGCGAGAAGCCCTCGGTGAAGAGCTTGAAGTGGTGGATCAGGGCCTCCATCGAGACCGAGATCTCCCACTTGGGCGGGGGGACGATCTTGCGATTGCTGGTGCGATAGGGCCCGCTGGGAGCGATCTTCTCCAGGGCCTGGCGACACAACCTGTAGGCCTGCTCCATCTCTTCCATGCGGACCAGGTAACGAGCGTAGCTGTCGCCCTCGCTGCGCAGGGGCACCTTGAAGTCATAGTCGGCGTACGCGCTGTAGGGCATATCCCGGCGCACGTCCCAGTCGATCCCGGAGGCGCGCGCCACGGCCCCGCTGCAGCCATACTCGATGGCCGCCTGGCGGGTGAGCACGCCGATGCCTCTGGTGCGCTCGAGCCAGATCGAGTTGCCCGTGAGCAGTCCGTGGTACATCTCCAGCTCGCGCGGGAAGCCGTCGAGGTATTTGCGCACCTGCTCCAGGAACCCGTCCGGCAGGTCGGCCATCAGTCCGCCCACGGTGATGTAGGAGGTCATCATGCGCACGCCCGAGAGGGTCTCGAACAGGTCGAGGATCTTCTCGCGCTCCTGGAAGCAGTAGAGGAAGGTGCTCATGGCCCCGGCATCCAGCCCGCTGGTGCCCAGCCAGACCAGGTGCGAGGCCAGGCGCGACAACTCGCACAGCAGCACGCGGATGTGCGAGACCCGCTCGGGGATCTCGGCGCCGAGCAGTTTCTCCACCGCCAGCGCGTAGCCCAGGTTGTTGTTCAAGGGCGAAAGGTAGTCCATGCGGTCGGTCAGGGTGAGCGCCTGCTGGTAGGTCTTCACCTCGGCCTGCTTCTCGATGCCGGTGTGCAGGTAGCCCACGTCGGGCTCGCCCCGCACCACCCGCTCCCCGTCCAGGGTCAGCACCAGGCGCAGCACCCCGTGGGTGGAGGGGTGCTGGGGCCCCATGTTCATGACCGTGTAGGAGCTGTCGCTTGTGTCGCCCAGGGCTCGAATGGAGAGCGTGCCCTGATCGGACGTGATGGCGTCGATGTTCATCGGTAAGGCGAGTCAGCCGGTCCGGTAACCGGGTAGTCCTTTCGCAGGGGATGGCCCACGTAGTCGGGAGGCAGCAACAGCCTCATCAGAGCGGGGTGGTTGTTGAACTCGATGCCGAACATGTCGTAGATCTCGCGCTCGTACCAGTTGGCCCCCGCCCACACTCCGGTGAGCGTGTCGGCCCGGGGGTCGGCCTCGCTGAGGAGCGTCTTGAGCCGCAGATCGGTCTTGCCCTGCCAGGACAGCAGGATGGCCGACAGGTCAAAGCGCGGATCGCGATCGAGATAGTCCACCGCCGTCAGGTCGGAGAGAAAGTTATAGCCGTGCTCGGCGCTGAGATAGCGAGCCGCCTCCACCCAGGCCGCCCGGTCGACCCAGAAGGTCCACTCGCCGCGGTCCTCGC
>CAZWUN010000519.1:0-3136 GCA_964637145.1 uncultured Burkholderiales bacterium
CCACCTCCTCGGGGGTGATCTCGGTCAGCCGTGAGGTGCCCACGCTGGCCCCGTCGCGCAGCACGGTGAGCCGGTCGGAGAGGCGGTAGACCTCCTCCATGCGATGGGAGATGTAGATGATCCCCGTCCCGCGCGCTTTGAGACGGGCGATGGCGGCGAAGAGCTGGCCTGCTTCTTTGTCGGACAGGGCGGCGGTGGGCTCGTCCATGATCAGCACCTCGGCTCGGGCATAGAGGGCGCGGGCGATCTCCAGCATCTGCTTCTGGCCCACGTTCAGGCTGCCGGCCGGGGCCGCCAGGGGCAGCTCCTCGCCCAGGCACTCCAGGGCCTCGCGCGCCTGGCGGCGCAGGGCGGCATGGACCACCAGCCCGAAACGATGGGGCAGCTGGCCCAGCAGCAGGTTCTCCTCCACGCTGAGCGACTCCACCAGGTTCAGCTCCTGGTGCACGAAGCCGATGCCCAGCGAGCGGGCCTGGTGGGGAGAGCGGGGCCGGTAGGGCTGACCTCGCAGCGTCATGCTGCCCGCGTCGGGCGCGAGCACGCCTCCCACGATCTTCATCAGGGTGGATTTGCCCGCCCCGTTCTCGCCCATGAGCGCGTGCACTTCCCCGGCGGCCAGCTCGAAGTCCACTCCCGACAGGGCCTGAACGCCCGGGAAGGACCGCTTGATGCCGGTCAGCGTCAAGAGCATGAGAGCAACTTCCCTGCCGCATGCCAACCGTTCCTCCCCGGGCGACAGGACCTGCGCCGGCCGCGCCCGAAGGCGCGCGGGAGACTATTCGGGGAGGAGCTTTCCTGATGCTGAAGGGCTTGAATTTGATGACCCCCGCCGAGTTGAGCGAGGTGGCCAGAATGATCGGCGGCGATCCCGAGGCCGAGCCCGAGGAGATCCGTCAGGCGACCCTGGTCTGGGTGGGCAAGCGCGTGGGGGCCCCGGCTACCGATTCGGCCGCCGTGGAACGGGGAGCGCTGGAGAAGATTGCCCGCGAATTCGGCATCGCGGTTCAGCCCGGAATGGATGTCAACGAGCTCGAGCGCAGCGTGCGGGTGAAGATCGCCGCCGACGCCGCGGAGTATCTTTCGCCCGCCTGGCACCTGGCCAGCGCGCTGGTGGCCATCGGTCCCAGCGACGCGGTGACCCCCAAGCTCAACCTGCTCGAGAAGATCGCCAGCCTGGCGGTGCCCTCCCATAAAGCCCGCGAGCAGCTCGTGGCGGGCTGGCAGAGCTACTGCCAACGTAAGGCCAATGAGGAGCAGCTGCTGGAAGAGCTCAAGCCCACCCTGGCCCAGCTCAAGCAGAAGCCCGACAAGCTGGGCCAGGCCCTGACGCTGGCCCTGGTCATCAGCCTGGCCGACGGCCGCTTTGCGATGGAGGAAGAGAAGTTCTACAGGGATGTTTGCCACCAGCTCGGAGTCTCGGCCGATGGGGCCAACGCCGTGCTCAAGAAGGTCAATAACCTGTTTTGGGGTCACCAGATGGATGTGAGCCCCAAGAACCCCACCGCCGCGGCCGACCCCAACGAGGAGACCAGGGCGGCCCTGAAAGCCGCCGAGCTAACCCTGACCTCGGCCGGGACGCTGGAAGGGCTGGTGCTGGAGGCGCGCGACAAGGTGATCGCGGGCGAGGAGGTGACGACCCCCCTGGCGCAGCCCAAGACTGGTTGGAAGAAGTTGTTCGGTGGGCTGACCGGGGTGGCCCAGTACCTGCACACCCGGCTGCGCTCCGACGAGGACGTGCACCTGGTGCGGCTGGCTTACCTTTGCATCGTGCGCCAGCACGCTCAGGCTCTGGCCGACAAGGAGGCCGCCGAGAACGAAGCTCGCGCTCAGCAAGCCCGCCAGGCCCAGCTCGAGGCCGAGGCCCGGGCCCGCGAGCTGGACGAGAGCACGGTCTCGGCCAAAGCGCCCCAGCGCCGCTCCATCAAGATGGACCCCTGACCTGCGGGTCAGTGCTGCTCCTCGTAGGGGTAGAAGCTGAACCGATCCACCTTGCGATCGCTGCTCAGCTTGAGCCCGCGGCTCTCGCAGCCAAGCTCGAAGGAGTCCGGGGTCAGGCGGTAGTCGAACTTGCGCGAGGGGGCGATGAAGGCCCGCGGGGCTTGCTCCAGGTAGGGCCCCACCAGCTCGGAGAGCTGCGCCGGGTAGTGACCGCGCTCCAGCCGGTAGAGTTTGATCGCGGCCAGGGTGCGGACGGCCTCGAGCCGGGTGAGCAGCAACCGAACCTGGTCCACGGCTCGCTCGTGGTTGGGCACCAGCGCCTGGGCCAGCGGGCTCAGGCCGGCGGCGCTCTGGTTGTAGGGCCGGGTCGAGAGCTCGCGCACCGACGGAAGAACCTCCAGGTAGTGGTTCATCAGGCGCACCTTCTCGTAGCGAAGGTAAGCTCGAGGCAGGGGAAGCCCGAAGATTCCCTCGGCCTTCCCTCGCTGCTCGTCGGACTGCTCCAGGAAGTGCATGGAGGCCAGCATCTCGTTCTCCATGGCGAGGCTGATGTTCTCGGGTCGGAAGCGAGAGGTTTCCACCGCCCGGATGACCTGCCGGTATTGCTCGGCGCTCAGCTCGGTGCTGTTCAGCAGGGGCAGCAGGCGCTCGAGCGCGATGGTCTCGACCGCGGTGGCGATCATCTCCGAGATCAGCAGTCCCTGGCCGGTGAAGCGCCCGCCCCAGCTCAGAGCCGTCAGGTAGTGCTCCAGGGCGGCGCCAGGTCTTCCCTGCATTTCCTCTATCTGGCCCAGCACGGCCAGGCTGCGGGCGATTCCTCGCACCATGATGAAGTTGGGAGTTCGGCTGAGGTAGTCGCTGGGGAGGTCTTCGGGCAAGGGAACGCTCAGCGCGGCTTGAAGTTGCGGTAATCTCGAGCGGAACTCTTCCAGCGCCTGTTTTCCCGTTTCAGTGGTCAGGGCCGTTCGGAGATCCCCCAGAGCCTGCGATTCGTTCAGGTCGCCGAGATCCGTCCAGGGATTCAAAAAGCCACCGGAACCGTCGCGGAGCAAACTGCTCATCGCGAGATGGGCCTGGAAGCCAGGATGCCCACGCTCGGCCATGCACTGCTCCTTGAATGCGGCCCGCCGCTTCTCGGCTCGCTCGCTGATCTCGCGCACCGCCGCCGGGTCGTCCACCGGCAGGCTCCAGGCTGAAA
>CAZWUN010000520.1:0-3132 GCA_964637145.1 uncultured Burkholderiales bacterium
GTCATGTCCTTGAACTCGTGACAGTACCTAGTCATCTTCACCCAGGAAGGCAGCAAACCACGTATCACGGAGGGGTCACAGGTCTCCTGGTAGGTGCGCAGGATGATGTCCATGTCCTGCGCAGCAAGTTTTGCTGGCTCATAGAAGCCCGACGAAGACACGAGGACCATGGCGTCGGCTCGTAGACTCCTCTTTCGACCATATGCCTCCTCCACCCAGGTCGCACTCTGGGGTTCCTTGTGGTCGCGGCACTCAATGACCAGTAAGAATCTTGGGTCGCTTCGCCTAACCACAATATCCACTTGTCGGGGTTGGCCAGTGTTCACTGCCCTCACGCTCACGTTGTGCTCTACGAGGTCTCCAGGAAGCAGTATTTGCTGAAGTCTCTGGATGAGTAACTCAAACAAAGTGCCCTGTTCGGTGGTGCTCATCTTACCGTCGGACTGGTTCTGGTCGTCTACCCGTGCGATCAAAGAGGTCCCCTCCCAATATTTAGTATAATTCAATATAAGTCATGGACTGCTGGAGGCCTGGTAGCGAAGTGTTAGAGGACTGTTTGCGTCTATTCCAGGTCGCTCAAGTCAAGGCGAGCAGAAAACGAGCTTGCTCTCGTGATCTGCTCATTTGATTCTGCTCGCTTCTCTCACACGGGGCCCTCGAACCTACCTGGGACAGTAGCGATCCAACAACTGCTGGCGCTGCGCGGCGGTGA
The DNA here is from genome assembly GCA_964637145.1 of uncultured Burkholderiales bacterium. GTDB lineage: Bacteria > Vulcanimicrobiota > Xenobia > Xenobiales > QWHO01 > QWHO01. The sequence continues at coordinate 713 of CAZWUN010000520.1, forward strand.
GCTTCTCGGCCGCGTTGAGGGCGGCCGACAGGCGTCGGAACGAGTCCTGAGTCATCGTTCCCGCTTCGCGCCGATCCTCCAGCTTGCCGCGCAGGTGCTCGAACACGTTGACCGGCCCCACCTTGCCGTCGATAAAGGCCTGCCGGTTTTGCACCGTGAACCAGAGCACGCCCGAGGTGCCTTTCAACTGAGAGGCGATCTCTTGCTTCTGATCTCCGGTCAGGTTCTCGTAGGCCTGCACCGCCGCCGCCGGGATGGCCGGAGCGGCCTGGCACTGGTCGATGGGCATCGCTGCGGCGGTCAGCAGGGCCAGCCCGGCCATCATCCCCGTCACCGCCTTGCGGGCGGTGGTGAGTCCCTGGTGGACGGCCTCCATGCCAGGCCGCCGGAAGGCAGTCGCTCCCTGGTAACGCGGCGGGAGCACAGGCACGGGGGGGACTCCCTGGAAGCGGAGGGAGATCTGGCTCAGCTCCACGCTATCCGTCGGTCCCGACACTTGCGAGCTCTCGCCCGAGGGCCCGCTCGCCGCCGCCAGCGGGCGGGTGGTGGGGAAGTGAGTGGTGATCAGCATCGTCTCGCGCTCCTTGGTTTTTCATGATGAAACCATGACCCGATCAACGAAGCGTCAATCAAGCGTTGAACTCGAGGTGCTCAGGTAAATAGCTGGTGAACCGGAACCGTTCACCCGGCGTTCACTCCTCCGAGGGCCCCGAGACCCCCGCCTGACGTCCGCCTGACGGGCCCACTTCACTCTGGCCCCATGCAGCACCGTGACCTGATCCTCAAACTCCGAGAAGTCTTCCCCCAACCCGTCAGCGACCGGCTCCACGACAGCTACTTCGTCCACACCGTGATGCGGGCGCTCGACGCCGTGGACGCTCTCAAGAGCGAGCGGCCCATCTTCGGGCAGCGCCGTCCGCTGGATTACGCCAGAGCCACCGCCTCGCGACTGGGCGAAGATTGCCGCCCCCTGGAGGAGGTGGTGGCCGAACTGGTCGGCTGTCTGGAGGGAGCGGCCCTCTGGGGTCACCCGGGAGCTCAGCCGAATGTGGTGCCTCCCCCCACCATCGCTTCGCTGATCGGCTTTCTCCTGGCCGGGCTGGCCAACCAGAACATGAGTTGGGACGAGTACAGCCACGGCCTGGCTGTGGCCGAGGTGGAGGCGACCACGCTGACCTGCGACCTGGTGGGCTACGACCCCGAGCGGGCCGGGGGAGTGTTCACCTTCGGGGGAACCGGATGCAGCCTGTACGCGACCCGCGTTGGCCTGGAGAAGGCCGTGCCCGGCTCGATGCAGGCGGGTGTTGGCAATTCGCAGGCCGTGGTGCTGGCCAGCGACGCCAGCCATTACTGTCGCTATAGCATCGCCTCCTGGCTGGGCCTGGGGGCGCGCTCGGTCATAACCGTTCCCACCACGCCCGACAACGAGATCGACCTGCTGCAGCTGGAGGCCCGCGCCCGCGAGGCACTGCAGGAAGGCAGGCCGATCGCCGCCTTCCTGGTCACCATGGGCAGCACGGACGCTCACGGAATCGACGACCTGGAGGCGGTGGTGGCCCTGCGCGACCGACTGGTCGACGAGTTCGAGCTCGGCTATCGCCCTCACGTGCACGCCGACGCCGTCATCGGCTGGGCCTGGGCGGCCTTCGACCGCTACGACTTCGAGGCCAACCCGCTGGCCTTCCGGCCCCGCACGCTGCGGGCCCTGGCCGCCTCTCACCGGCGCTTGCGCCACCTGCCGCTGGCCGACTCGATCGGGGTCGATTTTCACAAGACCGGCTTCACTCCCTACATCTCCAGCCTGGTGCTGTTCCGCGAGCGCGAGGATCTGGGCCTGTTGGCCCGCGATCCGTCCAGCATGCCCTACCTCTACCACCATGGCCACTATCGACCGGGGATGTACACGCTGGAGACCTCCCGGGGCGCCTCGGGAGTGCTGGCCGCCCTGGCCAACCTCAAGCTGTTCGGACGCCGCGGTCTGCAAGCGCTGGTCGGTCACCAGGTGGAGATGGCCCAACTGCTGCGCGAGCACCTCGAATCCCACCCCCAGATCACCGTGCTCAACCGCGCCAACGTGGGACCGGTCACGCTGTTTCGGGTCTATCCTCCTGAGGTAGACACCTTCCAGGTGCCCGGTCAGGAGCTGACCGACCCCGGCTTTCGCGAACGCCTGCTGAGCCACAACCAGTACAACCGCGAGCTGTTTGAGATTCTCCACGCCGAGGCCATGCAGGGGCGAGGCGTGCTGCTCAGTCTGACCGAGAGCTACCGCTCGACGAGCTACGGGCTGCCGGTGGTGGCCATCAAATCCTACATCCTCTCCCCCTTTGTCGAGGAGGCGTGGGTGGAGGAGGTGGTGCGTCGAGTCGTGCAGGCTCAGCGCGCGCTGGGCGCGGTGGAAGCGGTCCCGGCTGGCTGAG
>CAZWUN010000521.1:0-3113 GCA_964637145.1 uncultured Burkholderiales bacterium
CTACGTGCTGCCCAAGAAGCTGGATGAGGAAGTGGCTCGCCTGCACCTCGAGAAGCTGGGCGTGCACCTGACCCGCCTGACCGACGAGCAGGCCAAATACCTGGGAGTTTCTCAGGAAGGGCCCTTCAAGCCGGAGTTCTATCGCTACTGATCGCGGGGCGAGAAAGCCCCGGGCATTGCGCCCGGGGCTTTTTTTTCAGCAATCCGAATCTCCCAATCCTATCGCTTGGAGAAGCTGAGCCCCTGCTCCGGGTGAAACTCGACGGGAATCTGGCTCTCGGCATATCCGAAGGCCTCATACACCCGCCGTATCCAGCGATAGGCGCAGCTGTCGGGGCTCTGCTCGAGTTCGCTCCAGCTGTAGAAAATGGGTCGCGACCAGATGAGATCTTGCTCGTCTTGAAAGGGACTTACCTCACTCATCTGAAATCGGATGCTGTTGACCGTGTAGGGACGGAGGGTCCATCCAGCCACACCCAGCAAAGCCAGGTCGACGGCGACCTCTTTGGGCCCGTGGGGGGCATAGACGAATTTCGCCAGCCGAATGACCGAGGTCGGATACTCGAGCAAGGCGGGGGGCCAGAAGGTCCGCTCGGGGCCCTGTCGATAGAGGTGGGCGAGAGAAAGGCAGAGGGCGATCAGTCCTGAGCGGTGCACCTGGATCCGCCAATCGTCCCCCACTTTCTCGAGGCGTTCCTTGCGCAGGCGTACCTCGCCATACTCGTTGGCAAAGTTCCAACCCTCGCGGCGGTTGCCGGTGCTGACCGGGTCGCCGAAGAGGGACTTCACCAGCTCCAGGTCAAGCTCGAGCTCGGGTCGAGGCATAACCCCCAGCCAGAGCTTCTCCCCCTGGCACTCTTTGCGCCGCTCGCTCAGGGGGGCGGTCCAGTTGCCGTCGGCCCCATCCTCGGCCTCTCGGAAGGCGTTTCTGATCTCCTCGCGGGTCATGAGGCGAGAGCGGGTATCGAGGCGCTTCAAGAAGTGCCTGCCATCTCGAGCAACGAAACAGTAGGGTCCACGGCGCGTTTCCGGTCTAGCCTGGAGCTTGATCACGCCTTCCACCACCTCGCTCTTCAGCTCCCGGTCGGTCAAACTGGGCTCGATCGTGTCCACCAGAAAGTCCAGCAGCCTCTTGCGAGCCTGCTCCGGGTCCGGGATCGCCGAAACGCGCACGGCAACGGACTGCTCCTCCTCGAGGCCCACCCAGACCTCCCCGCCGGAGGAGTTCAGGAAGGCCACCACCTCCCGACCCACTTTGCTCGGGTCCCGCAGTACCTCCCCCGACTTGAACTCCAGCTTCGAGCTCTCGCTCTTACCCAGGGGAAGCTCGCTCATGCTGAGACGCCCTCCCAGAGTGAGTCGGGAGCAAGGAGGAACTCCTCCAGGGTGCGCGAGCGGGGGCCCTGCCGGAGGGGACCTGGATGGAGCTGGCAGGCAACGCGAGCCCGTAGCCCGGCGCGCAGGCCGTCGAGGCGGGCGTTCTTGTCGGCTCGCCAGCGGCTGCCAACTTCGAGCAGAGCGACCCCACCCGGGCCCTCCCACACGAAGTCGACTTCCTGTTCCTTCTGGTCACGATAAAAGGAGAGCCGACCGCCCTCCCTGCGACAAATCTCGCGAAGCTCTCTGAAGACCAGCGTCTCCAGGGCACGTCCCACCACCTCTCCGTCTGCCAGGGGGTCGGAGGCGATCGCGAAGGCGCACACGACCCCCGAGTCGGCGACATAAAGCTTGCGCCGCTCGCGCAGGCTCTGTGAGGCGCGAGTTGTCAGGCGCTCGAGCGGGAAGGTCAGCATGGCCTGGGAAAGGGCGCCTATCCACTCTTTGATGCTGCGCTGATCGGCCTCCAGCTCGCCCGCTAGCCCCGCGTAGCTCATCAGCCCCCCGGAGGTGCGGGCCAGATAAGCAAAAAGTCGCTGGACCCTGGTCACATCGTAATCGACCAGGTCGCGCCCGATGACGCGATCGGAGAGGTCGCTTCGCAAACGCTCATCCACCCGGCGAAGATCCTCGCTCAAGACGTGCTCGGGATACCCACCGGAGCGCAAGAAACGAAAGAGGATGCCAGGGCTGCGTTTCAACACCGACTCGATGGTCTCTCCCGGACGCGCCTGAAAAGCGAGAGCTTCACGAAAAGTCAGCGTCTCCATCTCCAGCTCATCCCAGCGGCCCACGCCTGACTCCTGCGCCCCCAGCCGCAGCAACCGGGCCGATGAGTCCGTGGCCAGCACTCGGTAGCCCCCCCGGTCGACGGCCAGCTTGAGTCCTCGAGCCCATTCCTCTGCCCCGGTCAACTCGTCGAGCAGACAGATCACCGGGCGGTCGGCATCCTCCGGCTCCAGTCGACTCAACACCGTGCGCAGCGAGACGCCGGCCGGCAACCTCTCGTCGTCGAAGCGGAAGTAGAGCAGTCGCGCAGCCGGGAACCCCGCGCGCAGAAGATCTTCAGCGACTTGCCGCAAGAGCACGGTCTTGCCGACCTGGCGGGGACCGCGAATCAGGAGCGCTCGACGCGGCTCCTCCTGAACGTGCTCGAGGGCGACCTTCTGCAGCAACCGGCGGGTCGGATAACCGGAAAGACTGAAGGTACCGGTTTGCCACCAGGGGTTGTAGGAGAGAAGAATCTCGTCAATGACATCAGAATGCAACATGTTTGAATAAAGTATAACATCCTGATGTTATGGCCGACAATATCCTTCCGAGAAGGCAGTGAACAAAATCAGGCCACCCGCAAACGGGTGACCTGGCTTGACGACCTTACGAGAAAGCTCAGCCTTTGGAGGCTGCGAAGACTTTCTTGTCCAGGCGCGACTTCTTGCGGGCGGCTTTGTTCTTGTGAACGACGCCCTTGCTGACGGCCTTGTCGACGATCGAGGCGGCCTCTCTGGCCACGGCGACCAGGTCACCGCCTTTTTGCTCGAGCGCCGTATCGGCCTTCTTGAAGGCCGACTTCACGGCCGTGCGGATCGGCTGGTTGCGAGTGCGGCGCCGGTCGTGCACCCTGATCATCTTTTTCGCAGTTTTCGTGTTCGCCACGGAGAACCTCCGGATAAATTGGGCATGCAGAAGCTTGCAAGTTCGCCGGAGTATAGCACAGCCTTTCGGGCTCGACAAGC
>CAZWUN010000522.1:0-3107 GCA_964637145.1 uncultured Burkholderiales bacterium
GTGGTCCGAGCCTCGGCCTCGACGGCAAGCTCTACTGCTTCACTCAGGTCGGACCGCTGTTTTGCCTGGATCAAAAGAGCGGTGAAATCGAGTGGGTGCAGCCGGACAAGCGCAACTACCTGTGCGAGGGGGGCCTCACCTCCACTCCCGAGGGCGACCTGTTGGGCGTGACCGGCAACAGCCTGCTGCGCGTCATCGGTCCCCAGGGCGAGGTGCGGTTCGACTACGCGGCCTTCCTCGAGAAACGACTCGACCAGGTGAGCGAGCAGGATGCCAGCGAGGCGCGGCGCGCCGGCAACATGGGCAGCTGCGGGCTACCCGCCCTCTCACCGGACGGCCAGACGATCTACTGGGCCGGCCGCGACGGCAAACTGCGCGCCGTCGACCGTCAGGGCAACAAGCGTTTTACCCTCGAAATTCCCCACCGCCAGGGTTACGCCGGCGAGATGGACGTGTCGGTGGGTCGTGACGGCACCCTCTACTGCGCCAACTCGCACGGCCTGACGGCGCTCTCTCCCGAGGGCGAGCAGCTCTGGCGCTACGAAACGAACGACAAATACGCTTACGCGACCCTGGCAGGCGACAAGGTGGTGCTGAACACCTACTCCGGCGAGGTGTTCAGCCTGGACTGCGGGACTCTCAATCAGAAGGCCGCTGCGGCCCTCGAGACCTCGGAGCCGGCCCCCCGCATCGCCGTCGCCAACGGATGGGTCACCATCGGCGGTGTGCGGGTGAAACACCGCGGCCAGCCAGCCGCCTGAGATTACAGACCAAAGAGGCGACTAAAAAAGCCACCGGCTTTCTTGGGCTCAGGCTTCTCCTCGGCGAGCTCGCCCCGGGCCGCCTTCTCGGCCGCCCACCGGGCCCTGGTGCGCTCCACACCGCGGTACATCCTCTCCTCGGTCTCCTCGGCGCCAGCCGAACTGTAGTGCTCCTGAGGAGACGGGGCCACCGGGGCGGGGGTCTGGCTCTGGCCCGTGGCCCTTTCCGCTGCTTTCGACTTCGAGGGCATCACATCGTAAGGGCCGATCCCGACGCCAACCCGCAGCCCATCCGGGCTGACGCGGTAGTCGCCAATCTTGTGATTGAGTCCCTGGGCTGTCCATTCTGCCATGTCGCCTCCGGTGCCGGTAAAATGTTATGCCCATTCTATCGCAGGCAAGGAGGGAGCACGGGGGCGAATTTTCTGTCAAAGGTTACAGACGTGAACAAAGGATGAACGCAATGTTAAATCCTGGAGAGGTCGCTTACGGAAGCCCGGACGGAGAGGCCGGGGAAACTCTGCCTGCCAGCGCGCTCAACTCCCCGATCCACAACTCATACAGAGTCACGTTCTGAGGGTTCGGGCCGGGAGAGGGCGAACTCAGCAAGCGCTTGCGCAAACGGGTCGCCTCGAGCTTCAACTTCCTGTCAATTGGCCGTTCTCTCTTCATCTTACCCTGGTTCTCACGACAACCTGCCCCCTGGACAAGAGACTTCGAGAAGAGAATCAACCTTGTTTCAGGTCCGCGTTTTGAAGCGCGCAATCCTAACCAGGACCGGCATTCCCGCCTCCTCCCCGGCCGACCAACGATCGTCAGGCCCCCGAGAAGAGAGACTGCAGGTTGAGGGAAGGCGCGTGCGTCCGGCTCACCAGGGAGACGTAGGCCCGGGCCAGCGCGTCTTTCCCGGCCCCCAGCACCGTGCTCGTCAGCCCCAGCGCCTCAGCCAGTTGCTCGGGCGGAACCTCGCGGACGATGCGTCGCCAGACCGCTTCCTCCAGCACGTTGAAAGCCGTCTGGATCTCGCTCAGATCGTAACCAGCCTGGTGGCGTTGCTCGGCCACCGCCTGGGCGTGGCTCACGATGGGCGCCAGGTTCTTGTCGCGCACCGCGCCAGCCACCAGGGTCAGGAGGGTCTCCAGCCGGCTGCGCGTCTCCTGCGGCCCCGCCCTCTGGTAGCCCTCGAGCTCGGCGCGCGCGAGCGCGCCCATGGCTTCGTCGAGGATCTCCTGAGTGTGGCTGACCAGTACCTGGTGCAGATCCATGACTTTGCTCCTCCCTGGAAGCCCGACGGCCGAGCTCTGGAATGCTTTCCAGCTCAGACCGGAACGGCCTTCTCGGCGGGGCGCATTTTGAAGCGAGGCTCGAGCTCATCGAGCATCTGGACGATGCCGCCATACTCCAGGTCGGAGTAAGGCAGCATGGCCGGTCCGAAGAATCCCTGACGGCGCATCTCCACCGCCTTGGCGGCGGCGTGGTCCTGGATGCTGCGCCAGAAGGGGTGGCTGAAGGGGTCGGCGGCCTCGGTGAAACGGCCCTGATGCACGCACATCGCGTGGCACGAGACCACCGGCGGACCGTCGAAGTAGGACACCCCCGTTCCCTGCGAGACCGGCATCAGGGGGCCATTGTGCGAGCCGCGCATGAATCCGGCCACGTAGTGGGTCAGGGCATAGGGAGCGAGCACCTCGCCCGTGGCCGGGAAGTCGCTCTGCACCCGCACCAGGCAGACCGGGTCGTCCTTGCCCACGTACTTGCCAGCGATGTTGCGCAGCCGACTGGTGCTGACCGCGGCCGCCTGCTCGCCGGTGGTGCGGTTGTAGATGGCCTCCACCACGAAGCGCTCGGTATCGCGCAACAGGGCAGCGATCTGGTACAGGTCCTCGGGCGCGTTCAGCTCGATGACGCGATCCCCCTCGGTGCAGTCCACGTCCATGATGACGAAGCGGAATCCCTTCATCAGCTTGGGGCCGAGCAGCAGTCCGGAGCAGAACATCGGGTCGGCGAAGCTAAGGTAAAGAGGCAGGTTGAAGGCTCCCGGGCTGGTCTTGTCGGCGGCAAAAAGCAGGAACGGCTCGTTGGGGCGTTCCTCGAACTCCATCTCGGCCACCTCGGGGCCCATCCCGCGCACATTGCCAGAAAAGGCATCCTTCAGGAGATCCTGGCCAGCCCCGTAGAGGCCCTGCTGGCGGGCCACCTCCGTGCCGGCCTGAAAGGCTCGAAAGGCGAGCTCGTGGATGGGAGCATAGCTGACCCCGTGGGGGTGAGCCATCAGGATGGCCACGTCGTCTCCGGTGTGGCTGATGGCAAAGTCAATCTTCAATTCCCTGGCATGCTCTGCGATCT
>CAZWUN010000523.1:0-3097 GCA_964637145.1 uncultured Burkholderiales bacterium
CAGCTCTTCGCGGCAGTAGTCGCCCGGGTTGGAGTAGCCCAGCGCCGAGTAGCCCCTCTTCTGGAGCATCGGCGCCAGCGCTTCCCCCAGCCGCAGGCTCAGTCGCGCCTCGGCGTGCGAGAGCTTCCACATCTCGGTATCCAGGAACAGCCCGCCCATGCTCCGATCGATGCCGCGCATAGTCTGCCGGTCCGGCACCTCGAGGGCGCCGGGCTCGACCGCCGGGGATGGCTCGAGCACGTAGAGCATATTTCAAGTATACCCGGATGGGGTCGGGATGTCCAATCGGGCATGGGTGAATAATGGCTTAACCAGGCCATTTGGAAGGCCTGTCTGAAGTGTGTCTGTTGGGCTTCTGAGGGGTGCGGGAGAGGAAAATCCCTCAAGATGCTCTGGGAGGCCGGGAGGGGCGGGTTTTGCTGGCCTGGGGTGGGTGTCGGAAGGTGGGTCTCACCTTGGGAGTCGCTGGCGAAGGGGGGAAAATTTTCTTGGGTGCGGGTGGTCGGCTCTGGGAACGGGCGCCTGTGTCAGCCGGTTGTGATGGGCTGAACAAGAGCCCATCTTGGTTCTGCGGCACCAGGGTCGGGACAGTTATCCGCAGCCGCTCTCGTGCCCTTTCCAGGGGGCTCCCGGCAGCCGAGCCACGAGGTTACGAAGAACCAGGTCAAGAGCTTGGCGGGACTCGAATGCAAAGCCTGGCGCGATCAAAGGTTGAATGTCGGCTCCAAAGGCTGGATCATTTCCCTTTAACGCGAGGTTCCGCTCGAACTCGGCCCGGCTGACATTGTGGCCTTCCATTTCCATGTAGCATTGGAAGCACCGCACAACCGCTTCCGGGTCCACCAGACCTTGAGTCAGGGCAAGCCAGAGGTCGAAAAGATCTCTACCCTTCTTTCGTTGGTAGAGCGCTCGAAGCTTGGTTCCAAACAGTTCGTTCATCTGGTACACCGACACTTCCGCAGAACCCCGAAACCATGGATTGTCGACAATCAGCCGGCGGCTCTCAAGTTCAAAGACGGAGAAGTGCTCACGCGTGTTGACCTCTATCTTCACGCGCATTCTTCTCGCTGGCATTGATTCTGTTTCAAACCGGTATACGAGGGAAGCATTCGCTGACCCGGTTGTTCGGTTGGGAAGGCCGAGCCAGGGGTCCAATCGGCTTCGGATAGCGTCCAGGATCTCACCAATCGGTCCCGGGCGCATTTGAACGAGGTCAACGTCTTCCGAGTATCGGGCGGGCGAAGATACCACCAGTTTGTGCAATGCAGTTCCTCCGCGCAGCGAGCAGAGGCCTGCCAACTGGGGATGACTGAAGACTTCGACGACTGCCCGGGATAAGACGAGATCCTGTTCTACCTGGGCATCGTCGGACCACGGTACGGTGCTTCGCCAAGCGGTAACGTGGGCTCTGGGAATCATAAGTCAGGAGCCACGTCAACATTGGCCGAAACGCCCCAGCGCGAGAGCGGCAAAGCGTCCCCGGGGCCTCTGTCCGGGCGGAGAAGGATTGCCCGAGGATGGCGGGCTGCCAGGACTTCAGCCAGCGGTTCCGCAAGATGGCTGAACCCGAGAACGTCCAGGAGATATCCGAGCCGCTGGATGTCAGGAGTTCGGGAAACTCGAGCTGCCTCAACAAGTCGATCAGGGTCTATCTGTTCAGCAAGTTCCTGAAGGACCGTGGCGACATGGTCTAGTTGACCGCTGGCATCTGGAAATCGGACAAGATCCAGGGCTGTTGACTCTGGAGTGGAGACGGCCATCAAGCCGGTCTCAGTACGGACAGTCTGAACGACCGCATCGTTCAGGCGCCGATTGCGGTGAAAATGAATCTGCTGTCTGCCAGCTAGGACGGGACGTGTCGGGACGTTCGTCATCACCTGGAATGTCTGCGGGTGCTGATGTGATGCGCCGTGGATGGCGGCGGCCGATAGGAGGCCCACGTAGTAGGGCTGATTCAAGAAGGCCATCAGGTCGCCGATGAACCAGGATGCGGGCGGAGAGCCCGAGGAGCGATACTCAAGGGGAACAATCACATTGAAGCCTCTACGAGGAGTGACTATCCGCGCTTTGCCTCGAAGCCGGCGCAGAGCTGCCTGGCGGGCTAGTAGGGACCCCCGTACTTCCTTGTCCAGGTCCGAGTTTGTGAAGCAGTAGCGCCCCTCGCTCTGTAGTCGATCGACATACTCAGCGACGGTGGCTGGCCCAACGGTGGACTCAGGTCTTGTCCAAGACATTCTGGATCTAAAAACTAACACCTGGTGTTATCTTTTGCAACCATCCTGTCGTCACTCGTTCATGCGGAGCTTCGGCCAGGGACAATGGGATCGCATCCCCACCACAGTGCGACTTCCAATGATCACAATACCCCTGTTTGGCGACTCTGTTCATTTTATATTCCGAGACGAGAATTACTCTCGACTCCTTCGTGAGTCTCCCTCGGTGATCCAGATCACCAATGGAGACTGGTGACCGTCACGGCACTCGAACATTCACGACCTTAGAATAAGGGCAGAAGGACCGGGTGAAACCGTCGACAAAGGGAGGCACTCACGATGAAAGACTTGCTGGCAATCAAGGCCGGGACGGTCACAGGCCTGCTGCTGGTGGTTCTGGGACATGCGTCCTGCCGGACCCACCAGCCGAGCTCGCGTAGAGGCTTTTCGATGCTCGGGGTGATGTTCTTCGCGCTGCTGGCCCTGGTGCTGGCTTCAACTATCTCGGTGATGTCGTTCGCGCCCACCGCTCTGGCGAGAAAGCACGATCAGAGCTTGGAGTGCGAGAACCTCGCCGCCAGCGCCCTCAAGTCGACCTTCGCCCGGCTCAAGCAGGAGCCAGGCTTCCGCGGCACCATCCGGATTGGAGACAAGCGCGCCTGGGCGGTCGTCACGTTTGAGCCGGGCATCGCCCGCTCACTCGCCGTGCCGCTCTCCGTGAACCTCCACGACTCTGCCACCCAGGCCCCGGGAAGCTTGCACCGCACCTTGCCCCCGCACTCCGTCCAGCTGTTCGCCCGGGCCAAGGTGGGGCCGGAGACGCTCACCGTGGAGCAGGTGCTGCATGCGCCGCCGTTCGAGTATTGCATCGCTTCGTCGAGCGG
>CAZWUN010000524.1:0-3088 GCA_964637145.1 uncultured Burkholderiales bacterium
TCAAAGCAACCTGTTCAGGTTTCTTAAATGATCCAAACCTTGCTCGAATATTAACGCAAGTTACCAGCCGGCAACATGTGATTTAAAAGGCCGTTCACATTCCGCGCTTTCGGGCCACCAGGAAGCGGGTGGCGCCCTCGAGATAGCCCGTGCGCACGAGCAGGTCGTCGAGCATCTTCCACCAGGGAAGCTCGTAAAAGGCGTCACCCGCGGTCATGCCCTTGACCTTGAGGTCCACGAAGGCGCGCTGGCGACTGTGGTGAAGCACGTCCAGGTTTCGAGCCAGAAAGGCATGCACCTCGGCCTCGGGGGGGGCGCCGGCCGGGCGGTTGCCTCTAGCCAGGTCGTGCAGGTAGAGATCCTCGAGCTTTCGTCGCTCGCTCCAGGCATCGCTCATCTTGCCCCGGAAACGGGCCCGACGAAACATCAGGCGACTGAGCTTCTCGAGGTTGCGAGCCGGGGGCTCGGTGGCGTCGTAATAGATCAGCAGGCCACCCGGCCGCAGAGCCCCCAACAACCGCTCCAGCAACTCCAGCGGTTTCTCCAGCGAGCCCAGCACGAAGAAGGCCACCGCCACGTCCAGCGAGCTGGGGTCAAACTCGAGCTCGGCCAGGTCAGCCTCCACATACTCGATGTGGCCCTTCAGGCTACGCCGCCGGGCGGCATAACGCCGGGCCCAATCGAGCGCCTCGGGGTCTTTGTCGATCGCCCGAATGCGGGCCTGGGGATTGCGCCGGGCCACCTCCAGCGAGAACCAGCCCGAGCCGCAGCCAAGGTCGGCCACGTCCGGGGCGCGGGAGGCAAAATCCAGGGCCATGTTGACCAGTCCCGGGCCGTACAGAGCCGAGCGCATGAGCACGACCGGATTGCGCAGGTCGGGATTGAGCAGGCCGAAGAACTTCTTCAGCCCGTGCGTGAATCCCGAGCCCTCGGGGGGGTGCTCGAGCAAAAAGGTCTCTTTGGCTTCCTGAACCACGCCGCGGCCTTCGAGCTAAGGTTTGCGCACTTCCTTCCAGAAGTCTTCCAGTTCCCGGCCGATGGCCTCCCCCGCCTCGCGCACGCCCTCGCGGATCTGATCCAGGCCTTCCTGGATCTGCCGTTTGGCATCCTGACGGGCCACATGGCTCTGCAGTTGGTCGAGTTGCTGGAAGGTGTCGATGCGCAGCGGCTGGGCCCCCTCGGCATGCACGTAGAAGACCGGATCGCCCTGCATCAGCTCTTGCAGAGCCCGCTCGGGGGTGGCCGCCCGGGTGCCGATGATGGCTTCCTGACGCAGGCCCCCGCCAAATTTCGCCGAGATCTCCTGCAACGACCGCAGGTCGCGCAGAGCGCCGCGCTGCTGGCTGCTGAGCTGGTCCATCTGCAGAGGAGGCGGCTCGCGGGTCTGAATGACCACGCCCGCCCCGATCAGGCCCACCAGGGTCAGCCCCACTCCCAGGGCCAGCCCCTTCCCGAAGCCACTGCGGGCCTGGGCGGGCGGCTCGTGCACCCTGGGAGGCTTGATCAGCTGGGGCGGATTGACGCCGGTCTGGTAACTCTCCTGCGGTCCAACAGAACTCTGGGGGGCACTGCGGCGGGGAGGAGGATGGTGTTGAAGCTGGCTAACGCCAGGAATCGTGCTGTCGGCCATGGGCGGAGTATAGCATCAAACCGGCTGGCGGGCCAGGGGCATGGTCATGCAGTGGGGTCCTCCCCGAGCCCGCGAGAGCTCGTGGCCGGGGATGAGGATCTGATATCTCTTGCCCTCTTGCAGGCTCTGGCCGCCTCCGATCAGCTCCTCGGCCCGCACCGGCTGATAGCCGCGCTTCTCGAGCTCTTCAGTGGTTCGCTGGTTGCGCTCGTACATGGTGATCACCCCGGGCGCCAGGGCGAAGGCGTTGGCTCCGTCGGTCCACTGCTCGCGCTGCTGCAAGATGCGGTCGTCGGGCCCCCCGCAACAGACCGGCTCGAGCTCGATCCCTTCTTCCTGCAGGGCCTCGAGCAAGGAGGACTTGAGCTCGGAGTGCACATGCCCGCGGCGCAGGTCCTTCTTGATGACAGGCAAGAGCTCGGCGCCGCCCGGCATGAACATCGGCGGGTAGACCAGGCACTCGTGCTGGCTGATCTGGCTGAAGACGGTGTCGAGGTGCATGGCTGCTCGCTGCTTGGGCATCAACACCATGAGAATGGTCTCGATGGAGGTTCGTCCGATCAGGGCGTTAGCCACCAGCTCGATGGAGCTCTCGTAGGTTCGTTCGCTGGCGCCGATGGCCAGGACTTTGTCGCTGAGAACGGCGATGTCGCCGCCTTCCAGCCCGGGAATCGTCCGTCGTCGCCGGAACACCGGGTGGTGGGTGGCCCGGAAGAAGAAACGGTCTTTCTCGGCCAGCATCAAGCGCGGGTGGAAGGCGTAGATGTAGTAGAGGATCAAGGGCTCGCGGCGCCTGGCCGGCATGGCCATGGAGCAGAGGATGGCGCCGTCCTGGGTCACCACCAGGGGATCGCGGGTGAACAGCAGGTTGGGCAAAGGGGTCAGCACGTAGGGGACGTCGGGCGTGACCAGGTGGGCCACCACCTCCGGGTCGACCTCCAGGCCCCCCACCGCCACCGCCGCCAGCTCGCGGGGGGACAACTCCTTGAGGCGATCCACCGTGGGAACGGCCAACCTCTCGAGGAAGGCCAGCTCTTCCAGAAACGAGGTGCGCACGCTCTCTTGCTCGAGCGCCTCAGCGAGCATGTCCTGCAGGTCCACCACCTCATCGGCCACCAGGGCCAGGACCTGGCGAAAAATGTCGTGCTCCTGCCGGGCCGTCGGACCGTGCAGGATGTCCTCGAACAACAGCTCCTCCATCATCGAGGGCACCATGCGGTCGACTTCAGGCCCGGGACGGTGAAGCATGACCTGCTTCAAACGGCCGATCTCGGAAGTGACGCTCAGTTGGATGGGGACAGGCATGTTTTGGGAGTATCGGCACGTTTCTGAAGGATCCTCCGCGCCGGAGCGGAACACGCAGAAGGATTTCATCGCGAGGGAGAGGCTGACAGGCTTTGCCGACATCTTTGATCTGGGGAGGGTTCGCCCTCTTCGTGCTGGGGATGCTGGCACTGG
>CAZWUN010000525.1:0-3087 GCA_964637145.1 uncultured Burkholderiales bacterium
TCTCGATGGCCAGGAGCTTTGTGGGCAAGAGCATCGGGCCCTATCAGGTCGAGCGCAAGCTCGGCGTGGGGGGCATGGGGGCGGTCTACCTGGCCAGCCGACCCGGCGAGGAGCCGGTGGCTCTGAAGATCCTGACGGGCCCGCACACCGATGATCCCACCTTCATCCAGCGCTTTGCCCAGGAGGCGGCCATCACCGCCCGGCTCGACCACCCCAACATCGTCAAGCTGCTCGAGTATGGCGAGGACCATGAGGCCGGCCACTACCTGGTGATGCGCTACGTGGCCGGCAAGACGCTGCGCGAGGTGCTGCACGAGCAGGGACCGATGCCCGTCGAGCAGGCCGTCGAGCTGGCCGGCCAGGTCGGCGAAGCCCTGCAGTACGCCCACTCCCAGGGAGTGGTGCACCGAGATCTGAAGCCCGAGAACCTGCTCTGTCCTTCGCCCGATCAGATCATCCTGACCGATTTTGGGGTGGCCCGTGTCTCGGCGGGTCCGGTCCTGACCCGCACCGGATTTCTACCCGGCACTCCCGAGTACATGAGCCCCGAGCAGCTCTCCAACGCCTCCATCGGGCCCCAGAGCGACCTCTACTCGTTGGGGCTGGTGTTCTACGAGATGCTCACGGGCCAGTCGCCCTTCCACTCCGAGAACGTGGCCGAGACCATCTCGCGCCAGGCCTACCAGATGCCTCCCCCACCCTCGCGGCTGCGCCCGGAGGTGCCTCGCAACCTGGATCTGGTGGTGCTGCGCTGCCTGGAGAAGGATCCCCGTCATCGATACGCCACGGCTGAAGAGTTTGTGAAGGCTCTGGAGGGTCCGGCTGAAGGTGCCCCCCTCCCCCACCTCACCCAGGTGGGGGCCGTCTCGAACTCGGGCGGCAAGGAGGCTGGTCGCCGCCCCTCCTGGTGGCTGCCCGTCCTGGCTGTGATCCTGGCCATCGTGCTGACAGGCCTGGGGCTTGCTCAAAACTTGACCGTTCCGGTCTGGCTGCAGGACGGGGTGGGCAACGTGCCAGTATTCCAGGCCGCCGGCCTGGCCACGGCCCTGACCATGCAGGGGGCCGAGGTGGCCCTGTTCGAGTCGCGGCGGGGCGAAGACGGCCTGTTACGGGCTCAGCGCTCGGGCGACCGGCTGGTGGCCCTGTTGCGCGCCGAAGTGCCCCGGCCGGCTCGCCTCCGCAGCGAAAAGCGCAAGGAGCTATGGGTGCTGGCCCTGCCCGACGAGCTCCCCCTGGTCGAGATCACGCCCGCCATGGCCACCCGCATGGGGGTCGATGCCGACGAGCTGGCGGCCTGGTGGCTGGCCCTGCTGCGCGATCAGCTGGCCCTGCGCCGAGGCGAGCGGCCCGAGGCCACGCAGGAGTATGAGCGCGAGCATCCCCTCCGCAAGGGAGGGCCTGTCAGCCCGCTCTTTGAGAAGGTTTACGACCGGGCCCGCCACCGGGTGCGCGAGGGGCCGCTGACCACTCAGGCCATCCTGGAGGCCATCGAGTCGCTCAGCGAGGCCGACCGCGACCGGTTCCGGCAGGCCGCCCGCGAGGTTCCCCGGGCCGCGCCGAAATGAGCAGTCCACCCACCCACGTCGCCCTGGAGGGTTCCCTGCCCCAGCCGCTGGCCGCCGGCTTGATTCTGGGGCGCCATGATCGGGTGCGCCTGCTCTCCATGGACGGCGCCTGGTGGCTCGAGGTAGTGCACGGCCGGGCCGAGCTGAATGGCGATCGGGTCGACCGTCTGACCCCGATCTCGGTGGGTGATCAGTTCGAAGTGGACGGCGAGCGCTACTTCCTGATGGGTCCCCCCACGGCTCGCGAGCGCGTGGTGATCGGTCGCGCCCGGGACGCCGACCTGGTGCTCGACTCGCCCATGGTCAGCGCCTACCACGCCGAGCTGCTCCGCACCGAGCAGGGCTACCGGCTCAAGGACCTGGGCAGCTCCAACGGCATTTTCGTAGACGGCCAGCGGGTGGACGAGGCCCGCCTCGGACCCGGCCAGCAGGTCTACATCGGCCCCTGTCGGCTCACCTTCGACGGTCATACCCTGCGCGAGTTCGACGAGCGCGGCCAGGTCAAGATCGACGTGGTGGACATCGTCTTCCACCCGCCGACCGCCAGCCGGCCCATCCTCAACCACATCACGCTGCCCCTGCGCCCGCGCGAGTTCGTCGCCCTCGTCGGCACCAGCGGGGCGGGCAAGTCGACCCTGCTCAAGTGCATGATCGGCCAGCGCACCCCCACGTCAGGCCAGGTGCTCTACAACGGCCTGCCGGCTGAGTCGTTTCGTCACCTGCTCGGCTACGTGCCGCAAGACGACATCGTCCACCGCGAGCTGACGGTCGAGTCGGCCCTGCTCTATGCCGCCCGCCTGCGCCTGCCGCCCGACACCCGTCCCAGCGAGGTGAGCCGTCGCATCGATTTCGTGCTGGCCAGCGTCGACCTGGCTCATCGCCGCACCACCCGCATCGCCAACCTCTCGGGCGGCGAGCGCAAGCGGGTTAGCGTGGCGGTCGAGCTGTTGACCGAGCCGGGTGTCTTTTTCCTGGACGAGCCCACCAGCGGCCTGGATCCGGGCCTGGAGAAGAAGGCCATGCAGCTCTACGCCCAGCTTGCGCGTCAGGGCCGCACCATCGTGCTGATCACCCACGCCACCCAGAACATCGTGCTCTGCGACAAGGTGGCCTTCCTGGCCACGGGGGGCCGACTGGTCTACTACGGCCCTCCCCGCGAGGCGCTGGAGTTCTTCCAGGTGGAGGACTTCGCCGACATCTACCTCAAGCTGCTCAGCCCCCAGGCCGGGGTTGAGTGGGAGCAGCGCTTTCGCCAGAGTCGTCTCTACGCCATCTATGTGGCCTCGGCCGCGCCCACCCAGCTGCAGGCTTCCCCGGGCCGGACCATCCGCACGCGTCGGCACCCTTTCAAGACCCTGACCACGGGCCTTCGCCAGCTGACAGTCCTGGTCGAGCGCTACGCCAACCTCTTGCTCAGCGATCGCACCAACCTGGCCCTGTTGTTGGGGCAGGCCCCGCTGATCGCTATCATCCTGGCCTTCTTGTTCCCGGCCGACCTCTTCCGGCTCAACCAGGAGGTGAC
>CAZWUN010000526.1:0-3087 GCA_964637145.1 uncultured Burkholderiales bacterium
TGGGAGCCGGTCTGGCCATCGGTCTGGCCGTGGCATTTTTTGGCAGCAAAGACGACGATTGATTGCCTGACCGCTGAGGACACCGAGGCCCTGGGGGAGCGCCTGGGCCGTCTCATCGACCGACCCGTGACCCTGGCTTGCTTTGGCGACCTGGGGGCGGGCAAGACCACCTTCGCCCGCGGGATTGGCCGCGGGCTGGAGGTGGGCCAGAGCGTCACCAGCCCCACCTTCGTGCTCCAGCACATTTACCAGGGCCGCCTGCCGGTCTACCACTTCGACGCCTACCGGCTCAACTCGGCGCGCGACCTTCTGGAGTTGGGCTTCGAGGAGTGCGAGGACGGGGTGGTGCTGCTGGAGTGGTCCGAGCGGGTGCTGGAAGCCCTGCCCCCCGAGCGGCTGGAGTTGCGCTTCTCGCTGCTCGAGGAGGGCCGCCGGGTGGATTTGACCGCCGCCGGGGCCGAGCCGGAGCGATTGCTGGAGGCTCTGTGCTGATCGCTGCTCTGGACTGCACGGGCGAGAGCTGGTCGGTGGCCATGGCTCGCGGCCCCGAGGTGCTGGCCGAGCTGGTCTGCCGGCATCCGCGCACCCAGCTGCGCAGCCTGACGCCGGCGCTGGGCGAGGTGGCGCGGTGGGCCGGGGTCGAGCTGGGTCAGTGCGACCGGCTGGCCGTCACCGTGGGGCCGGGCTCGTTCACCGGGGTGCGCCTGGGCGTCCTGATCGCGCGTACGCTCTCTCAGGCGCTGGCCAGACCGGTGGTGGGGGTGGACGCCCTGCAGGCCCTGGCCGCCGGCTGCGCGACCTCGGAGTTGGTGGTGGCCGCCAGCGATGTGCGCAAAGGCGAGGTCGTGGCGGCCGCCTTTCGCGCCGGCCAGCGGCTGACTCCCAACGCCCTTCTCTCGGCCCGGGATTGGCCTGATTGGCTGGCCCGGCAGGGGGAATGCCTGGTGACGGGAAACGCCCTCGAGCGCTACGGCCAGCTCCCCCCCACGGCGCGGGCCGCGGCCCGCCCCTTCTGGTGGGTGCGGGCCGGCCAGGTGGCCCTGCTGGCACGCGATGGGACGGCCTCGAGCTGGAGCGAGCTCGAGCCGGCCTACGTGCGGGCCGCCGAGGTGCAGATTCATTCGGGAGGAAGCCCATGATCCACGTAACCGCCAACATCGAGGTGCAGCCGGGCAAGGAAGAGGAGCTGGTGGCCGCCATGACCGCCGTGGTCGGCCCCACCCGGGCCGAGGAGGGTTGCCTGGAGTACCACCTGTACCGCTCCCCAGAAGTGCCCACCCGCTTTCTCATGATTGAGCGCTGGGCCAGTCCCCAAGCCCTGGCGGCCCATCTCGAGACGCCCCACATCAAGGCCCTCTTCGCCCAGGCCCCCCAGATCGTGGCCGCCCCCGTGGCCATCAGCTCCTGGACACGCGTTGAGATCTGAGCCTGCCGTGATCGTGGTCGAGCCCATGCGCGAGGGCGACGTGGCCAGCGTGCGCCGCATCGAGGGCAGCTCGTTCGCCACCACCTGGCCCGACGAGGCCTTTCTCAACGAGCTCAAGACCAATCGCTCGGCTCACTACCTGGTGGCCCGTCAGGGCGAGGAGGTGCTGGGCTACGCCGGAGTCTGGCTGGTGCTGGACGAGGCCCACATCACCGCCATCGCCGTGGACCCCGAGCGGCGCGGCGGCGGGCTGGGTAAACGGCTGCTCTACCACCTGCTGCGAAGCTGCCAGGCGCTGGGAGCGCGTTGGGCCACCCTGGAGGTCCGGGTGGACAACGAGGTGGCCCTCAAGATGTATCGCCGCTTCGGTTTCGCCCGCATCGGGCTGCGCAAGGGCTACTACGAGAGCGGCCACGACGCCGTGATCATGTGGGCGGGCAACCTTCAGTCGCGCAGCTTCGATGCCCGGCTCGAGCAGATCGCCGGCACCCTTTCGTGACCCACCAGCGGCTGGCTCCCTACTCTCCACGCCTCATTTTGGGGGTGGAGAGCTCGTGCGACGAGACTTCGCTCGCTGTGCTGGAGGACGGGGTCAAGATTCGGGCCAGCCTGGTCTCCTCGCAGGCCGAGCTGCACAAGAAGTATGGCGGCGTGGTGCCCGAGCTGGCCTGCCGCAAGCACCTGGAGGTGCTCAACCCGCTTTACGATGAGTGCCTGAGCCAGGCGGGCGTTTCTCCCCGCCAGCTGGAGGCCGTGGCGGTGACCTGCGGACCCGGCCTGATCGGCGCCGTGCTGCTGGGGGTTGCCTTCGCCAAGACGCTGGCGCTGGTGCTGGACCGCCCCCTGATCGGGGTCAACCACCTGGAAGGGCACCTGGCCTCGGTCTTTTTGCAGGAGCCCGAGCTCGAGCCTCCGCTGGTGTGCCTGCTGGTCTCGGGAGGGCACACCCTGCTGGTGCACCTGCCTTCCTGGGAGGGCCTGGAGGTTCTGGGCCAGACCCGCGACGACGCCGCCGGCGAGGCCTTCGACAAGGTCGCCAAGCTGCTGGGGCTGGGCTATCCCGGAGGGCCGCTGGTGGATCGCTTGAGCCGTTCCGGACGGCGCGACGCGCTCGATTTCCCACGCCCCATGCGCGACCGGGGCTACGAATTCTCGTTTTCCGGCCTCAAGACGGCCGTGCTGGTGGAGCGCAAGGCCCACCCCGAGGTCTCGGTGGAGGATGTCTGCGCCAGCTTCCAGGCTGCCGTGGTGGAGGTGCTGGCCACCAAGCTGCTGCGGGCCGCCCGCGACAAAGGGGTGCCCACCATCGCCATGGCGGGGGGAGTGGCTTGCAACAGCGAGTTGCGCTCCGAGCTGACCCGCCGGGCAGACGAACTGGGCCTGCGCCTGGTGGTGCCCTCGCCCGCGCTCTGCACCGACAACGCGGCCATGATCGCCCGGGCCGGCTGGGAGGCGGCCCGGCTGGGCTGGCGCTCCACTCTGGAGCTGGAGGCTGAGGCCAGCCTGCCGCTGAGCTTTCGCGGTCTTCCCTGAGCTTTGGTTGCGGTCCAAGTCCCAGGACTGTGACCGCGCACCTCAAGGACCCCGCATGGTCTCCCGCATCTCCCCGCGCAGCACTTCCCCCACCCGCTCGAAGCGAGGTTGGCTGGCCGGACCGCTGA
>CAZWUN010000527.1:0-3082 GCA_964637145.1 uncultured Burkholderiales bacterium
GGGGGTGGACGAGGAGTCCGATCTACTGGTGCAGATCTGTCGCTACGCCAAGGCTGTCAAGGCCAGCGTCACGGTGTTGCAGGTGGTGGAGGTGCCGCTGTCCTTGCCCGAGGACGCTCCCTCCACCGCTCTTCCCAAGATGGAGGAGGCTCACCAGTTGCTCGAGTGCGCCGAGTTGATCGCTCGCCGCAATGGCATCCAGGTCGAGGTCGAGGTGATGCAGGCCCGCGAGGTGGGCCCGGGCATCGTGCGGGTGGCCGAGTCGCTACCCGCCGATCTCCTGGTGGTGGCGGGGGTGCGCAGCGCTCATCATCCCGACGAGCCCATGGGCGAGACCATCGGTTATCTCCTGCGCAATGCCCCCTGCCCCATTTGGATTGGCTGTCAGCCCAATCCTAATGGCAAGCGCGATCCGGAAGCCTAGCTCATGCCCAAGCGCATCGTCATCGTCGGTTGTGGGCGCACGGGAGCCGAGCTGGGGCGCATCTTAAACCGTGACGGTCACAGTCTGGTCATGATCGACAACGACCCTGAATCGCTCAAGCGCCTCAGTGGCGACGTCAAGGTTCGCACCGTGCTGGGCAACGGGGTCAGCCTGACGATTTTGAAGGAGTCCGGCATCGAGCGGGCCGATGTTTGTGTGGCCGTGACCAACCGCAACTGTGTCAACCTGGCCGCCGCACTGATCGCGCAGCGCCACTTCATGGTCGAGCGGGTCGTGGCTCGCATCACCGACCCGCGCAGCGTCAACCTGTGGGAGTCGGCCGGCATCCATATTCTTTGCCCCACGGCGGTGCTGGCCTCCGAGGCCGAGCGCATCATCCTGGCTACCTGAGGAGTCTTCGTGTACTTCGTCATTTGCGGCGGCGGCGAGGTCGCGTTCCACCTCGCCCTGGACCTGGTCGGAAAGGGTCACGAGGTGACCGTGGTGAGTCGAGATCACGCCATGGTCAAGCGGCTCGAGGGTCGCTGCTCGGCCATCGACGGCCAGGCCTGGGATCCGGCCACCCTGGAGTCAGCCGGCCTGCGCCGGGCCGATGCTCTGGTGGCCTGTGAGCCTCGCGACGAGGACAACCTGGTGATCTGCCACCTGGTCGATCTGCTTCAGCTTCCCGTGCGCACCATCGCCACCGTGCACAACCCCAAGAATGAAGCTCTTTACTACGAATTGGGCATCGACGCCATCGTGGGCACCACTACCACCATCGCCCAGGTGATCGAGCACGAGCTACCCAGCGCCGAGTTGTTGCCGCTGATGACCCTGCGGCGCGGAGGGATGAAGATGGTTGAGGGCGAGATCCCCTATGGAGCGCCCTGCGTAGGCAAAGCCTTGCATCAAATCTCCATGCCTGGCGGCACCCTCATCATCACGCTGGTGCGCGGTGACCAGGTCATCCTGCCCCACGGCGGCACGGTGGTGGAGGTGGGCGACGTGCTGATCGGCCTGGCCGAGGCTGACCGCCTCAACGAGCTCCGGCGAGTTCTGTTCGGTTAAAGCAGCGCGTAACGCTCAACAGATTGGACCTTTCTGTGATTGCTGATCACTGATCAGCTGGCCCCTGCCCGGTATGCTATACTCATCCCAACGCACGGAGGTAGCAGTGACCGAACCGATCCGTCGACTCCAGAATCAGCTTGCCCGCATGGAATCGGAGCGCAAACGAGACCACGACCATCTGCTCCTGGTGATGGCGACTCAGCGAGAACGGATCGACAGGGCCTTCTCCGAGGTGAGCCTGGCTCTGCTCGAGCAGGAGCTGGCGGTGAGCCAGCGGCTCACTCAGTCCGATGAGGCCGTGACCCGTCTCGGGGCCTCGGTTCTGGAGGGCCTGACCCGGCACGATACCAGGCTTTCCGACATCGAAGACCGCCTTCGTCGCCTGGAGGGCGCCGCCTAGAAGCTCGGCCGCGTGCACAATATGTTGATAGGCATCAGATACAATGGGTGGACCTGGTCCTCTTGACGCGGGTTGCTGGCAGAGCCAATAGAGCCGCATGGCGAAGAATCGCCAACTTTGAAACAATGAGCCAGATCCACCCATGAGTTCATGGCTTGACAGGTCCACCCATATCAGGAGCGTAGCCGGAAACCCCTAGGCACGATTTTCCGACTGCGCGACGCCAACAAAATTGTGCTAGGATCCTGGCCGCCTACAACTCTTGTGGTGACGGAGGTTCCCCGACACCACAATGGGGTTTGCGGCCGGGCTCCTAGCTCTGGCTGATGGCAAAGCGCTGCTGGGGAAAGTGTCCCTGCAGCACGTAACCGTCGCCGGTGGGGGAGAGCTCGAAGTCCTGGAAGGCGTAGTGTCCGTCGATGGTGATGCGGCCGTCCTGATGACGGGTCAGGCTGAAGGACTGCTCGGGCAAGTTGCTCTCCACCAGCGTGGTATCGCCCCGCTGAGTCAGCCGGAAGGTCTCGCCCTCCTCCCAATCGCTTTTCACCTCGGCCGAGTCGCCCTGACGCGTGGCCGTCCAGGCCCGCCCGCTGAACACACTGTCTACCCTCAGCGTTGTGCCGTCGTCACGAATGGTGAAGTCGTTGAGATCTTCCTGGCAGTCAGCCACGGTCAGGTTGCCCTGCTTCTCCAGGCGATAGTCCTGGAAGTGATGCAGGCCGTCCACCTCGGTGGCCTGGCCGTCCGAGATCACCGTGAAGTCGCGCTGGGGAAAGGTGCCGTCCTCCAGATGGCCCACGATGGTGGTCTGCCCCGGTTGCTCTCGGTGTCCCACCAGCAGGGCCTTGCCGTCCAGGCTGATGCCCAGGCCCGGTGTCAGCTCGATTCCAACCGTGGCCGTGTGCAGGTTGGGCGGGAAGGGAAGTTGGGGGTCCAAATATCCGGTAGGCACTCCGGCCATCAATCGTACGCTCATGGGGTCTCCCTGTGCAGGTTCGTCTGCCGGCACTTTGCGCCATTAGGGGGTGGCGGGATGTTACCGGATCGTAACCGTCTCAACGAACAGGGGTTGGTCAAGTTTCTCGCCGTAGCCCTCGAAGCGGATCACGCCCTTCTCGTCGTCGGGGATCACGCCCACCATCCAGCCCTTCTCCGGCTTTCCCGGACATCGGCCTACCGTCAGC
>CAZWUN010000528.1:0-3077 GCA_964637145.1 uncultured Burkholderiales bacterium
AGAGGAGGTCGGGCTGCAGGGTCAGGATGCGGGCCAGGGCGATGCGCATCTTCCAGCCGCCCGAATAGCTCTCCACCGGGCGGTGGTGATCCTCCACCGGAAAGCCCAGCCCGGTCAGCACGGTTTGAGCTCGCACCTCAACGTCGTAGCCCCCCAGGGCCTCGAAGTCGTGGCGCAGATCGCCGTATTGATCGAGCAGGCGGGTCATCTCCTCCTCCTCGAGCTCGTGAGCGAGCTGCTCCTCGATGGCGGCGATCTGCTCGGACAGCTCGGCCACCCGGCCTGCCCCCGCCAGCACTTCCTGCAGCACGGTGCGGCCGCTCATTTCGGCTACGTCCTGCGAGAAATAGCCGATCACGGTACGGCTGGGCACGGCCACCTCGCCGCCGTCGTAGCCCTCGTGGCCGGCCAGGATGCGGAAGATGGTGCTCTTGCCTGCGCCGTTGGGGCCGACCAGGCCGATGCGCTCGCCCGGATTGGCCTGCATGGAGGCCTCGGCCAGCAGGGTGCGTCCCCCCAGGTGTTTGGTGATGCCAGTCAAGCGAACCATAGAGGGCGAGGTTAGCGCCTGGGGGGCTCCCCGTCAAGGGTCTTGCGGGCGATTCCCTGGCGCACCGGGTCGGGACAGACCTTGAGCACCAGCTCGGCCCAGGCCCGCCGGCCGGCCGCGTCCACGCAGAAGAGGGCCCAGGCCACCTCGCCGTCCTGCTCCGGATCGAGTTTGAGCAGCGTGGCTCGGGCTCCGGCCAACTCTCCTCGGAAGCGTTGCCAGCGGGCCAGGGCCCAGAGCAGGGCCCGGTCCTGAGGGCGCCCGGCAAGCTCTTGCTCGAGGTAGGTCTTGTAGGGGTCGGTGGCCCAGAGAACGTAGCGGCCATAGAGGTTGGAGGGAGCCACCCGGTGGATGGTGTCGCCCATCTGGTCCTGCTGCCAGCGCAATTGATCCAGGTCTCCTCGCACCAGTCCGGCGATCTCCAGGATGTAGTATTGGTGCACCGAGTCCTGTAAAATCTCCCCGGCCTTCAGGCGAGCCTCGTCGGGGGGATCGGTCAGCAAAGGCCGCACCGACTCGCGCCTGGCAAGCAGGTAGTCGAGGTCGATGTCCAGGCCGCTGAGGAAGCTGTACTCCAGCGTGGGGCGGTCGTCGGTCAGCGGGAGGGTGTCGGCGGTGTAAGCCTTGAGCGACTCGGGGCCGTGCAGGTAGGTGGAGAGGAGCGACTCGGCGTCCTCCACCCCGATGGAATCCAGAGGCGTTCTTGCCAGGCGTTCGCGCAGGCGCTCGGGCGAGAGCGGCAGCGGCTCCATCGACCCCAGCAGGCAGAGATCCGTGTAAGCGAAGTTGGTCCAAAGGGTGGTGTTGGGGAAGACGTCTGTGAAGGCGCGGATGCACGCCTTCACGTCTTCCTGGCGCAGCTGGTGAACCGGCAGCCACTGGCACACCAGGCCCCCCGGGTTGAGCCGCTGGCGGCAGAGCTGGTAATACTCGCGCGAATACAGGTTGACGATGCCGGCGTTGCGCGGCGGGGGCGGCTCAAAGGTGATGACGTCGTAGCGCGCCTCGGTGTTCAACAGGTAATTGCGCCCGTCGTCAATGCGGATGTGAACTCGCGGATCCTTCCATACGCCCTGGTTGGCATACTCGAACAGGGGCAGCGCCTGGCGTACCGTGGCCGAAAGGTCGACGCAGTCGATGCGCTCGTACTCGGGGTGGGCGGCCAGGGCCGACAGGGTCATCCCGGTGCCCAGGCAGATCACCAGGCTGCGCCTGGGGGCGGGGTGGAGCAGGCTGGGCAGGTGGCCGAGCAGCTTCATGTAGCGCTGCGATTTGAAGGTGGTGCCAGTCATGGAGAAGCCGTTGACGATCAGCCGGCGGAACTCGGAGCGGTCGAAATCGCGCAGGGTGGCTACCGCCACCGTGCCTTCGGGTGCCTCCCGGAAGAAGGCCAGGGGGCCGAACTCGGCCTGGTAGGTGCGCGCCAGGATGGTGTCCGAGGGAAGGCTGAAGCCGAAGACCAGAGCCAGGGCCGTCAGGCCCACCACGGGCAGGCTGCGTCGTCCGTGCAGGGCGGTCATGAGAGCCAGCCCCAGCATCAGGGCGGCCACCGTCAGGATGGCCCGCTGCAAACCCAGTTGGGGCAGCAGCACGAACCCGGCCAGAAGCGAGCCGACCGCCGAACCAACCGTGTTCCAGGCATACAGCAGGCCCACCCGGCGCCCCACCGTTCCGGCCTCGGCACCCAGACGCATGAAGAGCGGGAAGGTCGCCCCCATCAGCAGGGTGGCCGGCAGCATGACCACCAGGCAGGCGGCCGCTCCCTTGAGCACGTACTGGGTCCAGGGGTGCAGGCCGGGTGCCAGTTCGATCAGGGTGGCCAGCACCTGCTTGAGAGCCGCGATGGCGCCCAGCGAGCCCAGGGTCAGCAGGGCCAAAAGCGACTGCACCAGGGCCAGGGCGGCGGCCGGGTCGCTCACCCGACCGGCCCAGCCGCGCGCCAGCGAGGCGCCCAGCGCCAGCCCGCTCAGAAAGACGGCCAGGATCAGGCTGAAAACGAACACTTCACAGCCCATGAAAAACACCAGGCTGCGGGTCCAGAGCACCTCCAGAGCCAGGGCCGCCAGGCCCGAGCCGCAGAAGCCGACCAGCAGCCAGAGGGGGGGAGGGCGGTCGTCCGACTCGGCCGGGGGCAGGGGAGCGGAATCCTGCCGGGCCAGCCCCAACCAGGCCAGGGCAGCCACGGCCAGGTTGAGTCCCGCCGCCGACAGCCCGGTGGCTGTCACGCCCAGGGTTGGGATCAGCCAGAAGTCGGTGGCCAGGGCCCCCAGCACCGCTCCGGCGGTGTTGAGGGCGTAGAGGCGGCCGAGCAGGCGGGCTACCTCGTCCGGGCGGCTGACCACGTAGCGGGCCAGGATGGGCATGGTTACGCCCATCAGGGTGGTGGGAACCATGAGCAGGGCAAACAGCAGCAGGAAGCGCGCCAGCGGTAAGAGGGGGGCGGGGACGTTGTGGTAGAGCCAGACCGAGAGCCCGGTCAGGTGGTTGAGCCCCAGCGTCAGCGCCAGGCCGGCCAGACCCATCAGGC
>CAZWUN010000529.1:0-3061 GCA_964637145.1 uncultured Burkholderiales bacterium
TGGAACTTGATCTGGGTGTGCGACTTGCCCACCGAGGAGGTGGACTTCAGCTCGTCCACCCCGTCGAGCACCGCCACCGCATCCTCCACCGGACGCGTGATCTGAGCCTCCACCAGCTCCGGCGAGGCCCCTTCCAGGGTGATGTCGATGGTGACGTAGGCGATCTCCACGTCCGGCATTTGATCCACGTTCAAGCGCGTGAACGCGAACAAACCACCGGCAACCAGCATCAAATTCAGCATGATGGCCAGGATGGGGTGGCGGATGAAAATTGAGAAAAATTTCACTCGAGCCCGGAAGTTCTCTTTGTTGACGCCTTTCCCCTGTTCTCAGAGGGGAGCCAGGCTGGCCTGCGAAGCTTCGCTGCATGCTGCAAGGAAAGAACATCCTTCTGACCGGGGGCTCGCGCGGTCTCGGTCCTCTCATCGCGACCGCGCTGGCCGAGCGAGGGGCCAACCTGGCCCTGGTGGCCCGCTCGCGCGAGCCCCTCGAGGAGGTGGCCGCCCGGCTGCGCGCCGGTGGGCGGCGCTGCCTGACCCGACCGACCGATCTCTCGGACACGAAGCAACTCCCCGGCCTGGTCGAGGACGTCGAGCGCGAGCTCGGACCCATCGACATCTTGATCAACAACGCCGGACTGGAGTACACCGGGCGCTTCCTGTCCCGCTCGCCCGAGGAGATCGAGCAGCTGCTGGCGACCAACGTGGCCGCCCCGATGATCCTGACCCGGCTGGTGCTCCCCCGCATGCTCGAGCGCAACCAGGGTCACGTGGTGACCATCGCCTCGCTGGCCGGCAAGATCGCTCTTCCCTATGCCGCCGTTTACAGCGGCAGCAAGGCCGCCCTGCTGGCCTGGAGCAACTCGCTTCGCATCGAGCTTCGCCGCACCGGGGTGCGCTGCTCGCTGGTCACCCCCGGCTACGTCCTGGAAACCGGCATGTTCGCGAGCCACGAGGCCACCCCGCCCGGCTACCTCAAGGCCGTGACCCCACCCCAGGTGGTGGCCGGGGTGTTGAAGGCGCTGCTCGAGAACCGCGAGGAGGTGGTGGTCAGCGGGCGTCCCTTCAAGCCCATGCAGACCGCTTACGCCATGGCTCCCCGCCTCTTGACCTCCCTGCTCGACAAGATCGGTCTCTTCGACTGGTTCGAGCGCACTTACGACTCCGAGGCGACCCTGACCAAATCGTAACGCTTTGGAAACAGAGGGCGACTTCCAGGGGGATACGATGCGGCCCGTAAGGAGTTCGAGCAATGAGCATTCCGCGTGGCCTGCCCCTGTCGGGGCCCGACTATACCCTGCAGATTCACAGCACTGCTTACGGGGGCAGAGAAACCCTGGTGGAGAAGCGAGGCAACGAGCTGACCATCGACCGCCCCGGCGTGCTCGAGGACTACAAGATCACTCTGAGCCCTGACAGCATCTCGATCGAGAAGGGCAATGGCCACCGGGCCGAGATCCGTCGCGAGGGCCAGGGGGTCGTGGTCGAGCGCCCCACCGTGGCAGCCGGGGATGTGGCCATCCGCTATGCGCCCGGCCGCATCGAGGTGGACCGCCAGGCGGCCTTCCAGGACGTGACCTATCAGCTCTCCGAGGGAGAGCTGAGCATCCAGCGCGAGGCGGCCGGCAAGGACGTCACCTTGCGCCGCACCGAGGACGGGTTCAGCATCGAGCGCCCCGGCTACCGCCCCGACCTCACGATCAAGCTCGATGGCCCGCTGGCCGAGGAAGGCCTGGACATGACCGTGTGGGCTCCCCGGTTGGGCCTGGAGCCGGAAGGCTACGCCCTGGTGGACCGGTTCTTGAAGCAGGGCTTGAATCCGGAGGATCTGCTCACGGTGACCCAGGACGGGGATGTCATTCTCTGGGACCGGGTGCTGCGCTGAGCAAAGTGCCTTCTGAAGTTTGATTTTCATCAAGTCTTCATCGTATTTTAACCTTTGTTAACTGGGTGTTTACAAAGTTAACAAACTCATCAACTTTTCACCCCGTACATGGACCCGAAGTGAGGGAGAGTCAGGGTAAGAAACTCACTTTGGGAGGACATGCACATGCTGACCAATTCCCTTCTCGGCTTCCCCGGCGCCAGCCCCTTTGGAGGCGTGAGCCCGTTCGGGGGAAGCCCCCTGGCCGGGGCCCCCAGCCTGATGATCGGCTTCAACCTGGGGGACGGGTTCCGCGGTTCGGCCGGCCTCTTCGACCCCAGCCAGGGTGCGCTGGGCGGGTTGGGCCAGGGATTCGGCAACCCGATGCTGGGCCTGGGAAACATGGGCCAGGCGGGCGGCAATGACATCCGCCAGATGCTCTTCTTGCTCATGGCGATGCTGGCCGCCCAGCAGCAGCAGGGGATGGGTGGACCGTTTGGCGGCGGCGGGCAGTTCCCCGGCCAGATGGGCCAGTTCCCCGGTCAGTGCGGCTGTCAGGGCGGAATCCCTGGCCAGGGCCAGTTCCCCGGCCAGTTCGGCCAGATGCCCGGTCAGTTCGGCCAGCCCTTCGGCGGCGGCACCAACCCGTTCATGGCCGGTCTGGGCGCCGGCCTGGCCAGCCAGCTCGGCGGTCAGGGACAGGGCGTGAATCCGGCCTTTGCCTTCGGCCTGGGGGCCGGTCTCGGGATGGCGCTGGGCAGCCAGGCGGGTCAGCGGCCGGGGATGGGGATGAGCCCCTTCGGCAGCCCCTTCGGGAACCAGTTCGGCCAGCCTCCGTTCGGCCAGCAGCCCTTCAACCCGGCTGCCTTCGCCGCCGGTGCGGCCATGGGCCTGATGAACGGGATGCAGCGTCCCGGCATGGGCGGCCCCGGCGGAGTCGGCGGACCGGGTCAGGGACAGGGCGGCGGAGTGGTCGACCTGGCCCAGGGCCAGACCTTCACCACCCCCAGCGGCTCCACCATCAGCTGGCAGGGTGATACCGTCACCGTCAAGGAGACCGGGGGCGGCGTGCAGCAGGCCAACGTGGGCGGCGGCGCTGAGGCCCAGGCCGGAGCGCGCAGCTTCGGGGCCCAGAACTCCTTTGCGATGGCCGGCGCCTTCTCGGGTCAGGGCTACGCGGGCGCCTTCGCGATGGCCG
>CAZWUN010000530.1:0-3021 GCA_964637145.1 uncultured Burkholderiales bacterium
CCGGAAACTCGAGCCCGGCCTGGCGGTCGGTGACCTCGGGATCGGGGCTGGGCCGCACCATGCTCTCGGGCCTGACCCACAGCTCGACGAGCCGGTTCTTGCCGGTTCCGGGAGGCAGCCCCAGCAACTGCTCCAGTCGCCTCACGCTGGGGGCCGTTCCCCGTGAGCGGAACCAGCTGGCCACGGCCGGCACTGGGGTCACGAAGCTGTCCTCGGCCACCACGAAATCCTGGCCCACCCACTGATCGAATTGAGCCCCGGAGACCCAGCGCAGCATCAAGACCCGCGAACTCCCGGGTTGGCCCTCCCAGACCAGCTCGCCCTGGTCGGCCGTGAGGGATACCAGCTGACGGCAGATCTCGTCTGGCTCGGCTCGCTCGGCATCTCGCACCGCCTCGAGATAGGCCGGGTCGAGATAGTTCTGGGCCAGGCCCAGGCCGGCCAGCAGCAGCCAGCAGATCAGCCTAGAGCGCATCGAGCAGATCGCGCAGCTTGTTGACGGTGGGATGGCTGCGGCCCAAAAGGCCTTCCTGCAGGGTCAGCGCTTCGGCCAGATAGACCCGGGCCTCGCGCGGGTAGCCCTGGGAGGCCGAGTAGCGGCCCATGGACTCGAAGAAGGCGGCCCTTGCCTGGCGCGTGCCCAACCCCTGTGCGGTCACCAGCTCCTGGACGTGTCCCTCCAACTGGCGGGGGGGGATGCGCAGCTGCTGGAGCAGCTCGACCAGGCCCTGAAGCAGCTCGACCGAGCGTTCCGGGGCCAGTTGCACCGCCCTCTGGTAGTGGGCCTGGGCGTCCAGCAGCTGGTTTTCGGACACCGCCTTCTCGGCTGCGGCCACGATCAGGCCCAGGTTGGGCCCTTCCATCTTCTCGCGGGCGTGGATCAACCGCTCGATCTGGCTGAGTTTGGCCCGCTCGAGCTGGGTTTCGAGGTAGGCGGAGGCCCGGGTGACCTGAGCCGGGGTCATCTCGGGCAGGCGCTCCCAGAGCAGGTTGCGCAGCTCGCGCAGGGCCTCCTTGAGCTGTCCGGTCAGCTCTTGAAAGCGCCGGTCCTCCACCACCCCATCCAGTTCCTCGGTGAGCTTCAAAGCCGAGGTCCATACCACGGCCCTGAGTCCGCGCGTTCGGGGGCCGTCGAAGGCCAGTCCGTCCACTACCAGCGTGGTCTTGGAGGACACCTCGTCGCCGGTCAGACCCAGAGCCGCCACGAAGTCCCCCCCCGGAGCTGCCCGGCTCTCTACCTGGGCCCGGGCCGGGCGGTAGAAAGGCATTCCCTCCACCGGTCCCAACAAGAGAACGGCCAGGCAGCCCTTGAGGTCGAAGCGCCCCCGCACGGGCGTCCCTCCCACCGAGACCGGGATGGGACAAAGCTGGCAGAAGCTCTTCAGGCAGCGGTCCTCGCGGTGGACCGGGCGGCTGAGCATGCGCTTGACGATGGCCGGCCGACAGTCGAGCTCGAAGATGACGTCAGTGCAGGGTTGGCTGAGCACCGCCCGCAGCTCGCCTCGCACGCGCAGTAGCTTGCCCGAGCTCTGCAGCCGGATCTCACGAGGCTGCAGTCGGGAGGCCAGTGCCACGGCTCGGGCCAGGGCGCCCTCGGGTCCCGGAGCCTCGAGGCACTCCGACAATCGCTCCATCGTGCTCGGCCCCACCTCCATGCCGGGCAGCTCAAAGCGGGTCACCCAGCCCTGGCGCTCCATGCGCACCTCACGGGCTCCTCCGCGCAGCGCAGCTTGAACCAGGCAGAGGGCGTAAAGCTCGGGATCGTTCTTGAGCGGTTCCGGCTCGGGTTGCTTCACCTGGCATTGCTTCTCGATGCCCGGCCTCCGCTTCCTGGTGGGGGAGGATTGCCCCAGATGCGCCGAACTTGCTGCAGCTCATGGCTCGCCTGCTCTTTTGTCTTTGCCTCCTGTTGTCGCTGGCCGTTCCTTCGGTGGCTCAAGAGCGTCACCGCCGTCTTAAAGTCGGCCTGGTGGGCACGCCCCCCTTCGTGCTCTACGAGAACCACAAGCCGACCGGCATCGCGGTGGAGCTGTGGGAGGAGATGGCCGCTCGCCTGAAGCTGCAATACGACTATCATCACGTCGAGAACCAGCAT
The DNA here is from genome assembly GCA_964637145.1 of uncultured Burkholderiales bacterium. Taxonomy (GTDB): domain Bacteria; phylum Vulcanimicrobiota; class Xenobia; order Xenobiales; family QWHO01; genus QWHO01. Next base: position 2,096 of record CAZWUN010000530.1, read on the forward strand.
CGCGGCCTGGAGGACCTCAGTCACAACAGGCTCGACGTCCTGATTGGCACGCTGAGCATCACGGCCGAGCGCGAGCGCGTGGTGGACTTCACCCAGCCCTACTACCAGTCCACCGTGGCGATCCTGTCGCCCATGAAGGGCAGTCCCTGGGATCGGCTGCGCCCGGTGGTTCGAACGGCCGCCATCTATGGCCTGGCCGGAATCTTCCTGGCTCTGCTCCTGGTGGGAACCCTGCTCTGGTTGCTCGAGCGGGGAACCAACAAGCAGTTCCCGGAAACTCCCGGCCGCGGTATCGCCAACGGATTCTGGCTGGCCCTGGTGACCATGTCCACGGTCGGCTACGGAGACCGGGTACCGGTCACGCCGGGCGGGCGCCTGGTGACCTCGGTCTGGATCCTCATCTCCATGCTGATCGTCGGCTCCATCGTGGCCGGCATCTCCAGCTCGCTGACGCTCAGCCAGATCGACGCCAGCCCCATCGAGAAGCCCGGTCAACTCGAGGACCTGCGGGTGGCCACGGTGCAGGGCAGCTTCTTTCAGGGGGTGGTCGGTCGTTACACCGACCGCCTCGTGCTCAGGCCGGGTCTGGACGCGGCCATCGCGGCTGTAATCGAGGGCAAGGCTGACTGCGTGGTGTTCGACCGCCCCAGCTTGAGCTATTTCCTGGCCAAGTTCCCGGAGCTGCCGCTTCACCTCAGCTCGTTTCCCTTCGAGCCCCAGAATTATGGATTCGGCCTCCCCCCCGACTTTGAGCTGACCAACGATCTGAACATTGTTCTGCTGGCCATCATCGAGTCGGGCCGCTTGAAGCAGATCGAGAGCCGCTGGCAGAGTACCCTGGACGACGAGTGAGCAGGTGCCCTGAGCCAGCTTCAGGAACCTGGCTTGCATCCAAAGAAAGGAGGTGCTCCTCGAATGCGGCGATG
>CAZWUN010000531.1:0-3003 GCA_964637145.1 uncultured Burkholderiales bacterium
GCCGCTGGAGGCATACTCCTTCGTGTCCAGACGACGGAAGTTCTTGAACCTGACACAGTTGTATGAGCCAAATCGCTGATTCATGAAGAGCGACAGGTAGAGGGTGCTGGCCGTACTCTCCAGGTTGGCGGTGGTGCCGTAGCTCTGGGTGCCGCTGCCGTCCGTGTACTTTGTCTCGATCGAGGTGCCCGTGCGCTTCATCCAGATCTTGGTCGGCGTCCCGCTGACGGCGGTTGAGATGTCTTCCAGCGTGATGAGCGGGCCCTTGTGACGGCTGCGCCACTTGATGGCTCCGCCGATCTTGGCGATGCAGAGGTCCACGTAGACAGTGATTTCATACGAAGTTCCGGGAGTCCTCTCGAACCGCCCGTTTTGCACACGCATGCCGAAGTAGGAGGGGTCGCTGAGCAACTGGAGCTGGTCGAGCTCGACCTCGACTTCGAAGTCCCCCGTCAGAGCAAGTCGATGCTCGACAGCCGCCTCCGCGCCACCACTCCCGGAGCTGGAGACGTAGCGGGCCGGCATGGGGTAGCGTCGATGCGGTCCACCGTCGTCGCGGGCAACTTCGGCGGTCATGCCTCGGGCGAAGGCGAACATCAGACCGTCGTCCTGGCTGACCTCGATGCCCCGCGCCTCGGGCTGGTCGGTCTGGACGGTAATCACGTTGTTGAAGGGGAAGTTACGCTCGGGGAAGGTCGGACGCCAGCGGTCCAGGTTGAGATAGCTGTCGTCAAAGGAATCGTCCCATCTCAAGAGCTGCAGCTTGTTGGCCGTCTCCACCGAGTCGACCCCGCTCAAGAAGCCCGTTTGAAATTCCTCGGATGTGCGATAGCTGAAGCAGTTGAGGCACTCGCGCACGAGCCGCTGGCTCTGGTCGAGGGCATACTCGAAGGTGTCGGCGTTAGCCACGTAGGCGATGCGATTGGAGTTCGCATCGTAGCCGTAGAGCTGCTTGAGGACGTTGTTGGCACCCTTGGAGTAGTCCAGGCTGAGGAGGTGGCCGAGGAAGTCATAGGAGGCCGAGGCGGTGACGCCATTGGGGTATTCGATGGCCGTGCGGCGGCTCTCGCGATCATACGCCATTTCGGTCAACAGGCCCTGGCCATTGACGAACTGCACGAGGCGGTTGCTCTGGTCGTAGCCGCCCGTGGGGACCGACCAGAGGACTTCGCCGTAGCGGTCAGTTCCGTAGCGGGCCGTCCCGTAGCGCCCGGCTGAGGTCGTTCCCAGCGAGAGCAGCGTGCGGTTGCCGTTGGCGTCGAAGGCATGCTCGTGCTTCCAGGACGGGGATGAAGAGCCGGAGCCGGGAGTAAAGGTCTCGCCGATCACGCGGTAGGCCCCGTCGCGGGTGAGACTGGTCGCGTCACCGTTTCTTTCGGTGACTGCAGTCACGTTGCCAACGTCGTCGAGAGTGAAGAGGACGCTCTTGGTAGGGCTGAGGGATTGGTAGCGGATCTCGGTCAACCGCTCGGCGTTATCGTAGAAGAATCCGAAGGTGCGGCCGAGATTGTCCTGATACTCGGTCAGGTTGCCAGCCCCGTTCCAGGTGTACTCCTCAGTGCTGGAGTCGGGATAGGTGACCACCGAGAGCCGGCCCACGTCATCGTAAGAGTAGCTTGTCTCGGCTCCACCAGGCTCCACGAACTTGGACAGTTGCCCCGTCGCGTTGTAATGGAACTGGTAGGTGCCGTTGAGCGAGTCGGTGATCTTGCGCACCCGATCGAGCACATCGTATTCCAGGCGCACCTTGCGGCCCATGGCATCGACGGCCTCGACCAGGCGCCCGAACCGGTCGAGCACGCGCGACCAGCGGGTGCCGTCGGGCAGGTCGACGGTGGTGAGCCGGCCCGAGGGATCATAGAGGTATCCCGTTCCCAGAGCCTGGAGCTCGAGGTCGTCGAAGTTGATGGTGTAACCCGAGCCGTCTCCCTTGGCGATGCGAAAGTGCGCCGTGCGCGATTGCATGGTGCCGGGAGGACTGAACAGCACCGGGCCCATCTCCTGCCAGGTCGCGTTGGTGGTCAGAGTCTTGCTGGCCGAGCACGTGGCCCCGGCATAGTCGGTGAAGACCTCCGGATCGGCGTAGCCATCGCGGTCCACGAACTCGAGCAGCATCTTGGCGTCGAGGTTAATGGCCGCATCGCGGCGCACCCAGGCCTTGGCTCGCAGGGGCATTCCCGGGTGGAGCTCCAGGGGTTGCAGGAAGTAGTAGGTGTAGCTGACCGGAAACGACTTCTGGCCGCTGTGGGCGACGTTGGAGGAGAAGGACGTGAAGGGGTACCACCAGGCGGGAGATTGCTGGCTGTCTTGCTCGAACTTGCTGAACTCCTCGGCGCCCGGGTTGATCAAAAGGTTGGCCAGGCCGCTCGGGTCCACCGAGTCGATGAGATAGGAAGTCCCATTGGGTGTTCCATTTGGGCTCGTCAGAGCGGACAGTCGACCCAGCGCATCGTAAACCATCTTGATCTGCTGCTCGTCATCCGGGTCAGGCAGGTGCACCTTCACCAGTTGATGGGCGGCATCGTGCTCGAAGGTGGTCTCGTTGCCCATCGGGTCGGTAACCGAGAGGAGGTTCCCCCACAGGTCCCAGGTGAACTCGGTGGTGAGCTTGAGCCCGGTGTGGCCGCTGTAGTCGTCGTCCTCGACGACGGTGGCGAGCCGGTTCATGGAGGTGTAGGTCATGGTCGTGCGATTGCCGTTGGCGTCGATGACCTGCTCGAGGTTCCCGCTCGAATCGTAATCCAGGACGGTCTGGTTGCTCAAGGCGTCGGTCACGCTGATCAGGCGGTTCTCGTCGTCGTAGGCCAGCGTGGTGGTGTGGCCCAGCGGGTTCTGGACACTGGTGAGGTTGCCGTTGTTGTCATAGCCGAGCGTGGACTCGGCCAGCAGGGCATCCTTGATCTTGGTGAGGTTCTTGTGGGTGTCGGTGTAGTCGAGCTCGCTCACCTTGGAGCGGGCGTCGGTGACCTTCTTCAAACGGCCCTTGCGCGCGTCGGTGTAGTA
>CAZWUN010000532.1:0-2992 GCA_964637145.1 uncultured Burkholderiales bacterium
GCTTGCGACGAGCCCTCCAATCTCCCAGGCCTCCATGCGACCGTCCCTGGTCTGGACTATCCATCGTCCGCCGGATGCAAGACCCACGACCCGGCCGGAAGTTCGCCGCATTTCCTGATTTGCTCGATCATAGACCTCGTCGTTCCAACTCGAAACTACGAGGATCGCCCCGTCCGGACTGAAAGTCAATGCGGACAGGTTGCTCGTTCGCAAGTGGACGGCTCCCTGCGTGGACTCCAGCAGTATTTCCCGATGGCTACCAACTGCTACCGCGTCCGGGCACACGGCCATCGACGAGACCTGCCACTCCAGTTCCGTCCGCTGGGAGTTGCTTCGGTAAAGCCAAGGACCATGCCCGACAAAGAGCTCATCGCGACTCCAACCTCGAAAAATCGGCTTGCGAACGTCAACCCTGTTTTGTCGGGGAGCCACGAGATGTGGCGGCACAAGCTGCGGCGGGTCCAATTGCAGACGGTGCTCCAGGGTGACTTTACCTGCCGGAGTCGCAACCAGAAGTCTTTCTCCCTGCTCGACGGTGCACACGAGCTGGCCGTCAGGAGACCAGACAGGACATCCCCCTCGCAAGACCTGACAGTCGGGCTCCCACAGCACAACCCGACGAGCGCGCTCAAGCAAGTCTTGATAGGCGACGCTCTCCGAACCGAGCCACTCAAGGTCGAACCGAACCATGGCTTCCAGTTGGGCCCTCGCCCGGCCCGGAGTCTGGGTGAGGGCATTTTCCCACAGAGCCTGAGCTCCTAGACCCTGCACCAGGGCAACCCACTGGTTGTGGAGCATCAGGTCGCGACGAGTACCGCGAACTAGTTGTTGCGCCAGCTGAGGCAGACCGGCCTGGCGAAGGCACATCAACAAACGCGCGCGCAAACGCGCTCCGGCAGATCGCAGGCCCTCACACAGTAAGATCCCGTCCAGGTCGAATTCCTGCAATTCCTGGACGCGTCCAGTAAGCAAGAGTATGACGCAGCGCAGAGACGGTTCGCCCTGTGGTGCGAGCGTGTCGAGCCAATTTTCGAGTCGAGGCCCCAGGTCCGCCCGACCGCCTGCCTCTAGAGCAGCCTCGAGTTCGGCCACCGAAGTGCACCGCGGCGGCTGGCCGCGGTAAAGAGCGGCCGCAGCATTGATTCGCATGGCCTCTCTAGGCTCGAGAAGCTGAAGCAGGTCGCCAAGACGGCCCATCGCCGCATCATCTAGCGGTTCATTCGTCCAGCGCCGTTCCCGCCAAGCCACTCGAATCTCACCGGCAAGCTCAGTAAGATCCTCGAGCAGCGACTGACGAAACGTGTCGATGGGATGCTCGAAAGCTGCCTGCCCGAGGAGCAGTAGAGCCTCAAAAGACTCCCGGGCCGCCGATAAGAGCTCGCGACGGGCGCGATGCCGGGCTGCAGCCGAAACGAGATTGTTCAGGTCAGAGAATGGGAATGGAATCGACTCCTATCGGGGGATTAAGGAGAATATTACCGCATCCTGGGGTTTTGGTCCAGAGCCAAGCCGGTTTCCTTAATGGCGTAGCGGCAGGGTCTCGCGTCCTTGAGCCGAAATCTGGCCTATGACCACCCGGGCCCACGAGCTTTATCAGAAGGCCATGCAACTGACTTCGGACGAACGGGCCGAATTACTCGAGTTGCTCTATGCCAGCCTGGATGAGGAGGCAGAGAGCCTACTCAAGGCTACGCTTGAGCAGCGCTCGGCAGAATTACGCTCGGGTGCGGTGCAGGGGATCCCGCTTGAGGAAGCTCTGTCTCTGATCGCCACTCCGCCTGATCACAGTTGACGCTGATCTTCCACCCTGAGGCTGCTGCGGAAGCCCGCGAAGCTCGCGAGTATCTACGCCAACAGGATCCTGAATTGGCCGCCAAGTTTGACCAAGAAATCGGAGAGCTTACAGACCGTATTGCCAAACGGCCCGAGAGCTTTCCTTTGTTTCACGCAGAGGTGCGCAAAGCTGTGATGCGTCGCTTCCGCTACACCGTCTTCTTCGAGCACGATGAGTCTCAGGTTCGGATCCTGGCCGTCTCCCACCAGCGCCGGAAGCCTGACTATTGGCTGGAACGGCTCTAAACCCGCCGGGAGTCCACCGTCGGTCCCAATCAGAGAACTTCCCTCAGAGCGAAGGAACGCTAGCCCAGCTGACTCTGGAGGCTGCCGGAACGCGGTCTTGATCACCTGGTGATCCCCAAACTCGAGACTAGCCCGCCTGGAGCCACGCCAGAAGAGGCGAACGTCCCGGGAAAACTTCACCGACGGATCCGCCAAGAATGGCGTAAAGTGAACTTATGGTTCCCCGAACCCGCACGGACCTGAAAAGCCGTCGCCCTTACCCGGGGAACCTACATGGGGACTCTAGAATGGCGCCCCGACCGGGTTTGCGGGGCGGGTGATGGGCGAAATGATCACCATCTGATCACCCTTTCCGGATAGCCATTTCTGCGCTACCCAACCGCCAGGACCGCGTGTTCTGTTCCAGCTTTCAGGGCGAAGTGATAGAATGGGGAGACCATGGAGCTGACGATCGAGATCGAACGGGAAACTGACGGACGCTGGCTGGCCGAAGTCTTGGAGCTTGCCGGCGTCATGGCTTACGGCGCCGACCGGGCCGAAGCTGTGGCCAAGGTTCAGGCATTGGCAACTGCAAGTGTTGGCCGACAAGCTCGAGCATGGTGAACTGGCGCCAGTCCCCTCCGTAACCTTCTCTCAACTCGAAGCCGCTTGAGCTGGTCCGCGACTAAAGCTCGGGTTGTCCTTCAAGCTCTGCTTCGAATCGGTTGGAGCGTCCGTCGCCAGAGAGGCTCGCATCGAGTCCTTATCCGCGAGGGCTGGCCCGACTACACCTTTGCTTTCCACGACGGGGAAGAGATTGGTCCGCGCATGCTGGCGCGTATCTCGCGCAATCGGGACTAAAACCCGATGACCTCTGAAGCCACCAGCGGACTCGTCGAAGGCGAGCGCGTCTAGTCCGGCCCCCCGAGCCCGC
>CAZWUN010000533.1:0-2980 GCA_964637145.1 uncultured Burkholderiales bacterium
CGGCGCGGCGGTCTCGGCGCCAGCCGGATGCCGGAGGTTGTCGAGCGCCGGATCCTGTGCGAGGGAACGTGTCTGAGCGGACGTCGGATTTGCAGTCAGTAGTGCGAGCGTTGCGACCAGGGTGAGTGCGATTCGCATGGCGTTATCTCCTGGGTTCGTTCGCGGGCGGTGATGCGCCCGCAGTCCGTCGCGTGAGTCCGCGGCGGCCTGGATTGCCGAGACCTCGATTCCTGTCGGTATGACAGCCATCAAAGCCGCTTCTTCGTGGTCAGCGACACCTCGATCGGTTGCGCGTCCCGCTCGATCGTGAGCCGGTACGTCACGGCTTCTTTCATGAACATTTCTTGCAGCCTCGCGACGTCGAGCTGCGAGGCTGGTACTCCGTCGACTGCCACGAGCCGGTCTCCCGCTCGAATGCCGGCGTTCGACGCGGGCGAGCCGTTCGAAACGCGGACAACCACGATTGCTGATAGCTCCGGGCCGGTCGCGCCAAGGTCGAGTCCCGACGCATCGACGTCAAACGGCTCACCGAAGGCAGGAGTACGCTCGAGAATCATCCGTCGATGCCTGTAATCGAAGGTGACGGTGAACCGGCGAAGCACCTCGCCGCCAATGGAGCCTTCGTACGAGGGATCGGCCGTGGAGCCTTTCTCTGCCTGGGCGAACGCGACGACCGGGTCCCGGAGCGCAAACGGACCAAGCCGGAACCGAAGCGCCCTGGACCGGACTTCCGGTGCGGTGCCCGCAATGCCGCGGGTGATCTCGCGAAGCACCGGCTGTCCGTCCGGGGGAAGCCGATGCTTCCTGACGAAAGGTGTATGCAACCCGATCGCGCTGCCGTCGCCCGTGTCGACGATGAAACGGCCGGCAAGGACCCTCCTGCCGGCAAACTCGACACTGGCAGCCACGAGGGGCCGGCCGTCGGAGAATGATAGCCGAAAGATCGCCCCTTTCCCGGAGTAGCGGTATTTCGCGGCGTCGAAGAGCTCGACGGAATGCGCTGCGTAATCGATCCTGACGGCGTATTCCCTGAACAGGTCGGCCCCGATCACCCCGTCGATTCTCCGGCCTGCTGCAGCCGACAGTTCGCCGAAAGGTACGGCGTACACAACCCTGTCCGATAGCTCGACGCGGCCGATGCCGAGGGTCACGTTGCGGGCCATTGCAATGCCGGGCTCGCCTTCGCCGGTTCCAATGCCGGTCTGGCCTTCGAGTGGTTCGAGCGGGATATGCAGTTCGTCTGCTCTCCTGCGATCGATGCCACAGTCGGATGCGCCGGTATCGAGGACGAAGTCGAGCGGTGCGGAACCGTTGACGCGCACCTTTACGAACAGGTGGTTTCCGTGAGCTTCGACCGGAAACCGGCCAAGCGGGACGCCGGGTACAGACATGGCAGCCGGGTTGGCCCATGAAATCGTGTACAGGGTTGCGATGGCGAAGACGCCAGCGGACGCTCGTCGGATCAAGGTGCTTCCCCAAAAAACCGAGAATTGCGGATACGGGGGCGCGTCAACCCGCGAACCACTGCGGGCCCTCATCCGCGAGGCGGTAGGGCAGGTCCATCCGGCACCTCCCGGATCGACCGTTCACGTGTATCGCCAGACGTCGGGACTAAATTCCATGTTCCATGTAATTCGTGCGAGGCCCCGGGGTTGCCGACAGCCAGGCCACCCTGGTCGCGGCTTTCATCAAGAGTGGCAATCAGGACGTGACGATTCGACTCCTGCCGAATGCCGGACCCGGAATGCAGATGGTCATTGGGGAGGCCGAGTGCCTCACGTGCATGAAGGAGATCCACGGAACCGGCAAGATGCCGGCGATCGAGCCTGATCCGTAGCATGCACCCACGATAATCGCGTGGCTGCAGAAGCGTTTCGGAGGCGAGGCCAGGCGATAGTAAGGATTCTTGTCTAGGGAGCAACGCGGATCTGGCGGATCTGAACAGATTGCAGCTCAGATCCGCATAATCCGCTTCATCCGCAGGATCCGCGTTGCTCTCTTCTCAGAATCCCCGCGGGGGACCCATCATCGCCATCCACCGATCGAGCGATGGGATGTTCATGTAGGCGTTGTCGCGTTTGACGTCGCCGAGGCTACCCGATGGAATGTGGCCATAGTCGTGGCCCGGGTAGAGCACCGTGTCGTCAGGCAGCTTCGCGAGCTTCTGGGTGAGGCTCTCGTACATGTCGGCCGGGTTCGCGCCGGGCAGGTCCACACGCCCGCAGCCGTCGATGAACAGGGTATCGCCCGACACCAGCCGACCACCGACGAGGAAGCACTGGCTGCCCGGCGTGTGGCCGGGCGTATGGATGAAGCGGATCTTCACATCGCCGACGTCGAGCGTGTCGCCGCTCTCGTGGCGGACGAGATCCGACTCCTCGAGCCCCGTGACGACTTTCACGCCGTCGCCCTCGTGGTCGTTGACGTGCAGTGGAACCGGGCGCAGTTCGAGAAGCGTCTGCATCCCCTCTACCGTGAAGCCGAACATCGACCCGCCAACATGATCGGGGTGGTAATGCGTGCCGAGCGCCCCGACCAGCTTCATGTCATCGGCGTCGACGACGTCGAGGATTCCCTGGATGTCCCAGGCCGGATCGACGACGACGCACTCGCGCGTCGCACGGTCGCCGATCAGGTAGACGAAGTTGACCATGCCCGCGGCAACGCGGTCGTTCTGTGCAAAGTCTCGCCCGGAAAGCAGTTGTCGGAAATACAATCCCTCGCTCATGCGATTGAGTATAGCGGAAGACGGTAGTTGGCCACTTTCGACCCAGGTCCATTGCGTCTCTGCGAGTCCTCTGCGACTCTGCGAGAAGCCCGGCCGTACGACAGGTTGTCGCAAAGACGCAAAGGACAGACACAGAGACGCAAAGGAGCAAACTGACCCACTTCCCGGAAGAACATGAGCTTGCATCCTCAGCACCCGCTGGCCTAGAATCGGCCGGTTACATTGAGTTGAACTTCACATGGCCGCGGCGCC
>CAZWUN010000534.1:0-2955 GCA_964637145.1 uncultured Burkholderiales bacterium
CTCGACGAGCTGGCCGCCCGAGGCCCTTATGCCCTGCAACGTTACAACGAGCTGTTCGACGACCTGCAGGAGTGCTCCATCCTGTATGTCGATCCGGCCGGCTCGACCTATCGGGCCGAGCTGTGCGGCACCTTCCCGGCCGGGCTCTTGCCCGAGGGCGTCAAGACCTCCGACCTGGCCAGCTGGCTCGAGGAGGCCTGGCTCGAGCCCCTGGGCATGCTGGGGGTCGACCAGCTGGCGCTGATCGACTGGGAGGTGCGCTTTGTGCCCTGCCAGCTCTCCGAGCTGCCCGGGGGCGAGCTGCTCGACCCCGGTGAGCTGCCTCGCGACCGCCTGATTCCGCTCAACGGGGGCGGGGTGACGTTCTTGCGACAGGCCCTGGAGCGGGCTGGCAACGGTTCCGTGCGCATCTTCGACTACGGCCTGGGTAGCCTGGAGGAGTCGGCCGGTGACTATGCTCAGGCCAACCAGATCGTGCGTCGTTATGGCGCCTCGGCCACCCGGGACGTGCTCTTTCCCCTGCTCGAGCGGGTGGTGAAGGCGGCCGGACGCAGGGTGCGCCTGCTGCGCCTGGAGGAGTTCATCGCCGAGGCCATGGGGGAGGCACCCCTGGCCTTCCGCTTCCTGATGGGAATCGAAGGAGGCAATCTGGTCAGCCAGGTGGCCTCGGGGCCGCAGGCTCCTTTCCCCCTGCAGGCCCTGCGTCATTATGATCAGATCGCCGCCCTGGAATGCTCGAGCTACCCCGACTGGGTGGCCGAGCTCGAGCGGCGCGGTTGGCTCAGGCTGGGCCAGCCTCCCTGCGCCGGTCCCGGCAGTGCGCTGGAGCGGCTGGGCTTTGACCTCGACTTTGCGGTGAACTCCATCTTCCGCAGCCTGTGCGAGTCGTTGCTCTCCACCGATGTCGCCTGGCTGACCGGGGCCCAGGCTCGGGCCGAGGTGAAGGGTCTGCTCGAGCGGGTGGGGTATCGCGCCGAGGCGGTGGAGCGCGCTCTGAGCCATCCCACCTGGGGCAAGTTCTGGGTTCTGGCGGTGGAAGGGGAGTAGGATCTTCCTCGCCTTCGCGGAACCATGGGGAACGGGGAGGTGACGATGCAGGACGATCTCGATCCGGCCTTACGAGAGCTCTCCGAGCAGGCTGAGATACCCGTGGAACGACTGCGCGAGCTGTTGACCCGCCTGAAGGCTGGCGGTGAAGCCACTCCCGATGACCTGGCAATGGTGATTTCCGCACTGGGAACCCAGCGCAATCTCCTGCAAACCCTGGTTGCCCTGACCCACCGGCGCAATTCGCCCTGATCTCCCTGCAAAGGAGGAAAGTGGCGCCGCACAGAAGGAAAGGCCTTTGGCCGTCGTGCGACGCCAGGGGCTCGCGGGACGGCGGATTAGAGACCAAACGGAGAGGGCATGGAAGCAAAGGTGTCGGACGCTCAGGACCCACCCGCCGAGGAGGGCCTTGTCGGGGAGGATTCTGAGCCTGAAACAGAGGCTCCGGATTCCGTCGGGTCCTCCACGAAAGACGAATCCCCTGAAGAGGCCGCGGCCCCCCCTCCCGCCAGCAGCGAGTCTCCTGTCGATCAACGCACCCGTACCGTGGTGGCTATTGGTGATCTGCACGGGGACTACTTCCGTTTGCGCCGACTGCTGATCGAGAACGACATTCTGTTGCCCGACACAGACGCCTGGAATCCCGAGGCGGACCGGGTCGACCTGATCCTGATCGGCGACTACGTGGATTGGCGCAAGGAGACCCTCGAGGGCCCCCGCGAGGAGTGGGTGGCCGGCGCCCGGCGCATTCTCGAGCTGCTTTTCTCGCTGCACAACGACGTCGAGCGGTTGCAGGCCAGCGACTCTGGCTTCGATAGCCGCGTCTATGCGCTGCTCGGAAACCATGACGACATGATGCTCGAAGCGCATCGGGTCTTCAAGTTCCTGGAATACGAGCAGATGGAGAGCTTCCTCTCCAGCGTCGGTAGCCAGGCCCACGTCAAGCGGGCCATCCACGAGATGGGGTTGTCTCCGGCCAACGTCGAGCGCTTGCTCAAGTTCCTGAACTGGTATGTGCAGGGCGGCGAGGCCACCATCGACGGCTTCGAGGGTCTCAATCACTGGAAATCCGCCATGGATGGCGATCTGGGCGACTTCTTGCGCGACCACCTGCGCCTGGGCGTGGTGGTGAACCAGCGGCTCTACGCCCACACCGCCCCGGACCACCGCGAGTTCTGGCGCCCCCTCGAAGAGATCGTCGATCTGCCCGAGTCGGCTTACCGTCAGGCCAAAGAGGCCTTCCTCTGGAGCCGCCGGGTGTGGGGCTACGATTACTACACCGGCACCCGCACCGCTCCGTTTACCGATGAGGAGCTCGATGAGATGCTGCGAGGCATCGGCGTGACCGGACTGGTGGTGGGCCACACCCCGCTGACCCGCGAGGGCCGTCCGGTGGTGGCCTACGATGGGCGGGTGGTCAACATCGACCTGCACGGCTTCCCCGACAGCGCCGCCCTGGTGGAAGAGTACGTCCCGGCCGAGCCGGGCAATCGGGCCCCCCGTCGGATCGGTGACAGCCAGGCCGATGAGGCGGCCGATTCCGCCGAGACTTGACCAACTTGACCGACGCCCAGGTCATCGGGCGCCGGCTCACCGAGAACATTGAGCGGGTCATCCTGGGCAAGACTCGCGAGGTTCGACTGGTGCTGGTGGCTCTGCTCTGCGAAGGCCACATCCTGGTGGAGGACGTTCCTGGCGTGGGCAAGACCATGATGAGCCGGGCCGTGGCCCGTTCTCTGGGCTGCTCGTTTGCCCGTGTGCAGTGCACCCCCGACCTCTTGCCCTCTGACCTCATCGGCGTCACCATCTACAACCAGAAGAGCCAGGAGTTCGAGTTCCGACCCGGGCCGCTGCACCACCAGATCCTGCTCGCCGACGAGATCAACCGGGCCACCCCCAAGACCCAGT
>CAZWUN010000535.1:0-2939 GCA_964637145.1 uncultured Burkholderiales bacterium
GCCAGGTGGTGCAGGACGGCGAGGGGGCCACCCGGCTGGTGGAGATCACCGTCGAAGGCGCGGCCAGCGACGCCGAGGCCAAGCAGGCCGCCTATTGCGTGGCCAGCTCGCTGCTGGTCAAGACCATGGTCCACGGGGGCGAGCCCAACTGGGGCCGCGTGCTGGCCGCTCTCGGGCGTGCCGGGGTGGAGATGGAGGAAGAGCGCACCAGCCTCTCCTTCGGAGGGATCACCATCGTGCAGCAGGGCGTCTTCGTGCCCGGCACCTGGGATGCCGCCGCCAGCGCCATGCAGCAGAAGGAAGTGCAGATCGGCTGCCAGCTCGGGCTGGGCGAGGGACGCGCCAGCGTGCTCACCTGCGATCTGAACGAGGCCTACGTCAAGCTCAACGGGAGCTACCTGTCGTGAGGCTGGTGCTCAAGTTCGGAGGCAGCTCGCTCAGCCCGGCCGAGCTGGCCAGCCTCAACACCGAGCTCGAGAAGCTGCAGCAAGCCGGACACCAGGCCGTCCTGGTGCATGGCGGCGGGCCAGAGCTCTCCAAGCTGCTGGCCACCATGGGCCACGAGGCGCGCTGGGAGGACGGCCTGCGGGTTACCGACCAGGTCACAATGGAAGCGGCCGAGATGGTCCTGGCCGGCAAGATCAACACCTCGCTGGTCAGCCTGCTGCGGGGCTGCCGCGCGCTGGGCCTGTCGGGAGTGGACGGAGCCCTGCTCGAATGCAACCGGGTCAGCGACAAGCTGGGCCTGGTGGGCCAGGTGGAGCGCGTGAACGTGGCCCTGCTCGAGCTGCTCCTGCAGGCCGGCTACCTGCCCGTGATCGCCCCCATCGGGCTCGGCCCCTTGGGCGAGCGGCTCAACCTCAACGCCGACACCGCCGCCGGCGCCGTGGCCCGGGCTCTGAAAGCCGAGCGCATCCTGTTTTTGACCGACGTGCCGGGCGTGATGCGCGATGGCGCCGTGCTCAAAGAGCTGACCGACCAGGAAGCCGACGCCCTCATCGCAAACGGGGCCGCCACCGGAGGGATGATCCCCAAGCTGCGATCATGCCAGGAAGCCGCCCGGAGTGGCGTTCCGGCCCAGATCCTGCGAGCAGGAGCCTCGCTCCTGGAAGGCCTGGCGGGCCGAGAAGGCACGCTGATCACCGGAGGAGCCCCATGCTGACCTGGGAGAGTCTCACCATGCAAACCAACGAGCACTATGCCAGAGAGGCCGATGAGTGCCTGTTCGCCAACTACAAGCGGGCCCCGGTGGCCTTCACCCACGGCCGTGGCGCCCGCCTTTTCGACGTGGAGGGCAAGAGCTACCTCGACTTCATTGGCGGGGTGGCCGTCAGCTCGCTCGGCCACGCCCACCCGGCCCTGGTGCGGGCCATCACCCACCAGGCCGAGCGCTACCTGCACGTCTCCAACCTCTACCAGCTGCCCGAGCAGATCCAGGCGGCTCAGGCCCTGACCCGTCTCTCGGGCCTGGAGCGGGTGTTCTTTTGCAACTCGGGCGCCGAGGCTAACGAGGCGGCCCTCAAGCTGGCCCGCAAGCACGCCGTCGAACACGGCCGGGGACACCGAATCCTGGTGGCCGAGAACAGCTTCCACGGGCGCACGATGGGGGCCCTGGCCGCCACCGGGAACCCCGCCTACCACAAGGGTTTCGAGCCCCTGCCCGAGGGATTCACCTTCCTGCCTTACAACGACCTCGCGGCCTGGCAGCAGGCCATGGGAGCTGACGTTGCGGCCGTGCTGGTGGAGCCCATCCAGGGCGAGGGCGGGGTGGTACCGGGCACGCTCGAGTTCCTGCACGGCCTCGAGTTGATGTGCCGCAAGCGCGGCGCTCTCTTCATGCTCGACGAGGTGCAGACCGGCATCGGCCGCACCGGAGCGATGTTCAACTTCCACTCCCACGGACTTCTGCCCGACGTGGTCACGCTGGCCAAGGGGCTGGGCGGCGGCGTTCCGGTGGGAGCCGTGCTGGCCCGAGCCGAGGCGGCCGCGGTGCTGGTGCCGGGCACCCATGGCTGCACCTTCGGGGGCAACGCATTGGCCTGCGCGGCCGCTCGCGTGGTGCTCGAGGAGGTGGAGCAGATCCTGCCCGAGGTGGAGCTCAGAAGCCGCCAGCTGGTGGGCGGGCTGAAAGCTCTGCCGAAGGTGAAGGAGGTCCGCGGCGCCGGCCTTCTGCTGGGCGTCGAGCTGGAGGTGGAGGCCAAGCCGATCGAGCTGGCCTGCCTGCAGCAGGGGCTGCTGCTCAACGCGGTGCGCTCGCACACCCTGCGGCTTGCTCCCCCGCTGGTGCTGACCCAGCTGGACGTGGAGGAAGCGCTGGACATCCTTTCGCGGGTGCTGGCCGAGCCGTGACTCCCCGTCAGCGCGCCCGCGCCATCCTGGCCCTGATCGCCGAGCAGCCGGTGGAGACCCAGCAAGATCTGGTCATCGGCCTGGAGGAGCGCGGGGTGGAAGTCACCCAGGCCACCATCTCGCGCGACATCAAGCGGCTCGGCCTGTTCAAGCGGCCCACTCCCGAGGGCGGATATCGCTACGCCGCCCCCGAGCTGCCCAAGACCTCGCCCCAGCTGGTGGAGGGTTTTGTGGCCGGGGTCGAGCCGGCGGCCGCCATGCTGGTGGTCAAGACCCGGGTGGGCCGGGCCAGCGCCGTGGCCATCGCCATGGACGAGAACCCTCCGGCCGGGGTGGTGGGCACCCTGGCCGGGGACGACACCGTGCTGGTGCTGCTGGCCAGCCCGCACGATCAAGAGCGCGTGCGGCGCGAGATCGAGAGGACCTACCTGTGAACGGCATCCTGTTGCTGGAAGACGGCACGCGCTTTGAAGGCGAGCTGTTCGGGCACCCCGGGCCGGCCTTCGGGGAGATCGTCTTCAACACGTCCATGTCGGGCTATGAGGAGATCTTGACCGATCCGTCCTATCGCCGCCAGGTGGTGGTGTTCC
>CAZWUN010000536.1:0-2926 GCA_964637145.1 uncultured Burkholderiales bacterium
TCCTTGCCAAGGCGCACCTCACGCTTGAAGCGCCTGAACAGCTCCGGATCCCCGCTCAGGGTGGCCTGCAGCACCTTGACGGCCACCTCCTCCTCGCCCCGGCGGGCTCGATAGACCCGGGCCATGCCGCCAGCGCCCAACTCGCTGAGCAGGTGGTAGCCGCCCAGCTCGGAGCCCTCCAGCAGTCCGCCGTCCGCCCGGGCCAGCAGGCCCTCCAATCGGCGGGCCCGGCGGTGGCTGCGGGTGAGGTAAGCCACCGTGCCCCCCGCTCCAATCAGAATCAGGGCCCCGAAGGCCAGCGGAAGCGTGAGGGCACGCAGGTGAGGGCCCCAGCTTGCCGTCTTCCAGGTTAAGGGGAGCGGTGTCAGGGTTAAGGGGTCCGGTTTGTTGCCGGCTCCCTGGGGCAGGTCGCGGGCCAGCTTGAGGCGCGACTCCTGGATGGGGAAGGTCTTGTACTCATAGCCGGGCAGGCTGAAGCTGAATTCGAGATTGCGCTGGTCCTGGCCAGTCAGGGGAACGGCCACCGGGGTGCCGCTCAGCCCCAGTGTGCGGCCGTCAAGCTTGACCACCGCCCCCTCGGGCCTGGTGTGGAAGGTTACTCGATGCTCGCTCGGAGGCGGCTGGGCCGCAGCCAGCTGCGTCAGCAAGCAGAACGTGACCCCCAACAGCGCGCTTCTCACTCTTTGAAGCGAATTCGCGCTTGCAGCCGCACTTCCCCGCTCAGATGGACTTGAGCTCGTTCTCCAGGGCTTTCTGGCGAGCCCGGGCGGCCTCGATCTCCACCTTGGGCAGGCCGCCCATCTCGTAGAGCTCTTCCAGCTTCTTGAGGTGCTCGCGGCCGTCGGTCACCTTCTTCTTGAGCTGGGCCAGCTTGGTGTTCTTGCCCTCCACGGCGTTCTTCTTGTAGTCGAGCACCTCTTCTTTGAGCTGAGGGCTCTTGGCCACCACCCGGTTGACCATGGCCTCCACGTTCTTCCAGCTCAGGCCTCGAGTTTTCGCCTCCTGCTCGATGACGGCCAGGCGGCTGGCGGCTTGATTGCGCTGGCCTTCCAGCACGGCCAGCGAGCGCTCGTTCACGGCCAGCAGGGGCCCCACGTTCTTGGAACGCTTCTTTGCGTTGGCCAGCTCCTGGCGGGCCTGCTCGACCTCCTTGCGGGCCACCAGGCCTTTCTCGGCGTAGTCCTGCATCTGCTTGACGGTCTTTTCGAGCTCGGGCACCCGGTTTTTGAGCGATTTTGCGTCCGCCTTGAGACGCACTCGCTCCCACTTGCGCATGGCCAGCTCGGAGTCGGACTCTTGCAGGGTGGCTTTGGCCACCAGCCAGGTGACCAGGAAGGACTCGGTGGAATTGCTGGCCAGGCCCGCGAAGGGGCTGCTGGGGATGGTGGCCCCCTCCCCGAAGGGGATGTAGTTGCCCACCGCGTCGCGCATCTTGACGTCCACGTGGTCCAGGGCGATCGTTCCCAGCACGTCGCCGGGCAGGATCTGCTGACCCACCGAGACGCTGGGACTGATGTGCCCGTAGGTCACTGTCCAACCGGTGGGCATCTGCACCGTCACCCCGTACTGAGGCCCGTACCAGTGGGCGATGGAGATGACGGTTCCAGCCCAGCCAGCGGCGCAGGGGGTGCCGTAGGGCATGGCGATGTCGTAGCCAAGGTGCAGACCTGCGTTGCGCCGATAAACCGAGACCGTGCGCCAGTCGTAAAAGGTGCTGCTGACGAAGGCGCTGGGGAAGTAACGCTGCTGGTAGGCCACCAGCTCGCCCAGACCTTTCACGTCGCCTCTGGCCGGCCGGGTGTCATGGATGCCGTAATCGTCCTTGAGCTTCTCGACCACGGCCGGAACGCTGGTGGATGAAGGCGTTTCGGGCTGCTGGGCCGCTGCGGTCACGGTCAACAACAAACCGGCGAGCAAAATCCTTCGCATACGTTCTCCAATATACCCGATTGAGCCCGTGAAGAAAAGTCGGCGATTCCTACCAGCCAGGTCGCGGGCGTCACTTCTGGGGACGCGGATAATACCGCTCGCGCCCGTGACGGAGACCGGGTTGGCGCGGCGAGCTCACTTCCAGAATCCCTGGTGCGGTGCGATCAGCTCGGACTCCAGGTCTGGAAACGGCCCGTACACATTGATCGACTTCTGCCCGGCTGCGAATACCTGCCTGCAAGGCAGGTTCATCGTGGGGTTCATCTCGCTTTTACCCGTTAGCTCTCCCAGAGTCTTCTCGGTGGCTCCAAACACCACGTTCCCGATGTTGGCAAAGTAGACGTTTCCGGCGCACATCACACAGGGTTCCATGGTGGTGACGAGGGTACAGTTCGCCAGATAGTCCGCCGAGTATGTCTCCGCAGCTCGGCGGGCCAACTCTGCTTCCGCGTGGCGCACCACACTGAGGTTTCCCTGCCGCATGAGCACCGTCTGGTGGTCGGGCGCGACCAGGATCGCGCCAAAAGGATGGTGGCCGAACTTCATCCACTCCCTGGCAACCTCGTTCGCTGCTCGAAGGTGGAGGATCATCTGGGCTGGGGACATTTCACTTGTTCCCTCCGTCTGTGCTCCGGCCGGGTGAGGCCCAAGCGAAAGGCAGGCAACCAGGGCCAGTTTCGTGATCGTAGTGTTTATTCTCATAGCCTGGCACCTTCAGCCAGGCTGGCCGTAGACCTGCCTGCTCCAACGAGCGGTCGCGTCGCGGACGCTCGGCAGCGAGGGTCGAAAGAAGCCCGGGAAGCCGAGCACCGTTCCGAGCCCCTGCACCGCGATGGGGGCGACCCTGCCGGTGTGCGCTTCGCTCTAACGACTTTCTAACCGTCGAGGTGGAACTTTCGACCATCCCCCCTCGTCAACAAGTCATACGAGGACATACCGGCGGGGTGCCGGTGGAGCATGGAAGGGAAGACGATGCTGGCAGCCAAGACACTTGAAG
>CAZWUN010000537.1:0-2900 GCA_964637145.1 uncultured Burkholderiales bacterium
GCCGCTGCGGCTGGCTGGACCTGGTGGCGGTGCGCCAGGCGGTGCGCATGTCGGGACTGAACGCCCTGGTGCTGACCAAGCTCGACATCCTGGACGGCATCCCCAAACTGAAGCTGGCCGTGGCCTACGAGCGAGGCGGCAAGAAGACCCGCGCCTTCCCGGCCCGCTCCCACCACCTCGACGAGTACACCCCGGTCTACGAGGAGCTGCCCGGGTGGGAGAGCCTGGCGGGCGCGGGTTCCTTCGAGGAGTTGCCTGGCGAGGCCCAGCGCTACATCCGGCGCATCGAGGAATACACCGGCGTGCCCGTCAGGGTGCTTTCGGTGGGGAGCCATCGCTCCCAGAGCCTGTTTTTGCCGGATCGGGCGGTGACGGCGAAGCACTAGCAGGCTCCGGCTCGACGCGCCGCTTCCCGGCCGGAGGATCGATCTGGAGCGTGTTGACTCTCCAGCCCCCGGGCTCGAGCTCGAGTTCGGCCTGATACTTGCCGACCTTACCGCCCTGGTAGCCGATCTTGCCACGCATTGCGACCAGTCTCAAGGTTGGGTACTGCGGATTACCCGTTTCCCGCGAATAAATCTCGTAGCGGTCGGTGCGCACCGTGTCGGGCTCGTAGTAGGTGAAGTTGTGGTAGCTCTCAGGGTCGAGGACGAGCCGGGCCAGATCGTCGCGCGAGAGCTGTTTCTTCGTTTCCACGGAGAATAGTTGGTATGCCTGGTCCACGTGGCGGGTAGACATGAAGTCCATGACCCGATTGATGGTGTCCTCGGCCCGGCGCTTTTGATACTCGGACTCGAGCCAACGGCCGCCAACCAACGCCAGGGCCACAAGCACGGCAAACATCAGCCACCGGTAGCGGGAGCGTGATCCTTGTTGGTGGCGGGCCTTGCGGCCCAGGCGCTTGCCGCCCATCGTTTCGAACGGTTCGACGGCAGGCGTTTGGGGCCCTGGCGCGAAGAACCGCCCGCCAATCCTCGGGAGGGGCACACATCTTTGACTGGACCGGCCCGCTGCGGTCGCTCCCTCAGAACGCTGGAGAAACCGGATGGATACCACCATGACCCGCCTCGACTCCCCTACCGCCATCGAGCTCGATGAGCGCCACAACGCCCACAACTACCACCCCCTGCCGGTGGTGCTGAGCAGGGCCGAGGGCATCTACATGTGGAGCCCGGAAGGCACGCGCTACATCGACTGCCTCTCGGCCTACTCGGCGGTCAACCAGGGGCACTGCCATCCCCGCATCGTCAAAGCCCTCACCGACCAGGCCTCGCGCCTGACGCTGACTTCGCGCGCGTTCTTCTCCGACATCCTGGGCGAGTACTGCCGCTACGTCACCGAATACTTCGGCTACGACCGCGTACTGCCCATGAACACCGGCGTGGAGGGTGGCGAAACGGCCTGCAAGCTGGCCCGTCGCTGGGGCTACCTGCACAAGGGGATCCCTGACAACCAGGCCCGCATCGTGTTCGTGGAAGGCAACTTCTGGGGCCGCACCCTGGCGGCCATCTCCACCTCCACCGACCCGGTCTGCCACGATGGGTTCGGTCCCTACATGCCGGGCTTCGACGTGATCCCCTACGACGATCTCCAGGCTCTGGACCAGGCGCTCTCCAATCCCCATGTGGCCGGCTTCATGTTCGAGCCCATCCAGGGCGAGGCCGGCGTGATGGTGCCAAAAGATGGCTACCTCAAGGGCGTGCGCGACCTTTGCACCAAGCACAAGGTCTTGATGATCGCCGACGAAATCCAGACGGGCCTCTGCCGCACCGGCAAAATGCTCTGCTGCGACCACGAGAACGTGCGTCCCGACATCCTCATCCTGGGCAAGGCCCTCTCCGGCGGGGTGCTGCCCGTCTCGGCCGTGCTCAGCTCGGACGAGGTCATTCTCGGGATCAAGCCGGGCGAGCACGGTTCCACCTACGGCGGCAACCCCCTCGCCTGCGCGGTGGCCATGGAGGCCCTGCAGGTGCTCAAGGACGAGAACCTGGCCGAAAACGCCGAGAAAATGGGCCAAATTTTCCGCCAGGGCCTGCGCTCGATGAGCTACCCCTGGATCTCCCAGGTGCGCGGCAAGGGGCTGCTCAACGCGGTGGAGATCGACCACGACGCCGGAGTGCACGCCTGGGACGTATGCCTGGCGCTCATGGAGAACGGCCTGCTGGCCAAGCCCACCCACGACTGCATCATCCGCCTGGCCCCGCCGCTAGTGGCCAACGAGGCCCAGATCAACGAGATGATCGCCATCATCCAGAAGACTTTCGAGGATATCAACGTTCTGGGCGGCCGGCTAGCCACCCAACCGCTGGGGGGAGATGACTGAGCCATGCAAGAGCAAGCGCTGACCGTCGAGCAACGACTCGAGAAAGCCCGCATGCTGGTGGACAAGGGCAAGAACCGCAAAGCCCTGGCCCTCTATGACGAGATCCTGGCCGAAGGGCCCCAGGCGGCCGTGCTGTCCGCCCGGGCCGTAGTGCTGGACCGCATGCGCCGAAGCCGCGAGGCCCTGGAGCAAGCCCGCCAGGCGGTGGAGATGGCTCCCGAGGATACCACCACCCGTCAGCGTCTGGGCTGGCTCCTGCTGGGGCGAAACGAGCACGAGCAGGCGCTGGCGGTCTTCACCGCCCTGCCCGAGTCCCTGGCCTCCCAGGTGGGCAAGGCTGCCTCGCTGCTGGGCCTGGGCCGCTTCGCCGAGGTGGAGCTGATGAGCCCTGGCATTCTGGCCCATAAGTGCTCAACCGTGGAGGAGTTCACCGACCGGGGCATCTTCTTGCAGCTTCTGGGCCGGCTGGGCGAGGCGCTGGATGCCTTCGAGGAAGCCGCCGAACTGGGTCCCAGGAACGCCATGGTGCGCCTGCGCTTGGCAGAGATCCACGGCATCCTGGGCAACGTCAAGGCCC
>CAZWUN010000538.1:0-2894 GCA_964637145.1 uncultured Burkholderiales bacterium
CCTGCCGTTCATTCACAAGTGGGTGGCCGCGATGCCGGACGTCCACTGGGGGATCGGCGCGACGGTCGGAAGCGTCATCCCGACGCGCGGCGCGGTGATTCCCGCGGCGGTTGGCGTCGACATCGGCTGCGGGATGATGGCGGTTCGCACCTCGCTCGTCGCATCCGATCTGCCGGACAACCTGCACAACATCCGAACTGAAATCGAGCGGGCGGTGCCGCACGGACGCACCGACAACGGTGGCCGAAACGACCGCGGCGCGTGGCGCGACCTGCCGCCGGAGCACGCCGAGGCGTGGGCCGCGATGATGGAGCGCTACGCCGGGATCGTCGCGAAACACCCGCGCGTCGGAAAGGGCAACGATTCGAACCACCTCGGCACGCTCGGAACGGGAAACCACTTCATCGAGGTTTGTCTGGATGAGGAGGACGCCGTCTGGGTGATGCTGCACAGCGGATCGCGCGGCGTCGGAAACCGCATCGGCTCGTACTTCATCGACCTGGCTCGCAAGGACATGCAGAAGTGGATGATCAACCTGCCGGATCGCGACCTGGCGTATTTCCCGGAGGGCACTGAGCACTTCGGCGATTACGTCGACGCGGTGTCGTGGGCGCAGGAGTTCGCGTCGGTAAACCGTCGCCTGATGATGCACAGCGTCGTGTCGGCGATTGCCGGGACGGGCGAGGTGCCGCCGTTCACGGACGACGTGACGGTCGTGAACTGCCACCACAACTACGTCTCGCGCGAGCATCACTACGGCGAAAACGTGCTCGTGACGCGCAAGGGCGCGGTGCGGGCGCGCGAGGGCGACCTCGGCATCATTCCCGGGAGCATGGGCGCGCGGTCGTTCATCGTCCGGGGAAAGGGAAATCCGGAGAGCTTCCACTCGTGCAGCCACGGCGCGGGCCGCGCGATGTCGCGGGCGGAGGCGAAGCGCCGCTTCACGGTCGCGGATCACGTGGCCGCGACGGAAGGGGTTGAGTGCCGAAAGGACGCCGACGTCATCGACGAGACGCCGGGCGCCTACAAGTCAATCGACGCGGTGATGGCGGCGCAGGCGGACCTCGTCGACATCGTTCATACCCTCCGCCAGGTCGTCTGCGTGAAGGGTTAGAAGAGCTTCGCGCACAGAGGCACAGAGGCACGAAGACACAGAGGCTTCAAAGGAACACCACCTCCAATCCTCCGTGTCTTTGTGCCTCTGTGCCTCTGTGCCTCCGTGCCTCTGTGCCTCTGTGTGCGAAGCTGCTACAGCCGCTCGAAGCGCGCCTGGAAAAAGCGCAGGTACTTGGGCTCGTAGATCATCTTGAGCCCCGTCGTCGATTCGCGGGCATCGAAGACCGCCTTCACCGATTCGGCGACGACGTCCATGTGCGCCTGGGTGTAGACGCGACGCGGGATCGTCAGCCGCGTCAGCTCGAGCTTAGGATAGCGGTGGTCGCCGGTCACCGGATCACGGCCCGCGCTCGCAACGCCGCGCTCCATCGACCGGATGCCCGAGTCGAGGTACAGCTCCGCCGCCAGAGTCTGCGCCGGGAACGCCGACTGTGGCAGGTGCGAATAAAACGCCCGCGCGTCGAGGAAAATCGCGTGCCCGCCCATCGGGTGCACGATCGGGATCTCCCAGTCCGTCAGCAGCTCGCCGAGGTACCGGACCTGCCCGATGCGCGACCGGATGTGGTCGTCCTTCACCGACTCGGCGATGCCGATCGCCATCGCTTCGAGGTCGCGTCCCGCGAGTCCGCCGTACGTGTGCAGTCCCTCGTACACAACGACGAGGTTGCGCAGCTCCTCGAAGAGCGACTGGTCGTTGACCGCCACCCACCCGCCGATGTTCACGAGCGAGTCCTTCTTCGCGCTCATCCACGCGCCGTCCGTGTAGCTGCAGAACTCCTTGAGGATCTCGGCGACGGACTTGTCGGCGTAGCCCGGCTCGCGCTCCTGGATGAAGAACGAGTTTTCGACCATGCGCGTCGCGTCGAGGAAGAGCTTGATTCCGTGCTGGTCGCACACCGCCCGAAGCGCCTTCACGTTCGTCATGCTCACCGGCTGTCCGCCGGCCATGTTCACGGTGCCCGCGAGGCTGATGTAGGCGATATTGGCCGCGCCGTGCGCCGCAATGACGGCCTCGAGCTTCTCGAGGTCTATGTCGCCCTTGAACGGGTGCAGGTACGCCGGGTCGTGGGCTTCGTCGAGAATGACGTCGACGAAGATGCCGCCGGCAAGCTCCTGATGCAGCCGCGTCGTCGTGAAGTACATGTTGCCGGGGACGTACTGCCCCTTCTTGATCACGGCCTGGCTGATGAGGTGCTCGGCGCCGCGGCCCTGGTGGGTCGGCACGACATGTTTGTAGCCGTAGAAGTTCTGGACGGCCTCCTCGAGGCGGTAGAAATTGCGGCTGCCGGCGTAGGCTTCGTCGCCGCGCATCATTCCGGCCCACTGCACGTCGCTCATCGCATTGGTTCCGCTGTCCGTGAGCAGGTCGATGTAGACGTCGTCGGACTTGAGCAGGAACGTGTTGTAGCCGGCTTCGATCAACGCCTTTTCGCGCTCCTCGCGCGTTGTGACGGTGAGGTGCTCGACCATCTTGATCTTCCACGGCTCGGCCCAGGAACGGCGGCCGAACTGCTGGCCCATGGTCTGCGGAAAGGGATTCGACATGGGAGTTGCTCCTTCAAACGGTCTGTGGACAGGGCTGCAGGATCGTTGAAGGCCAGGCGGGACAATCGCATGTGAACCTCAACCGAGGTTCACGTCCGGTTTCTGTAGGTGAACCGGTTATGTGAATCTTCGTACAATCTCGGCGGCTTGTCGACCCGCGTCCTACGGATTGGTAGCGACGGGCAACTCGGCGCGGCGGCTCCAGTCCTGGAACGAGCCGTCGTAGAGCCGCA
>CAZWUN010000539.1:0-2870 GCA_964637145.1 uncultured Burkholderiales bacterium
GGCACGGCTCTGGTCTATGCGGCCTGGACCGGCAGCGCGGCCCTGGGCCCGCTGGCGCTGACCAACCTTGGTGCCGCCTCCACGGGCATCGCCGCCGCGGCTGATGGGCTGGAGGACGTGGTGCTGGCTTGCCGGGGCGAGCAGGGCAAACTGGCCACCGGGCTGGGTGCCCTCAAGGTGGCCTCAGGAGGCGTGCTGCTGGCAGGAGCGATGACCGCCCACCCCACCCTGCAGGCGGCCGGGTCCTTGCTCTACCTGGTGGCCGCCGGCGGGCAGCACCTGCGGTCTCACCTGTCCTGAAGAGCTCGGGAAAGTCGCGCGCCTGCAGGCATCGGGCCAATTGGCGCTAGGCCCGCGGCTCCTCGCTCCAGACTTCCCGGTCTTGCGAGTGGAGGCAGAGTTCGAGTGCTTGGCGGGCCAGGGACTCGATTTCTGGGGAGGGTCTCACTCTCTGCAAGGTGGCCATCAGGTTCAACAAGCTGGTGACTTTGTCGGCCTCGGTGTGGGAGTGCTTGAGGGCCGCACGGGCGCGGTTCTCGGCCCGCCGAAAGTCTCCCTCGGCGAAGGCCCTGGCGGCCTCGCAGTTGAATCGGTATGCGCGCATGTTCGGTTCCTCCCGGGAACACGAATGTGCCTTAGCAAGAATGAAGCCCCGTCTGGGTTTGACGGGGCTTTTCGGGGGCCTTCTGATCACATTTGATCACCGAACTTCTAGACTGTCGAATTTTGTTTCTACGGCGCGATCCTGCTCGTTAGCCTTAGCCTAATTGCCCCTACGAGCGCGCTCTACCGCCAGTCTTCTCAGATACTCTTCCTCCAGGTTTCTTCTCATCTCGGACCGTGCGGTGTTCCCACATGCTGCGCGCCCTGGCTGTTCGTCCCCATCATCCAAACCTCCAGCATAAGCCGCGGAGGCGTCATAAAAACTGGGAGGTCTTTTGACCTCGCGGAAATCCGGTAGGACAATCATAGGCTGAGTAGGCGGCAGGTAGGTAAAGCCGGGGCTGTGGTTCCTCGAAGAAGTCGGCATGGGCTCCGGTGGTTTGTTCTCTACACGAAAGACGGTGCCGAATACAGCCGACAAGATCACTACAAACAGCAGAGCAACCCCAGAAGTACGCATGAATCGGAGTTTCCCGCCTTCCCCGTCAGATCCTGGTCGCCATTTAGACCACGGCGCGGAGGTGATTCCCACCGAGAAGAGCCGTCTCGATATGGTTGGACGCGGCAATCTGCTGTTCGTCGGACGGATGATAATACACGTCCAGAACGGTTTCCACGCCGCTATGGCCCAATCTCTGGGCTACCACCTTCGTATTGGTGCGGTCGTTCAGGAGCAGGGTGGCGCACGAGTGCCGCTTATGCCGAATTCGGCATAAACGTCATTATACCGAGTACCGGATTATGCCGAGTATTCTCACTCGAGCCCGCTCTCAAGCTCGCCCAGCCGAGGCCACTCGGCATAATCCAGACTCATAGGCTCTGGAGGAAGCGCAGAAGCTCGTCCGTTGGCCGAAATCGTCCGCTCCCCGTCTCCGGCAACGCAGTTTTTGCGAGAGCTTGCTCCTTCATCGAGAGGCTGGCTTCCAGATAGATCTGCGTTGTTTCAACGGACCAGCCAGAGTGCTATGATAGCGCGGTCAACGCCAGCATGGAGGAGGTTCATCGCCGTCGTATGGCGCAGCACGTGCGGGGAGACGTGCTTTTCTTGGAGTGAAGGACACCCCCGAATGCGTTTCTCCTGATGAAACGAAAGTGGGCCGCTCAAAACGAGCGACCCACGCGCGACAACACCGTCTGATGATCAGCCTGGCTTGGGCAGACTCCTCGAGCGCGAATAGGAGGAACGGTGACTCAACATGATCAGAGAATACAACCCTCGGGTCGCCCTGACAAGTGCGTCAAGACTTCCCGGGTGAGAGCATGCCCAGCCGGCGGCCCGCCGCGGACACCTCGATCAGCTTCTGCAGCCGGCGAAGTTGCGTCTCCTCGCGTTTGGCGCTGACCACCCAGTGGAGGCTGGCCTGGCGATAAGAGGGCGGCTGGGTCTGAAAGTGCCCCCAGGCCTCGGCCTGACCCTGGAAATGCACGAGAAGCGCGTGGGGAAGCTCGACTTGAGGGGATTCGAAGGCGTAGATCCCGGTGCGTTCCTCGGTGCGGGCCTCGAATGCCTGGATGCCGGGAGGCTGCATGCGGCCCTGGCGGGTCAACTCCTCGACCCGGGCCAGGTTGAC
Source organism: uncultured Burkholderiales bacterium (assembly GCA_964637145.1). Lineage (GTDB taxonomy): Bacteria > Vulcanimicrobiota > Xenobia > Xenobiales > QWHO01 > QWHO01. Next base: position 2,235 of record CAZWUN010000539.1, read on the forward strand.
CTTGCTCCAGATGCTGCCCTTCTTGCGGGGGGTGAATCGCTGGACGTAACGCTCCTCGTCCAGGCTCTTGACCTTGCCGTCGATCCAGCCCCAGCAGAGGGCTTCGTCGCGGGCCTCGGGGTAGGTGATGGGAGGCGCCCTTCTTGTAGTAGCCGACCCAGCACTCTTGTCGGCTGGCGTGATGCTCTTTCAGCCAGACCCGGAAGTCGTCTGGTCCCGAAAAGAACGTGGCCTGGGTCAGAAGCGGAACCAGATCAGGTGGGGCACGGCGGCGTGGGGATTGGTGAAGAAGTAGATCATCCCGGTCCAGAGCAGGAAAAAGCCGGTCATCACGATGGCGATGACGGGGTGCAGCTCAGTGTTGGGGCCCGGATTGGCTTCGTCGGACATGGCTTGCTCCAAAAATACTCAGATTGCCAGCCAGCTTTTCCGAACCGGTCCCTGGATCCTTCCGGGAAACCCCCTACGGGTGGAACCAGAACACCACCGCAAAGAAGAGATACACGGCCAGGAACATGGCCCCCTCGAGCCAGTTGCACTCGCCGTCCGAGAGCGAGGCCCAGGCGATGAAGACGGCCGCTCCCAGCGAGGCCAGCTCGAAGATGTTGAAGACCAGCGTCATCGGGTTGGCCGGGT
>CAZWUN010000540.1:0-2865 GCA_964637145.1 uncultured Burkholderiales bacterium
TCGACTTCGCCCACGGGGTCCTCCGGTATCGTCTGTGGGGGCACTGTTTCCCACCAAACCCGGAAAGCCCTTCAGGGCCGCTCGCAGGGGGCGGCCCTGGAGGAATCCGGCTCGCAGCTCGAAGGCGAAGGCCCATGGAACCTGCCATCCGCTGGGGTGAGGTCAAACGACTCGAGATTCGCTATACCGGTAACCTGCACGGCGACGTGGAGCAACTGCCCCGACTGGCCACCCTGGTCAAGCGCGAGCGGGCCGCCCAGCCCGAGCTGTTGTTGCTGGACACGGGGAATTTCTCTCGCGGCAGCGAGCTGGCCGAGCGTTTTCAGGGGCGACCGGTGGCTGAGGTGTTGGCTCACCTGGGCTACCACGCGGCCGCCATCGGAGAGGACGAAGTTTCCTGGGGCCTGGAGGGCATCCTGGAGCTGGCCCGAGCCATGCGATGCCCTTTCTTGGCTGCCAACTGGCGTTTTCCGGAGCGGGAAGGGGTGGAGCTGAGCCGGCTGGTGTGCGGCTACCTGCGCCTGCAGCGAGCCGGGATGGACGTGATCGTGGCGGGGCTTGCCCCCCCCAAGGCTCCTGCCGGCGTCGAGGTGGTGCCGGCTCGGGAGGCCCTTCAGTCCGTGCTCGACGAGGTGGGTCCCGACCAGCCCCTGGTCTTGCTCTCTCAGTTAGGCTATCATGAGGATCGCCAGTTGGCCGAGTCCTTTGACGCCCTGCAGGTCATCCTGGAAGGCGTGGCCTACGCGGGCTTCACAGAGGTGCTCCAGGTGGCTCACACCCTGGTCGTGCCCGCCACCGCGGGCGCCACCTCACTGGGCTCGCTCGGCCTGGATCTGACCGGTACGCTGGTGATCGAGTCGTCAGGAGATTCTTGATTGCAGGACAAGAAAGAGAAGCTGGTGCTGCGCACCTACAAGCGAAGAGAAGACCCCTTTCCACCCCCCGGCCAGCCGGTCATCAAGAGCCTCTACCCTGGTAACTACGTGCTTTTTTGCTCGTCCAGCTCTTGTTTGCACTACCACGGAACTCAAGGAGCCCTTCCCTTCTGGTCCGAGGATGCCCCCGAGCTGCTTGACGTTCTGCGTTGCCCCGAATGTGGCAGCCCGGCCGTGCGGCCACCCCATGAGGACCCAGAGGACTCGGATGCCTGAAGGAAAACGCCGCTCGCTCGCGCATAGTTGACACCGCTTTCCTATGCCGAAATTCAACTCAACCGGTGACTCGGAGCTCGACGACCTCGTCGAGCGGATCGTCGAGCATCACGCGACCTCGCCGCAAGCCGATCTTTTGCGCCAGATCGTGGTCAGCGCCATGAAGCTGATCAGCGACGGGGCCGATCGCGGGGACATGAAGCTGATCAATACCACCCTCAAGGAGATGCGCTACTCCTTCAAAGTCTTCATGCCCTATCGGCGACGCCGCAAGGTGAGCGTGTTCGGCTCGGCCCGCACGCCCGAGGGCCACCCCGACTACCTGCAGGCCATGGAGTTCTCTCGGATGATGGCTGAGCGGGGCTACATGTGCATCACCGGCGCCGGCAACGGGGTCATGAAGGCCGGTCACGCCGGAGCGGGGGCGGAGAACTCCTTCGGGGTCAACATTCGCTTGCCGTTCGAGCAGACCGCCAACGAAGTGATCGACGGCGATCCCAAGCTGGTCAACTTCAAATATTTCTTTACGCGCAAGCTGGCTTTCATCAAGGAGACCCACGCGGTGGTGTGCTTCCCGGGCGGATTTGGCACCCACGACGAGGGCTTCGAGACCCTGACCCTGATCCAGACCGGCAAGTCTTACATCCTGCCGGTCCTGTTCGTGCATCCACCCGAGACCGGATTCTGGAACGACCTGGACAGCTATATCCGCAAGCGGCTCCTGCCGGCTGGCATGATCAGCGAAGAGGACCTGCATCTCTACCTGGTGACCGACTCGGTGGAGCGGGCCTGCGACGAGATCACCACCTTCTACCGGCGCTATCACAGCATGCGCTACGTGGGCGACGAACTGGTCATGCGCCTGGAGACCCCTCTGAGCGACGAGGACCTGGCCCAGATCCAGGCCGAGTTCGCCGATCTTCTGGTGGAGGGGGGGTCTTTTCGACAGGCGCCCGCCCTGCCCGACGAGGCCGATGATCAGCCCATCGTCCATCTGCCCCGGCTCATCTTTCGTTATCACCGGCGTCGCTATGGGCGGCTGAGACAGCTCATCGATCGAATCAATTCCTTCGGCACGTGAGCCACCAGTTCAGCGACGACAGGAGCGGTCGACAGTTCAGCGACGACAGGAGCGGTCGACAGTTCAGAGATCTGGCCGCCCTGGCCAGCGTCATTTCGGCCACCGTTCAGAGCTACGAGCCGGCCGAGGTCATGCGCACCGCGCTGCAACGCCTGGTTGAGGTGCTGCAGATGGATGTCGGGGTGATCCAGCTGCGCGAGGGCGAGGAAATGGTCCTGGGCTCGGGCGTCAACGTCAGTCAGGCCACGATCGAGGAATTGCAGCGCTTCTCGCTCTCAGAGGACCGCTTTACCGTGCGCTGTTTGCTGGAGAACAGGCCCCTCATCTTCGACCCTTCGACGACCGATCACTACCCGGCTTCGGCCGCCGGGCTGGCCCGCGAGCGGCTCAAATCGGTGGCCGCCGTGCCCATTCCCAGCCCGCTGGGCCCGGTGGGGGTGCTGGTGGTGGGCAGCGCCGGCTCGGTAACGCTTTCGGAAGACCACCTGGTGTTGCTCCAGGCCGTCACCAACCAGGTGGGAGTGGCCCTGGAGCACGCTCGCCTGGTGGATCGATTGGAGCGCCTGGTGGAGGAGCGGACCGAGCAGCTCGAGCAGGCCCAGGAGCAACTGGTGATGCGTGAGCGGCTGGCCA
>CAZWUN010000541.1:0-2855 GCA_964637145.1 uncultured Burkholderiales bacterium
GCTCGCCCACGCGCCCCACGCCCTGCACGCTGCCCTTGGGGTCGTGCTCGCTGCTCAGGACGTCCAGTGCCGCCCGCCCGGCCTGACGGCGGGCCAGCTCGGTGGTCTCCTGGCCGGTCTCCACTCCCTGCATGGCCATCAAGCCCACGTTGGCCACGTCCTGCACGTCGCTGTTGTGGCCATGGACGCCGATCTGCTCGAGCGTCTTCTCCATGTCCTCGGTGCGGCCCCCGATCGCCTCGCGGGCAGCCTTGCGGACTTCCTTGTCGTTGCGCAGGGGAGGAATCATCTGGGAGAGTTCGCTGGACCGGGGATGAGCCCCTGTTCGGGGCAGGCTTCTCGCCGCCTTTGTCAGGCAACGATTCCCAGGGCTGGCAAGCGGGGGGCCTCCGGGGCTTGCGGAGGCTCGGGGAACGGGGCCTTCCCCGGACCGTCGGGACCGGGCTGGGGGAACGGAGGCTGGGGGAACGGGGTCGGGAAAGGAGCAAAGTGGGTCGCCGGCGGAGCTGGCGGCGGGGGAACGCTGTCTTGCAGGTGGATCGGCCGGCCTTCCCGATCGAAAGCAAGCAGCAGATAGTTTTGGTTGTTCGGGTCGGCCAGCGACTGGCCGTCCGAGTAGTGCACGAAGGTCTCGCCCCGGTCGTTACGGATCAACTGATGGGCCCGGTAGCTCACGCCCTCGGGCAGGCCGAGCGCCTCGCGGTTGTTGCGCAGGTAGTCCTCGGCCACCGTGCCCGGACCGCTGCCGGGCGGGCGCTCGGCGCCCACCGAAGGACCGAACTGGGCCCCCTCGCGCAGCTCGGCCGGCATCCGCAGGGCCGGGTTCTGGCCCATGACCTGGTAGCCCGCCTCGCGCAGCCGGTCGCTGGGCCCTCCCACTTGAACGCCGTTCTCACGGAAGTTGCGCTCCATAAGGGCCCGGTAGCGGCCATCCTGATCCCGATCTCCCGCTCGCAGGGTGGCCCGGGCCAGGTCTTCCAGAGTGGCCGAGGGCCCCACCGGCAAGAAATCCACTGCGCGCAGCGCGTTTCCGCCCACGATCTGGTTGGCTCGCTCCAGAGCCTGGTCCTCGGTCAGGTCGGGCTGCTCGCGGCGGAGCTGAGCCTGCACCTCCAGGGTGCTGCGGTAGATGGCGCGACTGTATCGCTGGGAAGCATCGTGGGACTGGTCGCCCGCGGGCGCCGGTTGGGAGAGATCGCGGATGCCCAGTCGCGGGTTGCGGGGACCATCGATCTGAGGATTTTGCCGCATGAGGTGGGCGCCCTCGCCCACGACGCTGGCCAGGTTGGAGCCATCGCGATTGGCCAGCACGTCCCGGCGCACGTCCGGGTCGCGCAGGGCCAGCGTCAGCTGGGTCACGTCGGCGTAAGCCTCGTGGACCGCTCCCGTGCCGCCATGGCCCTCATACCGATACTGAGGGCGCTGGCTGGTCAGCACCGCGTGGCCGGTCTCGTGGGCCACCACGTCCGGGTCTCCGCCTGAACCGACGTTGTTGCGCGGGAAGATGATGCTGCCGTCTTGGGGGAGGTGAGCGGGCCCCATGAACTCGGCCCGGGGGTCGTCCAGGCTGACGGTGAGCCTGCCGTCAGGAGTTCCGAAGCGAACCGGGCGACCCAGCGCGCCCTCGGTCATCTGGTGGGTGTTGCGGGCCGCGTGGTAGGCCTGGATGATCTGCTGATCGCCGGTGAGCAGGCCGTTCGGGTCAGCCTGAACCAGGGGACGGTCGGCCGGACGAGCCACGCGGATGTGGTCGCCCTCCAGGTGCACCAGGCGCGCCGGGCCCTGGACCTGTGGCATGGGTGCGAGTTGACCGGGAACGGGCCACTGACCCGGGCCCGGGCCGGGGATAGGGCCAGGCGGGCCGGGGACCGGGCCCGGCAGCTGGCCTTCGGGCGGGACCGGGCCGGGGAATGGGCCAGGCACGGTGCCGAGGGCCGGCGGTTGCCCCGCCGTGCTGCGATAGAGGTCGAACAAGCGGGAGTTGATCTGCAGCAACTGGATCCGCTCCTCGAGGCGGACGCGGTTGGTGGGAGTGAGCCCGTTGGCCTGGCTGCTGACATCCATGCTCAGGCCTTGCACGGGCCGGTAATCGTCGGGGTGGGTGGAGGGCCCCTCCAGGTTGCCGGGCGCTGTCATCATCTGGGTGAGTAAGGCGGAACCGACGATCATGAACACGGGGTCGTCCTCCTCGGTGGTAGTTGTTAACGATATTTTACATTCTCGTCGGTTGGATGCTAAGAAACAAATCTTTAACTCTTTAAGCGTGTTTGTTAACCGGAATTTTGACACTATTTGGTGTGTTTAGTCTGTGGGCGCTTCGGCCTTCGTGCTGGAGAGGAACGGGCGCGGGTTGGTTCCGAACCTGGCGATATGTACTGCCAGAACTGCGGGCGGCGTCTGGAGCCGGAGGCTCAGTTCTGCATTCAATGTGGGGGGCAGGTGGGCACGCCCCAGGCTCCCGCGCCAACGGCACCCGCCCCCACGAGTCCGTCCGAACTCGCGCCGCCCTCGGCCCCTGCCAGTCCGGCGGAATCCGCGTCGCCACAAGCTCCGCCCCCCCCGGCACCTGCCAGCCCCCCGGCTCCCGCGCCAACGCCACCCGCTCCAACGAGCCCGCCGGAATCCGCGTCGCCACAAGCTCCGCCGGCCCCTGCCAGCCCGCCGGAACCCGCCCCGTCGCCACAAGCTCAGCCCACCCCGTCTCCGTCTACCCCCGCCCAAGGCCTGCCGGAGCCCACCCCGTCGCCACAAGCTCCACCCCCGGCCCCTGCCAGCCGGCCGCCACAGGCATCACCGGCGCCGACCAGTCTCCCGTGGATCCTGATCGTGGTGCTGGCCCTGGCCTTCCTGGGCCT
>CAZWUN010000542.1:0-2854 GCA_964637145.1 uncultured Burkholderiales bacterium
AAGGTGGATGTCACGGTGCAGTGGTGGAACAGCCGGGCCTCGGGGGGGCAGCGTCAGGGACAGGGGAAACTGCAAACCTGCGTAACACAGCTGGTCAATGAGATTGCTGCACCGCCACCCTGAGCGAGGTTTCTCCCTGCTCGAGCTTTCCGTCGCCGCGGCGGTGTTCTCGGTGCTCCTGCTCGTGGTCCTGGCCCTGTTCAACCAGAGCATCTACGTCTGGCGGGTGACCTCCAGCGCGGACGGGGCCAACCGCGAGTTGCGCAAAGTGCGCGCTGCCCTGGAGCGCGACCTGGCCCTCACCAGCCCCACCGAGCTCGCGCGCGCCCAGGTGCCCGGTCATCTGGGCGGCGGAGCATCCGACGGCGAGGCTCTCTGGTTCTTATCCCCCATCGACCCCGCCACCGGTGAGATCGTGCTCGACGAGGACGGGCTGCCGGTCTGGCAGCGCAACATTCTCTACTATCTGGTGGTGCCGGGCGACCACGCCGGCACCTTCGGCTCGACCTGTGCCGGGGGCGCGGCTGCCAACGGCTACGACGATCGCTGTCCGCACAAGATCCTGATCCGACGGGTGATCGATGCGGGTACCGCCACGATTCCGACCGATCCCACCACCCGCGAGGCCCTGATCGCCCCCGGAGCCATCGGCCCTTACCTGGTGCAGCCCACCGGGTTCGACATCTCGGCCCTGCCGGATACCCGCATCGTGGCCAACAACCTGCTCTGCTTCGAGACGGTGTCGGCTCCGCCGCCCAACAATCAGGCCCGAGAGGTGCTCGTGGACGTGCGGGCTGTCGGCGTCGAGGAGGCCCGCCGCGAGACCAGCGTGGGCACCGCCCCCCTGTACAACAGCCGATTTACGGAGCAGCACCCGTTCTCGGTGTTTCCAAAGAACTAGCCAGCAACTCGCCCGCTCGCTTTTCATGGCCCTCACCCGGGACAAGCTGCTCGAGGAGTCGGTGGGTGCGAGCCTGCTGCAAGGGATTGTCCAGCCGCTCGAACACAGCCAGCGCTTCGCGCGCGACCCCCAGTGCCTCCTTGAGCTTCCCTTCGGAGAAGAGCAGGCGGGCCTGGGCCCGTGCCAGGATGGCCTCGAAACGAGGGTAGCGCTGCTGCGACCGGCGCCAGCCCGCCACCCGGGCCAGCGCTCCGGGGTCGGGCTGCCGGCTTACCGCCAGGCCCTCCAGGCTGAGCGCCTCGGCTCGGAAATAAGGCAGACCCTGCACCGACTTGACCAGCGACAAGGTCTTGCGGGCCTCGCTGGCGGCCAGGGGGTAGTCGCGCCGGGCCAGGGCCAGGTAAGCGCTGGCAGCACCGTGGCGCATCTCGACATAGGGGGCCCGATGGCTGCCCCTCAGCGCCTCGGCTCGCTCCAGGAACTCCCGCGCCTCCTCCACTTCCCCCTTCTCCGACAGCACGAGCACCATCTTGAGGCAGGCCAGGGCCAGCTCCATCGGGTTGGAGACAGTCTCCGAGCACTCCAGCGACATCCGAGCGTGGCGCTCGGCCGGCTCGAGCCAGCCCCCCTCGCGATGGATCTGCTCGGAGATCGAATGGGCCAGCGACAGGCCGTAGAGGTCGCCCAGCCGGTGAAACAGGTCGAGAGCCCGCTGCTCGGCCGAGAGAGCCAGCTCCTTGAGGCCCGACAGGTGAAGAAAGAAACCCACGTTGCGCAGCTGAGTGGCTTTGAACAGGCCATCCTCGTGGGACTCCAGCAGCTCCAGGGCGTTCCTCAGCAGGCCCGGGGCCATCCGGGCCGTGGCCGCCGGACCGCCCAGCAGGGCATAGGCCAGCGACAGCTTGGAGGTGATGCGGGCCTCCGGCCCTCCAGCTGCCTGCTCGCGCAGGGTGATGTCCAGCATGTCCAGTTTCCAGCCGCGCGGGGTGAGAAAAAACAGCGCCTGGCCCAACTGCTCCTGGATCTCGTGCAGCTCCAGGGAACGCTCCGGGTCGCTGCGCTCCCTCACTCCCAGGCGCGAGGCCAGAAGCCGAACCGGAAGTCCCAGCTTGCCTTGCAGGCTGGTGGAGACCGCCCGCACGCCCAGCCGCTGGCGGGCGCGACTCAAGCTGCCGTGGGCCCCGGCCAGATCTCCCCGGGCCAGCTGACAGGCCCCTTGCTTTCGCAGCAGGCGGGCCTGGGCCAGGGGCTCGCGGGCCTGCTCGGCCAGGCGCGAGAACAGCGCCTCGGCCTCGGCCGTCTGGCCCGCCCCAAAACGGGCCTCGGCCAGTCTTTCGTGCAACTCGGGGGTGTCTGAGATGGCCAGGGCGGCCTCGAACAACTGCACCGCTTCCTGGTAGGCAAACGACTGCAGAGCCAGCTCGCCGGCCCGGGCCAGGTGCACGGCCGCCTCCTGGCTCTGGCCAGCCCTCTGGTAGTGGCGCGCCAGCTCCATGCTGATCTCGCGGGTAGCGAAGCGGTCGCGCAACGCCCGGGCCGAGCCCAGATGGAGCTCGTTCAGGCGCTCGGGAGGTACGCCTTCCAACACCGACTCCACCAGGGGCTGGCTGTAGAAAGCGTAGAGCCCCTCCTCGCGGCGGCGAAAGACGCGCCGCTCCACCAGCAGCTCCACCTGGTCGGCCACCGAGTCCAGCCCGCAGACCCGGGCCAAAAGCTCCAGGTCGAAGGGCCGGGCCAGCACGGCCGCTCCCACGGCCACCTTCAGGGCGGCCGGCTCCAGCCCCGCCAACCTGCGGCGCACGGCCTCGCGCACCGTCAGGGGGATGCGGGTGCCCCCGCTGGAGGTGCGCGGCAGGGCCTCGGTTTCCAGGTGCCACAGGCCCCGCTGCAGCTTGAGGTGACCCTCGGCGCTGAATGCCTTGAGCACCTCGGAGATGAACATGGGGTTGCCGG
>CAZWUN010000543.1:0-2847 GCA_964637145.1 uncultured Burkholderiales bacterium
CTCTCCCTGGTGCTGGAGACCGAGCACACTCCGGGAGCGCTCTATCGCTCGCTGGGCATTTTCGCCCAGAGCGGGCTCAACCTGGTCAAGCTCGAGTCGCGGCCCATCCCGGGCACGCCCTGGACCTATCGCTTCTATCTCGACCTGGAGGCTCCGCCCGACCGCTCGGTGCTGGAGGAGGCGCTGGGGCGGCTGGTTGCGAGCCTCCCTTTCGTGCGCATCCTGGGCCGCTACCGCTCGGCCGAGTCGGCCTGAGCCGGAGGCGGTGTGCGCACCCCGAACATTTTCCTGAGAAACCACCAGAAGAAGCGGAACTGCCCGAACAGCGCGCCGTAGGCCAGCAGCAGCACCTGGTAGGCGGGCAGGACGATGGCGCACCAGAGCAGCGTGCGCTGCCACCAGGGCCAGTCGGGGCCCACCCCGATGGCTTCGAAGGCCAGCCGCTTGACCAGCACGGCGCTGGTTCCGGTCAGAGCGAACACCAGCATGATGATCCAGAACTGGCGGGCCGAGGTGATGCCCCAGCGGGCCTTGAGTCGTTCCACGGTCAGCTGAGCCGGGCCAGCAGGTCGTCCTGGTCGGTGAAGCGGGCCGGCAGCAGAATGGGGTCCTGGTTACGCAGGCGGAACTCGAGCACCGAGCCGGTGTGGTGGACGTAGTCGAGATCCTTGCGCTCGATGCGGCGCTCTTTGCCGGTCGTCAGGATGGTGACGCTCTGGCTGTCCACCAGGATGCGGGTGGACTTGTACTGGTGATGGCGCAACAGGTGGGTGAGGTAGATGGAGAGCAGCACCGGGCCCGACAGCAGCATCAGCAGCATGATCGCCCCTGCTCGCCCGCTCACCACGCGAATTCCGTGGATCATGGCATAAGCTGCCATAATGGAGATAAAGCAGCCCAGAATGGCCAATATCAGCCATGGGAGGCGGCTGGTGTTCTCCTGTCCGCCGTCGTAGACATACTCGCGAACCTCGTCCACTCTGGGATAATTCGCGCTCTCGGGTCAGCTCACCTTGCGGGCTCGGGATAGGGCGTCAGCCGGCGCAGGTTGCTGCCGTCCGGATCGCAGGCAAACACGTCCTCCAGGCCGTCCTTCTCGCGGGCGGCGTGGAAGGCGATGGTCTTGCCGTCCGGCGAGTAGTGAGGCTGCTGATCGTCGATCGGCTCGGCCAGCAGCGAGGTGGCTCCCTCGCCCCCGTCGGAGGGCACGGTGCGCATCTCGAAGGTGATGTTCTTGCGCATGCTGGTGAAGGCGATCTTGCTGCCGTCAGGCGACCACTCCGGCCACATGTCCTCGGTAGGCAGATCGGTCAATACCTGGCGGCCGGTTCCATCCTCGTTGATGACCGCGATCTCGCTGTTCTTGCGGCGCCAGGTGTAGGCCAGCTTGGTGCCGTCGGGCGAGAAGGTCGGGTTGTAGGCGCCCAGCGGCTCGTTGGTGACCTTGCGCTGGTTGGAGCCATCCTTGTCCATGACGTAGATCTCATTGCGGTTCATGTCATCATGCTCTTGCGTGTCGCGGGTGGACACGAAAGCGATCTTGCTGCCGTCGGGCGACCAGGTGTGCTGGAACTCGTAGGCGTTGGGAGTGTGGGTGAGCTGGGTGGCCGTCTTGCCATCGGGGGTGATCGTCCAGAGCTCGTCCGGGCCGCCCCACTCGCCCTCTTTGGACTCTGATTTATAGAGGATCTGGCTGCCGTCGGGCGACCAGAGCGGCTGTTCCTGGTCGAACCAGTCGTCGGTCAGCTGGCGCATGTCGGTGCCATCGGCTTTGCAGGCGAAGATGTCGTAGTCGAGCCGCTCGCCCTCATGGATCAGCCCCTGGAAGGTCAGCTGGCTGCTGTCGGGCGACCAGCTGGGATAAAAGTAGGGGCGCTTGCCGTCGGTCACCTGGTGCTGGTCGGTGCCATCGGCATTCATCGTCCAGATCTGGTAAGAGCCGGTGCGGCTGGAGATAAAGGCCATCTTGCTGCCATCGGGCGACCAGACGGGCATGTAGCTGTTCTTGCGTACGTCCATGATGGGGCTGATTGTAGTCAGCCAGGCCCTGTGAGACGTTGCCGTTCTGTTGACGGGCCGTCAGGGATGCGAGCGTACTGAGCGCTGGCCCTTCAGGCTCCACCCGGAGGGGTGGCTGACCTCCAGGCGGATCAGCACCAGCTCGCCCTCGGTCTCAAAGCCCAGCGAGCTGACCCGCAGCTCCTCGTTGAGCCGGGTCACCTCGGTCTGGCCGCTGGCGTCGCGTCGCTCGACCTGAAAGGCGCCCGAGTCGGGGGTCACCAGGTAGACAGTGAGCTCGTCCACCGGGTAGTGGATGCGCACCGGGTTGGCACTCTCCACGGTCAGCTGACGGGGCCCCAGAGCCCGGTAGGAGAGGTTCTGTCCGCTGGCGGCGTCCACGACCTCGAGGTCCCCCCCGCTCGGGCTCAGAGGGCTGGAAAGCACCACGAGTCCGCCCAGCGGTCGTCGAAGCTCACTCTGGCGGGTCTGCACCAGCTCGCAGCGATTGGGAAACAGGCGTGCCTCGGAGCTATCGGCCAGATCGGAGGCCAGCTGCGAAAGCCACAACTCCAGGCTCAATTCGCCCTGAAGGCGCTGCTGGCGCAGGGAGGTGGGCCTGGTGACCAGTTGCAGCGTGAGGGCGATGCCCAGGATCAGGAGGACGGCCAGGCCGGTCAGCCAGCGCCAGGGATCGCGGGGAGGGATGGTGAGCACAAACTCATTCTACCAGACACGGGGGAATCCGGCCGGGGCGACGGGAAGATTCGGCCACTTTGCGGGTAAAGGAGCCTGATGATGACCGAGTTGATCGTGCTGGCCTTCGACAATGACAAGGCCGCGTTCGAA
>CAZWUN010000544.1:0-2844 GCA_964637145.1 uncultured Burkholderiales bacterium
CTACATCACCGGAGTGGCCGTGAAGAAGGCGGCCGAGCAGTGCCGCGATCAGATCTTGTCGGTGGCCTCCAACATGCTCGAGGAGCCGATCGACAACCTGACTCTGCGAGACGGTCGGGTGTGGGCCGGCAACGAGCGCAGCCTGACCCTGAGCGAGATCGCCCTCTACTCGCTGTACTCCTCGGAGCAGTTCCAGATTCAGGGAGCCGCCTCGCACTTCTCCTACCACTCGCCCCCGCCGTTCGCGGCCCAGTTCGCCGAAGTGGAGGTGGATACCGAGACCGGTCAGGTCAAGGTGCTCGAGTTCGTTTCCTGCGTGGACTGCGGGGTGGCCATCAATCCCGACGGCGCCACCGGCCAGATCGAGGGCGGCGTGACCCAGGGCCTGGGCTACGCGCTGACCGAGGGGATGGTGTTCGACGAGAAGGGCAAGTTGCTCAATACCAGTTTCCGCGACTACAAGATCCTGGCCAGCACCGACATGCCCCGTATGACCAGCATCCTGGTCGAGTCCTACGAGCCTCATGGCCCGTTCGGCGCCAAGGCGGTGGCCGAGATCCCCATCGACGGCCCTGCCCCGGCGGTGTCCAACGCCATCTTCAACGCCATCGGGGTGCGCATGCGGGCTTTGCCCTTCACGCCCGAGAACGTGCACCGGGCGCTCAAGGACCCGCGCGAGCAGGACATCGAGAAGAGGAAGTCCGAGCCGGCGCTAGCTCCGGGCTAGAGCAAATTCGACAGACCGGATGATCTGTGCGGTCGAGGCGCCCGCCTTTCCTGGAGAGAGGATGGATGGGGACGCCCGACCCTTGCCTGAGCCCCTCTGCTATATTGAGGCAGAGGTGATTAGCGTTGAGTTTCCTGGGTAACGTCATCTGGTTGATCTTCGGAGGTCTGACCGCGGCTATCGGTTACGCCGCCAGCGGTCTTTCCATCTGCCTGACCGTGATCGGCATCCCCTTCGGCCTGCAGAGCCTGAAGCTGGGCGGGGCCATGCTGTGGCCGTTTGGCAAGGAAGTGGTGGTGAGCGAGTCGGCCAGCTCGACTCTGTACTTCTTGATGAACGTGATCTGGCTGGTGCTCTTCGGTTGGGTTCTGGCCCTGAACCACCTGATCTTCGCCTTGTTGCTGGCCATCACCATCGTGGGCATCCCCTTCGCCCGCCAGCACCTCAAATTGGTCCAGCTGGCTCTGATGCCCTTCGGCCGCGAGCTGCGCTGAGCAGGCCCTACAGGCGCTCGCCTGCCCGCAGTCGGGAGCGAAGCTCGGCCGCCCGCGCTCGCAGGGCTTCCAGGTCGCCCTTGCGCTCGAGCTGTTTGACCATCAAGAGCATGCGGGGATTGGCAGCAAACTGGTCCCGATGGCGGGCCAGAAAGTCCCAGTAGAGAGCGTTGAAAGGGCAGTCGCTTCTGGGGTTGTAGCGGCAGCCGGCGCAGTGGTCGCTCATCTTGTTGAGGTAGTTGGCCGAGGCGGCGTAGGGTTTGCTGGCGATCACGCCCCCATCGGCAAAGAGCGAAAGCCCAAGCACATTGGGGCTGACCACCCACTCGTAGGCGTCGGCGTAAGCCAGGAGATACCAGTCATTGACCTCGCGGGGCGCAACGCCGGCGATCAGGGCGAAGTTGCCGGTCACCATCAGGCGCTGGATGTGGTGGTTGATCCCGTGGCGCATCAGGCTGGCGATCGCCTCGCGCAGGCAGGCCATTTCGGTGTCTCCATCCCAGTAGAAGGCCGGCAGTGGCAGGTCGGCCTGGAGGTGGTTGCTCTCCAGGTATCCCGGCATGCGCTGGCGGTAGACCTGGCGCACGAACTCGCGCCAGCCCAGGACCTGCCGGATGAACCCCTCCACCGAGCTGAGCCGGGCCCGGCCGGACCGATAGCGCTGCTCGGCCCGCCGACAGACCTCGAGAGGGTCGAGCAGGCCCAGGTTCAGGAGCGGAGAGAGGAGCGAGTGATAGAGCGCTCGCTCTCCGGCGACCATGGCGTCCTCGTAGGGGCCGAACAGATCCAGCCTGTGGTCCAGGAAGTCCTCCAGGAAGTGGTCGGCCTGAGGGCGGGTCACCGGCCAGTCGAACCCCTCCAACTGGCCGAAGTGGCCTGGTAGCTCGCGCTCGACCAGGGACATGACCTCACGGGTCACCGCATCGGGCGGATAGGAGGGGATGGGTGGAAAGCGGTGCCCTTTCTCGGGCACCTCGCGGTTCTCGGCATCGTAGTTCCAGCGGCCCGAGTGGGGCTCGGGGCCATCCATCAAGAGGCCCGTCGCTCGCCGCATGGCCCGGTAAAAGTGCTCGAGTCGGGCGTACGGCTTCTGGCCAGGCGGGCAGATAAACAGGCTGTCGGGAGTGATCTCGTCGGCCCCGAGCTCTCTGGCGACCCCGTGGTCGGCCGGTTCCATCATCAGGATCCGCCGGGGTCGAAAACGCTCGCGATGGCGACTCACGGCCTCCCGGTAGTCAGGACAGGCCTCGTGATAGTCGACCTGATAGCCCTGTGCGCGCAGTTCGTCGGCGAAGTGCCGCATGCCCGACCAGAGCAGCACCATCTTCTGTTTATGGTAAGGGAGCCGACGGGCGCGCTCCAGGGACTCGATCATGAGTACCCGGTCCCGGGCTTTGTCCAGGGCTGCCAGGGCGCTGTTTCTCTGGCTCAGCTGATCGCCCAGGATCCAGGCTGTCTGCAAACCCTAGCGCACGCCCGCGAACTTGCTCATGCGCTGGTGCACGTAGCCGATAAAGTAGACGTAGTTGGTGGTCTGAGGATAGGCTGGCACGGTGCCCAGCTCGGCCACCAGGTTGGGCCCGGCGTTGTAGCCCGCCAGGGCCAGGGCCACCGGGTTGTCGG
>CAZWUN010000545.1:0-2808 GCA_964637145.1 uncultured Burkholderiales bacterium
CGCGAGACGTAGTAGCGCTCGCCTCCGGTAAACCAGGGCACCCCGGTCACGAACAGAACGCCGCGCGCCTGCTCCGAGCCGCTGCCACCCGTAGAGCCCCCGCCCTGGAGGGGGGAGAGCTCCACCAACAGCGACCGGCTGTCGCCGGCGGCGAAGGTGATCAGGCCCACCCCGCGCTTGAATCCCAGCGCCTGGGCGAAGATCAGGTGCTCGCCGGCGGGTATGCCTGAGAGCGAGAAGGTTCCGTCCGCGGCGGTCAGGGTGGCCTGGCCCGTATCCACGGCGACCTGGGCTCCGGACAGGGGCACCCCCGCGACCGAGCGCACCAGTCCTGTCATCTGTGCGGTGCCGGTGCCGGTGCCCCCTACATTGAGGACCACCGGGTTGGAGGGATAACGGTTCACGAACACCACCACCGGGCCGGTGCGGGCGTCGTCGGGCACGATCAGCTCGATGCGGTTGTCGCCCCAGCTGACGATCGAGGTCGGGCTCACCGGGATCCCGCCCAGGGTGAGATAGCCGGTCTCCAGGATGCTGAAACCGCTGCCGCTCAAGATCAGTGTCTGGCCGGGGTTGGCAGTGCTGGCCGACAGCCCGGTCAGCACCGGAGGCGGCACGGGGGCCACCACGTTCAAGTTCAGCTCGCAGTCGGAGAATGCGAACACCCAGCGGGCGCTGAAGGGCGGCAGGGCGCCCGGGGAGGTGATGTCCTCACTGATCAGCTGGCCGTCGGGCGAGAGCCCGTAGATGGCGTTGGAGAGCCACACGCCGCCACTACTCTGGCTGAAGCCGGCCACCTCGGCCAGGGTTCGGGTGACCCCCAGCTGGCTCGCGCTCATGGTGGAGAACAGGAGCTGGCTCTCGCTGGGGCAGCCGATCAGGTTCCAGCCCTGATTCAAGGGAAGGGTGTTGACCTGACCGTCGTTGGAGTCTCCCTGCACGGTGACGGTACTGGGCGTATCGGCGTAGGCGAAGTAGGCCAGGCGCGTGTCCACGGCATGCGGGTTGTTGACCGGGTCGACGGCGAAGAAATTGCCCTGGGAATAGCCGTAGAGCTGGTAGCGGAAACCTCCGGCTGCAGTGACACGGCTCATCGGGAACGACAGCACGTTCCAGCCCGCGCTCAGGTTGTACTGGGCGCCCAGGGCGCGCTGCTGGCCACGGGGCGAGCCGGGCACCAGCGGGGGAGGATTGGCAGGCAGACCGGGAGGGGTGGCGCTGTTGAGCGCGGCCTGCAGCGAATTGCCCGGGTCGGCCCCGGCGTTGGGGTTGGGGCCCGGCGCGGGCGGGGCTGGAGCTGGGGCTGGATTCAGACCGGGAACCGGCCCGGCGTCGACGGTGCCGGGTCCTCCTCCCGAGCAGGCGACGAGGAGCAAAGAGAGGAGCAGGCAAAGGATCAGGTTCAAGCGTTTCATGCCCCGAAGTGTAGACGATCTCGGGCGGAACGTGGTTGCCGAAATGTTATCCCCACTTGCTCAGGAAGAAAACTCTTCACGGCGAAAGGCGGTTTCGCATGTCCGTCGAACGTCTGGCAATTCCATCGAACACTGGGAGGGAACAGTGGCAGATAACCTTGAGGCGCTTGACGCCAAGATCAAATCACTTGAAGAAACCATGGGTCCCCTGCTGAACCTGGAGCTGCCCGCCGGCGCCACGATCAGCTTCGGCGACCAGCCCGGGATGGCCGTGCTGTTCAGCGTCTGCTTCCGCCGCATGGTGCTGGAAGTTCAGCGCCAGGGCGAGCTGACCCGGGCAGCGCTCAAGAAGTAGAACGCAAAGCCGCGATCGCGCTTTACGTCCTCTTTCTCGCTTCCTTACGGGGTCGCGGCAGCGAAGTAAAAGGGCTCCCTCTCCGGAGGGAGTCCTTTTACTTCTTCTTGGGCACGAGCTTGTAGAGAAACAGCTCGCTGGGCGACATGGGGTCCTTCTTGGTGGTGATGGCGGCCATGGTGCGGGTCCGGTTGAGGGACATCGACTGCATCGGCAACACCGTCTCGTTGACCGTGTCCAGAATCTTCAGGCCTTCCTTGCGGGTGGGCACGAGGAACTGGGCGGCGGTCTTGTAGGGGTTGCCGGTGATGTCCCAGGTCAGCACCTCGAAACCCCAGAAGGGCTTGCCCAGATAGCGCGGCTCCCAGCCCACGGCCAGTTGCTCGAGCTCGTGGTTGGCCGAGTACTTGCCGGTGAGGCTGTCCACCAGCATCACCCCCGCCTTGGAAGCCGGGGGCAGGTTCCAGTAGCACAACAGCAGATAGTCGCCGCCCCACTCCCAGCGCACCCGGAAGAAGGTCATCTTGCCCTCGACCTTCTTGTCGGCCGGCACGTCGTTGAGTAGCGGCGTGACTTTGCCGCTGTCGATGTTGATGATGCCGGCCACGTCTTTCCACTTCGTGTCGGCGCCCATCAGGGGCTTGGCGTAGGCCAGCAGGCGCACCTTGGGCTGCTTGGGAGGAGTGTACTCCAGCCAGTCCACCGAGCAGATGGGCACGTCCGGCACGAAGCTCTTGAGCTTCTTACTCGCCTTGAGGTCCCACAGGTGGATGCCCTTGTAGGTGGCCACCGCGACCAGGTTCTGGTCGGGGCTGAAGCTGTAGTCGAGGATCTTCTTGGGATCGGCTGCAATGGCGAGTTCGCGGGTCACTTTGGCGTTCTTCCAGTCCAGCCAGCGCAGGGGCTGAATGTTGCGCAGCAGGATCAGGTGCGTGCCGTCGTGGCTGAATTCGAGGCCGTCGATGGAGTCGAGCTGGTGCACCTCGGGGCCGATCTCCTTGAGCACCTGGCCGCTGGCCACGTCCCACACCGTCAGCA
>CAZWUN010000546.1:0-2802 GCA_964637145.1 uncultured Burkholderiales bacterium
GCAGCCCCCGGAGCACCCAGGGGTCGGTGAACCACTGGCTGGTCGCCAGCACGAAGCGGGTCAGGAGCGGGAGCCTCAGGGAGAGCCCCTCGAAAAAGCTGACAAAGGCGGGAAAGACGTGCAAGACCATGAACGCGGTCATGGCCACGCTGGAGATGAAAATCAGGGCCGGGTAGGCCAGTGAGGACCGGAGCTTCTGGTAAAGTCGCATGTCTCGCTCGAGGAAATCGGACAGACGCTTGAGGATGTCGTCCAGGCCGCCCGAAACCTCTCCCGCTCGTACCAGGCTGACGTAGACCGGACCGAAGGCGCGGGGATTGCGAGCCAGCGAGTTGCTGAAGCCCTTGCCGTCGCGCACCCCTTCCAGGACGCTGGCGATGGCCACCTGCAGCCGGGGGCTCCAGGCCTGTTTGAGCAGGCAGCTCAGGGCTTTCAGGATGGGCACGCCGGCGCTGATCAGAAGAGAGAGCTGGCGGGTGAAGAGAGCCAGCTCGGTGACGTCGACGGTGGCCAGCCGGCTGAAGCTGCGCTTGAGGCGCTTGAGCAGAGGCAGCTTCTCGCGCACGCCCAGCACGACATACTCCAGGGTTTCGAGCTCTCGCACCAGCTCGAGCCTGGTGGGGGCCTCGGCTTCGCCCTGCAAAACCTTGCCCTTCGGGTCGCGAACTTCGTAGAGAAAAGTCGGCATGCTCCAGCTTCCAGGCATCCCTGACGTTACCGTCAGGCTCGCCCAGGTTCCCTTCGCCATGCCGCCTGAAGATTCCCGGCCCCTGTCCCCGAGGGGCTTGCGGGTATCGCCCGGAGTCGCCGGGGGCGAGGGCTGCTCTGGTCTTGCCCCTCGCCCCCGGGCCCTGGCGGTCTCAGGCCTCGTCGTCCATCCAGGACTCCTTCTCGGGGTTCACCGGCAAGAGCATGCGAAAACAGCTGCCCTCGCCCAGTCGGCTCTCCACCTCGAGCTCGCCCCCGTGAGCCTCGACGATGTTCTTGGCGATGGCCAGGCCCAGCCCTCGCCCCCCGAAGCGAGCCGTGCGCCCCTTCTCGACGCGGTAGAAGCGCTCGAAGATGCGGGCCAGCTCCTGCTCGGGGATGCCGGCTCCCCGGTCGACCACCTCCACCACCGCCATCCCTTCGTACATCCGGGTGCGCACCGTCACCTGGCCGCCCGGCTGGGAATACTTGATGGCGTTGTCGGTCAAATTGAGGAGCACCTGGCTGATGCGGTCCTCGTCGGCCCGGATCTCGGTCAGCTCCGGGTCGAACTCGGTGGCCATGGCCACTTCGGCTTTCTGGGCGTAGCTGTCGAGCACGGCCACGGTGTGATTGGCCACCGCCCGCAGATCCACCGGCTGAAATTTGAGGGCCACCTGGTGGGCCTCGATCATGCTGAGGTCGAGCAGGTCGTGGATCAACCGCTCGAGCCGCTTGGCCTCCTCGCTGATGATGCTCAGCCAGCGATGGGTCAGGTCGCGATCCTCCATGGCCCCTTCGAGCAGGGTCTCGGCGTAGCCCTTGATGCAGGTCAGCGGGGTGCGCAGCTCGTGGGACACGTTGGAGACGAAGGTGACCAGGATCTCCTCGAGCTCGGACTTGAGGGCGGCCTCGCGGCGGGCCTCCTCGACGAGCTTGTCCACTGGCAGGCGGGGGTCGTACTTGATGACGGTATACCCGCTGCGCAGGTCGACCTTCTCCTTGACGCCGAGTTGCACGGCGCGCTCGTTGAGAATGTTGGTCAGCTTGTGCACCACGCGCGAGCTGACCACCTTGAGATCGGTGGGGGAGAAAGCGTCCTTGCGCCGGGGTGGGCTGAAGAGGTAGATCACGAAGTAGTCCGAGCCGGCTCCGCCCACGGCCACCAGGTCCTCGTCGCGGAACAGCTTGCCGCGCTGGCGGATCAGGGTCTGGCCCAGCAGGTTGCGCAGGTTCTCGGCCACCTCCTCGCCGTAGGTCTCGATCAGGTTGTGGAACTGCACCACGTCCACGTAGATGAAGCCCGCTTGCTCGCGCTTGAGCAGCTCGTTCTCGACCCGGTCGAGCACGGTGCTGAGCACCGGCAGTCCGGCGCTGTCCTCGGTCACCTCAAGTCGATCTGCCATGCGCGTAACGCCTCCAATTGCTCCAGATGGGTCAGGTTGCAGTGTAGCGGGGTTACCGACACGTAGCCACTCTCGATGGCGCCGAAGTCGGTCCCGGGCAGCGGCTCCCCCCGGGGAGCATCCCCTGAGACCCAGAAATACTCCGTTCCCCATGGATCTACCCGCTTGACGATTCGCTGGGAATATTCGGTGTGCCCCTGGCGGGTAAACTGGACCCCCTGGAGCTGCTCCTCGGGAAGAGCCGGCACGTTGACGTTCAAGAGCGTCTTGGAGGGCATGCCGTAGCGCTGAACGGCCTGCACCATCCGAACCGCGACGCGGGCGGCGGTCTCATAGTGCATGGGCCTGGAGCGTGGCTGCGAGAAGGCCAGCGAGGGCACCCCGTGGATCATGCCCTCCAGGGCCGCCGCCACCGTGCCCGAGTAGGTCACGTCGTCGCCCAGATTGGAGCCCCGGTTGATGCCCGAGAGCACCAGGTCGGGTCGATCCTCGGCCAGCAGGTCGTAGAGCGCGAGCAACACGCAATCGGTGGGAGTGCCGTCGGTGCTGTAGCAGACATAGTTCTCCTGCTCCTCGAGCTTGCGCACCCGCAGCGGGGAATGGAAGGTCAGCGAATGGCCCACGGCGCTGCGCTCGCGGTCGGGGGCCACCACGGTCAGACGGGCCAGGGGGCGAAAGGTGGCGATCATCGCCTGCAGGCCTTCGGCGT
>CAZWUN010000547.1:0-2774 GCA_964637145.1 uncultured Burkholderiales bacterium
CAGCACTGGCTGCTAAGGGCCTGGTGGAAGGGTATCCCGACGGGACATTCAAAGGTGATCGGGCTGCTTCTCGGTGGGAAGTAGCCATGATCGTGGCCAGGCTCCTGGCCAAGATGGAGCAAGAGCACGCGACCTTCGCGACCAAGGCTGAGCTGGATGAGCTTCGCAAACTGGTCGATGCGCTGAGAGAAGAGTTAACTGCTCTTGGCGTGCGGGTCACTAACCTGGAAGAGAACGTGGAGCGCCTCGACAAGCGGGTGACCGAGCTTGAGCGGATTACGTTCTATGGCGAGATCAATACACGCGTGGTCGCTCAACAGTTCCGGAATACGGGCTCCGCGGGTCAGTTCAGTACTGTTCCTGGGACCACCGTTCCGACTTTGAGCTATCAGCAGGCGGTCGGGGCTGCTACCGGTGCAGGCGGAGTCATTCCCGCCGGTAACGTGGCGGCCGGATTACCGTTTAACCCGTTCATCTTCGGCGTCTTGACGGCGACCGATTGGCGCGGGGGACGTCCATTCGTCACCGGAACCGGGTTCTCGACTGCCGCCCTGCTGGGGGTGCGCGTCAAGGTCAGCGACGACATTGATGCCAACGCCGAGTTTGTTGCCTACAGCAGTCAGGGCGATCAAGCGGTGGATGCTTACTATGGCGTGACCGCGCCTTACCTGTCCAACGCCTTCAACGGGAATACGACAGCTTCCAATGGTACGGTTGGTCTACAGTCTGCGAATCAGACTCCGTATACCCGGATGACTCTGGACAATCTATGGTTGCGGCATAACCCGAGTAAGACCGAGCTCCGCCTTGGGGCTCTCAAGGATACTCGCTACGACTCGATCACCTACGTTCAACAGCTGAATCCAAACTATTACGGTCCGAAGTACCTGAATGGTTTTGGGATGCAGGTGCGGGGCGATGTGGCGCTGGATGAGGAGGAAGATATCATCCTCAAGTGGGAAGCGATGGGTACCCGGATTGCCGATGGCAACACCGGTATCAATCCGTTGTTCGCTCCCATCGTCAATGCCGGGACAGTCGGTCAGGGTTACTTCACCCACGCTGAAGGTGGCAACGTTGCTGTCGCCTTTGATGAAGACCGTGGAATCGGCCGGATCAATTTCTTGCATATCGCCAACGAGGCTTCTGGTGGCGCGGCACTTCAGGTGGGATTGATTCAGGTTCCCAACTTTACGCTGAACTGGGTTAATCCAAGCGGGTTCTATGTCAATCAGCTCGGGGGGGCAGGTAGTCAGAACGTGTCCGGTATTGGTAGCGTGACGGACATCAGGCCCATCCCGGGGATCAACCTCCCCGGCTTGCGTCCGGATGGTTCGATCGCGGCTTTTGCCGCCCTGGGCTTGCCGATTGCCGGCATTCCTAACGTCGGTGCTCTCGGTCCGCAAGATCAGACGAGTTACGGTGTGACGTTCAACTACACTTTCGATCACGAGTATGTGCCATGGATTCGGGCCGAGTATTCTCATAGCGACTATAAGCCGCAGAAGAATTCGGCTTTCAAAGCCAGCGGTAATGCCTTCCGCGTAGGGGTGGGTGCCTCGTTCCTGGACGAGTCGCTCGATGTTGAAGCCAACTACCTCTCTGTGGATGCCCGCTACGACCCGTTCATCATCCAGATTCCTCAGGTTGAGGGAATCTCGACGCCCCTGTGGCGCTCGCCCGACTTCAACTACTTCAACAGCATGTACTCTCTGCATGATACGCAGGTGTACCCGCACAACCGAGAAGGAATTCGGGCAGCGGTGACCTGGCGCTTCCTGCCTACCGGTCGAGTGACTCTTGACTATGGAAATCTGTCTCAGAAGCAGTCATCGCTTCAGGACGTCCGCTTTTCGGCCGGGTCGATCGCCCCGGGGACTCCGAACGTGAATGTTCTTGGATACACGCCAGGCTTCATTGAGCCAGTTTTTGGTGGCTATCATCCGTTGACGTTTGCTCCTTCGGGCGCAAACGCGCTGGCGGTACCCCGCGAAGACAATCGGGGCAAGATGGAGCACTTCGGTATCGTTGGCGGCTACAAGTATCTGTTCGATGAGGAAAACTCCAATCGCGGCGTTCTCTTCTCGGGTGGATTTCGGAACTATAACTGGTTCCGCACCTCCAGCATGTCGACTATCCTGGGTGGAGCTGCTGGCTTGGCTGCAGAGAACCAGAATTTTGTCGACGTCACCAATCGTGGTTACCGACTCGCGGTCGACTATGATGTGACCGATGATTTCACCGCTGGCGTCGGCTTTACCAACGTAGACATCTTTGGTCATCTGGACCCGCTCGGTGTCTACAACGGTTTCGCGGCTGCTTCCGGCAATGCCCGATACACCATTATCGATATCAACCAGAAGTATCCGGATCTCCGGCTGGTCTGGAATATCGAAGAGAACATGACCTGGGGTCTGGATGCTCGTTACGTCTGGATGCAGGATAATGTCGACCCGCGTGTTTTTGCGAGTCCGGCCAATCCGAACTTCAACGTGGCGTTGGGTCCGCAGTTTGGTACGCATCCCTACAACTGGAACGGTTTCCAGATCTCGTCCTCGTTTAGCTTCAAGTTCTAGTTCAAGAGCCGTCGCGACGAGAGACAGAGAAGGCCTCCGCTTTCAAGCGGAGGCCTTCTCTCTTTTCCTGACTAAAGTGTAAAGTGCCGCCTGTTGAGCCCTTAGGAATGAGCGCGGCGCCGTTCAAGTCTATAGTCCTGCGCGTTCCGATTCCGAACGCTCAAACTGACGATGCATCTGGTAGGCCACCTCCTTCTC
>CAZWUN010000548.1:0-2771 GCA_964637145.1 uncultured Burkholderiales bacterium
ACTGGGGCTACGACCTCAAATCCACCTTCACGGTCGAGATGGAGACCTCCACCGGGCAGATCTTCGAGTACAAGTGCCAGTCCGGTAAGAAGCTGGCCGGCTATGTCGGCCTGCACACCAACATGATGAAGTCCATGGGGTTGAACGAGGGCGACGTGGTCAACATTCGTCCCCTCAGCGCCAACTGAGCCGCCCTGGGCGCAGCCTCCTGCTGCTGGTCCTGGTGCTGGGCGTCCTGCTCCGGGTCAGCCTGTTCGAGCTGGTTCCTCGCGCCACTGTAGGCGACATCTACCATCACGTCCTGTTGGCCAGCAATCTGCTGCAGGGGCACGGCTACTCCCACAGTCCCGGCCCGCCCTACTACCCCGACCTGCAGCGCCCGCCCGCCCTGCCCCTGGTGCTGGCCGGCGCCCTCGCCCTCAGCCAGCTCAGCGGCATTTCGGCCCCCGTCCTGATGCTGATGCTGCAGACCGCCCTCGACCTGGGCACCGGCCTGATCCTCTACAGGCGTCTGCGCCAACTGGCCCCTCAACTGGCCTTGCCGGCCCTGGCCCTGTATTTCTTGAGTCCCTACCCGGCTTTCTTTCCCAGCCTGGCCCTGACCGAGTGCCTGGCCGGTTTCCTGCTCATGGCCACCCTGGATCGAGCTTTCACCCTCGCGAAGGCTCCCACCGCGGCAGGCGCGGCTCTGCTGGGAGCTCTTGCCGCCCTCTTGATCCTGACCCGCCCGGCCCTCTTGCCGGTGGCCCTGCTGGCCCTGCTCGCCTCGCGCCGTCAGCTCCCCCTGGCCCTCCTGACCTGCGCCCTGCTCTTGCTGCCCTGGACCGTGCGCAACGCAAGCCTGCCGGGGGGACGCCCCACCCCCCTGCTGGTAAGCGGCATGGGCATCACCCTCTGGTTCGGGGTGACCTTCGACGGTCAGGTTCACCTGACCGGCCGCCCCCCTGCCGGCGAAGCCGAGTTCCAGCGCTACCTTCTCCAGTGGCGCCGCGGCCAGGACCTGCCTCCCGAGGAGGTCATGGCCATCGATCGGCAGCTCTCCGCCCTGGCCGTGCAGGCCATCGCGCACAACCTCCCGGCCTACGCCGTCCATGTGCTGGCCCAGGCGGGTCGGCTCTGGTGGGCCGCCGACGACGGCCTGGTCAACTACGACGCTGCTCGCGTGCCCCCGGCCCGCCTCCCGATCCTGTTCGTGGTCTCTCAGACCTGCCAGCGCATCCTGGTGGTCCTGGCGGCCGGCGGACTGCTGGTGGGGGGGCGCCGCCTGTGGCCCCTCTGGCTGCTGCTGGTCGTGGTCAGCCTGCCCTACTGCCTCATCCATGTCGAGGCCCGCTACCTGCTGGCGCTCGAGCCCGTGCTGGCGGGTCTGGCGGCATCCTTTCTCTGGTGGCTGAAGGAAACCCTCACTCGAGCGAGAACCCGGACTCAATCCGCGCGCTGAATGCGACACGCGGCTTTATTTGTGAGGGGAAGTCTTTGTCCGAACTGGCCAGGGTGCTGGAAAACTTTTGTCGTCTGGATGGGGTGCAGGGTGCCCTCATTCTGAACGCCGATGGGGCGTTGGTGGATAACCATGCCCCCGCCGTGGGCGAGTTGGACCCGCTGGTCCGGCTGGTTTCCCAGAGTCTGGCTCTGGGGCGGCAAGCGGCCGATTCACTTGGGAAGTCGCCCGTGAACCACCAGTACCTCGAGTTCGCGCACATGCAGATCACTTCAGAAATTTTGAAAAACCAGAACGTCCTGGTGGTTTGCGCCAAGACCGGTGCCAATCTTGGCCGAATCCGTTTGGAGATCAAAAAGACCAAGCCCGACGTCGAGAGACTGCTCGGGTAAACGAGAGGGACGCCAGCTTGCCGAAGAAAGTCTTGATAGTCGACGATGAGCCTCACATTGTCGAAGTGGTCCGGGTGTGCCTGGAGGACTCGGGCCTCGAGCTCATGGAGGCCGCGGATGGAGAGCACGCGCTCGACTTGACCCGGCAGGCCCGCCCCGACCTGGTCATTCTGGACGTCATGATCCCCAAGATGGACGGTTACGCCGTCTGTCGTGAGATCAAGACCGACCCCGGAACTCGCTCCATCCCCGTCATCTTGCTGACCGCCAAGGGTCAGGCAGCCGACATCGAGGAAGGCCAGCAGGCCGGTGCCGATTCCTACCTGACCAAGCCCTTCAGCCCTCTGAAGCTGCTGGCCGAGGTGTATCGCCACCTCAGCCTGGGGATTCCGTAAACCGCCCAGCGGTGGCCATCCGCGAAGGCGAGCACCGTTCCCGCGACCAGCTCGTAGCCCTCTACGAGATCGGTCGAGCTCTCAACTCGACGCTTGAGCTGGGCGAGGTGCTCTCCCGCATTCTGGACATGCTCTTGCCCCTCTTCGAGGCCGAGGCCGGCTCCATCATGCTGGCCGAGGAGGATGTCCTCACCATCGTTGCCGCCACCGGCCTCTCGCCCGAGATCATCGCCCGTACCCGGGTCAAGCGGGGCGAGGGGATCGCAGGCTGGGTGGCCCAGACCGGCGAGCTGCTGTTGCTCAACGGCAAGGTGACCGACCCGCGTTTCACCCACCTGGTGGAGCGGCCCGACGAGATCTCCTCTTCTCTGTGCGCCCCTCTGCGCCATCGCGAGCAGATCACCGGGGTCCTCATGCTGCGCCGCAGCGAGCCATCCAGTTTTACCGTCGATCAGCTCGACTTCTTCCAGTCGGTGGCCGACCAGGCCGCCCTGGCCATCGAGAACGCTCGCCGGGTCGAGCAGGTCGAGCGCGAGCGCCAGA
>CAZWUN010000549.1:0-2769 GCA_964637145.1 uncultured Burkholderiales bacterium
CTTAACTTAAGAGCGCCGACCGGAGCGGAGCCTTCCCCCCGGCCGCGGCCGAGCGAGGCCGCGGGCGGGACGGGAGTCAGCGAAGCCCCAGCGAGATACCGTCCGACGAGCGCTGGTCCTGCTCGAGTCGGCGAGCCTCTTCCTCCAGGCCCTGCTCGCGCAACAGCTGGGGCATCAAGCTCTTGAGCCCGAGTGCTCCCTGAAAAACCTGCTCCCAGCCCTGGCTCAGGTCGCTGGCCAGCCGGCTGGTGGTCACCCGGCGCATCTGCTCGATGCCACTCAGGCTGCGCTCCACCTCGCCCAGGATGGGCGAACCGGTCATGCGGGCCAGGCGCTCGAGGGGGGCCAGGCTGGTCTCCAGCGGGCCCAACCGGGCCAGCATCGGGGCCAGGGGGCCTTCCCCATCCATGACCGCGCGGTAGGACCGGTAGAGCTCCAGATACTCAGGACTGAGGTAGGCCCCGCTCACATCATCCTCCTCGCTGGGAGGCACGGGGATCAGACAATCCAGACCGCAGGCCTGGCAGCGCATGCTGGCGTCGCGCGAGCCGCAACGTAGGCAACGCGGCACCGGAGCCTCGGCCCACTCTTGCAGGAAGCGAGCGCACTCGCTCAGCCGCTGCTGGCAGCTGGTAAGGTTGGTCAGGTCCACCGAGCCCGGCTCGTGCTCCAGGCACTCCCGCAACGAGGCCAGCTCGGATTCGATCTCGAGAAACACGCCCTCTAGCTCGACCAGGCCATCGGCCAGCTCCGGGGCCAGTGGCTCCTCGAGATCGGCGCTGGTTTCCAGGATGGCTTCGGCGGTGTTGCGAGTGACCTCTTCGAGCGAGGAAAACACCTCCTCCAGCTCGAGCTCACCCGCCTGCCAGAGACGCACCAGCGAGAGCAGTCCGCTCAAGGTCCCTGGATCTTGCAGGGCCGGGCCCGAGCCTCCCCAGTTTGCTTGCAGCGCTGACAACAGTCCGTCCATGCCAAGCTGACCTCCTCAGGTGTAGTGGACGAAGAGGGCCGGGCCCCCGGCCCGGCCCCTCGGTTGAGACGCAAAACTCTGCGTCAGGCTTCAGCGTCAGCCACCCACTTTCTTGGCCCGGCAGGCTCCACCGCAGGCCTTGCCGCAGGACCCGCCCTTGCAGCCCCCTCCGCCGCCGCCGCAGGCGCCACCGGCACATCCACCGCCGCCCTGAGAGCCCCCGGCCTGGGGCCCCTCGCTCTGCTTGTCCTGCAACAGCTTCATGAGGAGCGCGAGAATCTCCTCACTTCCCGAGGCACCCGCTTCGCGCGTTTTGGTGGCTCCACCCGCGCCACCCGAACTTCCGACGGAACTCAAGGCGTTGATCATCTGGTGACCTCCCTTTACTTTTTGCTCTGAGGTCAGGATATACAGGAGAAGCCCCGCTCAGGCCCGTTCCGAAGTAGACAGTTTGTTAACACTTGTTAACTTTGTGAACCGGATATTGCCGATTCAGCGACGACAGGAGCGGTCAACAATTTTCCACCGCCGGAAGACTGAAGCGCACCGTCGTTCCCTTGCCCGTCTCGCTCTCTAGCTCGAGTACGCCTCCGTGCGAGCGCGCCAGCCGGTCGGCGATTGCCAGGCCGAGCCCGGTGTTGCGCCCCGACGAGCGGCGGAAACCCTTGCGCACGTAGGGCAGATCCTCGGCCGGAATCCCGAAGCCGTTGTCGGCGATGGTCAACCACACCCGACCAGCCTTTTGCTCGGCCAGCAAGCGCACGGTAACGTCACCCCCCGCGTGCAACACGGCGTTCTCCAGCAAGATCTGCAGGAGCTCGCGCACCCGGCCGCGATCCCCCTCCACCTGCCAGCGCGCGTCCAGACCCTCGAAGGAAAGTTGCACGTTTCGGGCGGCCGCCTGCTCCTCCAGCGTCTCCACCACCTCCATCAGAGGGTCCACCAGCTTGAAGGTCTCGAAGCGGAGCTCGGGATCGCTCTGCTCCCAGCGCGAGAGCTCCAACAGGCGGCGCACGCTGCGAGAGACAAAAGTCAGCTCACGCTGGATGCGTTCGAGATGGCGACGCTCTTCCTCGGGGCTGCGAGTCAGTCCGTCGAGCATGGCCTGCACCCAGCCCATCGAGGCCGCCAGTGGGGTCATCAGGTTGTGAGAGACATCCCCCAGAAATTCGCGCCGGGCCGCCTCCGAGTCGCGCAGGGTCTCGACCGACTGCTGCAGCCGGTCGGCCATTCGGTTGAAGGATCGGCTCAGCTCGGCCAGCTCGGAGGGGCCGCGCTCGGGGATGCGGTAGGTCAGGTTCTCGGGCCCGAACTCCTCCGTGGCCGCCGCCAGACGGCGCAAAGGCCGGGTAAAGGCCCGACTGAAGGCCACGCCCACCAGCAGGCAGATGGCCGCCGCCACCAGTCCGGCTCGCAGGTAACCCATCCAGACAGAGCGCTCCACTTCGGCCGGCCGGAACGGGGGTGGGGGCGTCACCACGGCCAGCACCTCCCCACCCGGGCGCGGGACCAGACCGGTGAACCCGCCCTCTTCGGGCAGGTTGGCCACCAGCTTGCCCTGACGGGCCTCGGCCAGTTGCTCCGAGCTCACTTCCACCAGTGCTCCCTGCAGGGCTCGAGGTGCTCCCCCGGCCGGGTAAACCGTCATTCGCGTGCCGGCCGGCAGCACGACCGCCTGAGGATCGACCCGCAGCTCCTCGAGCACCCTGTGGGGCGGGCGCGGGCGATGAGCCAGCCAGGGCGCCGCCAGGGCCAGGATGCCGAAGAAGAGAGCCACCACGGCCAGGTAGCTGAGGGCC
>CAZWUN010000550.1:0-2767 GCA_964637145.1 uncultured Burkholderiales bacterium
TACACGGGGCCCGACGGCACGTCCGGCACCTACTACTCCACGCCCACCGGCGAGATCTTCCATTCCAGCGGGTGGGCCGCTACTTCCGCTGCAAGGCTTTCCTAAGTTCCGACTCGGGCCAGACCACCACGCCCGATGCTGGCGTAACCAAAGTCGGATTTGGAATAGCCTCTTGGACATATTCGAAAATCACTGAGCCCGAAGCGCCCCCTGAACCTGGCTTCTAGGAAGGATCACGATAGTTGTTTAGGAAATTGCGGTCTCTTACGCTTGAAGATGCTCTCAGAGCCAACATTCGTCACCTAACGTTCGCCATCTGGCTTATGATTCCGGCCGTCCCGGCAGCGGTCTATGTTTGTGTGACGACCCGAAATGACTACGAGTATCTTGGGATAGTTCTTGCAGTGCTCGGCTATTCAATTATTCAACGCGAGCGGATCAGAAAACGCCTGGCTAAACTGGACCCACTCCAGGCAGCAGGCAAAGATGATGGCTGATTGACCGGCACAGAGCAGGATACTCGAGACAGGCTCGGTGCCGTCGACCCTCCCTGACCAGGTTAATGCAGTTGCCATTTGCCTTAGATTCCCTCCAGTAGGGGTTCATGAGGGACTTCACCCTCGTTGTGCGCCCGGCGCAAGCCCCAACCCAACGACATGCCCGTCGTCCTCAAGTTTGAAGGGTCATGCAAAACCGTCCCCAACAGGTGGGTCGCGCCTTCGGCGCGCGGAAGACGGGCCGGGTCGCAAGCTCCCCGCCCCGTCGGGTTGACCACCGACCACCACCCGGTCGCCATAGCGCGTGCGGGCCCAACGCGGCCTCATACGGACGCGGTGGACCCGCACGCGGTTGGGTTCAGGCCGAGGCAGCCATGGCCGGCAGAGCCTTCTTCCAACTGGCCATCTCCTGGATGCGGCCATACCACTTCAGGATGTGGCTGTACTGCTGCAGCGGCACCTGGGCCGTCTCCCAGTAGAACATCAGGGCGGCGATGGCGATGTCCGGCAGGGTCGGCTCATTGCCCAGGATGTACTGGTTCTTGGAGAGATGCTCGTCGAGCACGGGGGCGAAGCGAGCCACCTTGGCCAGGGCTCCCTCCACCACTTTCTCGTCGGTCACGAAGCCCTGGATGAAGTGAGGAGCCAGGCGCTGGAACTCGACCGTGGCCACGCCCGGACCCCACTCGCAGTTGGCCCAGTCCAGCCACTGCAGAGCCTGAGCCCGCATCTTCGGATCGGAGGGCCACAGAGATGACTTGGCCTTCTCGGCCAGGTAAACCATGATGGCGTTGGACTGGTTGAGCGTCAGATCGCCATCCACCAGCACCGGGATGGTGCAGTTGGGATTGACCTTCTTGAACTCGGGCGAGAAGCTTTCGCCACCCGGGAGGTCGATGATCTTTTCCTCGAAGGGGAGGTTGACGTGGTGCAGCACCGTCTTGACCTTGATAGCATTGGGTGAGCCCGGGTAGTGGTAGAGAAGCATAGAAAGAGTGGTTCCTTTCCCCGATTGCCGGGGGCTCTTGCCCACCGGCGGGAGGTAACTTTTATTATGCAAGTGAACTATCCTGCATGACTCTGGCGAAATCTGATCGACCGCTCCCGTCGTCGCAATGGCGATGAGATCACCCTGTCCGCTGGCCAATGCCCTCGACCTGTTGGGAGACCGCTGGACCCTGCTGGTGCTGCGCGACCTGTTCATGGGCAAGCGCCGCTTTGGCGACTTTCTCGACTCACCCGAGAAGATCGCCACCAACATCCTGAGCGACCGGCTTCGCCGCCTCGAGGAAGCCGGAATGGTGGAGAAACGTCGTTATCAGGATCGCCCCCCCCGTGAGGAGTATCGCCTCACTTCCAGGGGAGCGGAGACCCTGCCAATCATTCAGGCCGCGGTCAACTGGGCCATCAAGCACATCCCCGACACCTGGAGGCCGCCTCAGTCGCTGGCCGAGATGACGCCCCAGGAGTGGTTGGAGCGCTTCAACTCCGACCAGTGAAAGCGCCGAAAGCCTGAGTCAGCAATGGCGCTCCCCGATTCATTGTTGGCGTAGAATCTAATCTTATGTCTCCGCCCGTCGGACCAGTTCGCGGAAGGTGGACACCAGGGTCGAGTCATCGAGCGCCTGCTCGAATTCCTGCAGCCAGCGCTCGACGTAGCCCAGGTCCAGCTTGCCGCGCTGCCGGGAAACCACCGAGCTTGCGTCCTCGTGATCTCGAGCCCGCGTCGAGATCAGTTTGTAGACGATGAGGTCCTCCGCCCGGCAAACCCTGACCCTTCTTCCCGGTCGAGCTTCGACTTCCACGGCCCTCTCGATGGCTTCCCGATCGAAACCCAGGTCGGCCAGCAGGAAGTCCACACGGGTGTTGTCCTGGTCTTTCGTAATGACGAATCCGACCGACTGGAGCACCATCAGAGGCTGATCGACCAGAAAGGTGTAGCTCGGGGCCAGCAAGTCCAGCAGGGTCTGCGCCTGGCTGCGATCCAGCAGGACCTTCAGGTCCACGTCCTGGGTCGCCCGGGCCCGACCCCAGGCGGCCACGGCCAATCCGCCAATGGCGGCCGAGTCGATGCCTGCTCGACTCAGCTCATTCTGAGCTCGGGCCAACGAGTCAAAGAGATTCTCCAAGTCTCTCCCTTCGCAGGTCGGCCGCCTTGCGCAGACGCTCCTGCAGCCTGGCGAGATGCTCGTAGTCCTCGACGAGCGCTTCGGCCTCCCACGAGCGCAGGTGCGGTGCGAACTCGCGGCACAGTTGCTCGAGCTGGGCCA
>CAZWUN010000551.1:0-2762 GCA_964637145.1 uncultured Burkholderiales bacterium
AGGCCTGGTGAAAGCCCCCCTCGCTCCAGCTCGAAACGGCCGGGGTGGCCACCTGAAAGGGTCCGGGCAGCTGGCTGGGATGCTCGAGCCGGATCTGATCCTGGCTGGCCAGTTGGCGCAGCAGCCCTTCCAGCCAGAAGGGTCCCTCGAACCAGCGATGGCCCAGCAACTCGGCGCTGTAGGGGGCGACCACCACCGGAGGCCGACCCATCTGCTCGCACAGCCACTGGGCCTGGCGCTGGCGGCTCTCCAGGAACGAGCCGGCGTGCTCCCAGGCGCGCTGACGCCCCTGCCAGGGAAGATAGGGCTCCTTATGATCGGTGGGACCGGTGATGCGCCAATATTTGAAGCCTGTGTTCATGCGCTGACCGGAGCCGTGGA
Source organism: uncultured Burkholderiales bacterium (assembly GCA_964637145.1). Classification (GTDB taxonomy): domain Bacteria; phylum Vulcanimicrobiota; class Xenobia; order Xenobiales; family QWHO01; genus QWHO01. The sequence continues at coordinate 382 of CAZWUN010000551.1, forward strand.
TCCAGGGACCGATGTACTCCAGCGGCAGATCCCAGCCGATGTCGCGGTAGAACTCGCGATAGAGAGGGTCGGAGGGATAGCCTTCGGGGCTCCAGACCTGGCGGTGGCATTCGGGGTCACGCCCCAGCACCGTCCAGCCTGAAGGGGTCTGGATGGGAGCGTAGTGACAGGCCTGGGGCTGCGGCTCGGCCCCCATCAGGCCGAGGGCATCGAGGAAGAAGTATCCCTGGCCTTCCAAAGCGGCGTCCACATCGGCGTTCCAGGCGCACTCGGGCAGCCACCAGCCGGGCGGCTCCAGGCCAAAGTGCCGGCGAAACTCGCCTCGAGCCACCCGCATCTGAGCTCGGGCCGTCTCGGGTCGGTGGGCCACCAGGGGCAAGTAGGCATGGGTAGCGGCCGTGGTGATCAGCTCCAGGGCCCCGACCTGGCGCAATCGGTCAAAAGCGCCGATCAGGTTCTGTCCGAACACGTCCACGTAGAGATCGTGCACCCAGCGCAGGCGGTGGTAATACATCTCGGCACTCGGATGAGAATGCGACTCGTACTGCCGGGTGCGCCCCAGCTCTTGCTCGGCCAACACCAGGCGGTGATGCAGATGCTCGTGGTAGGCCTGGCGCAGATAGTCGTCCTCGAGCATGGCCAGCAGGGTGGGAGAGAGGCTGACCGTGAGGCGAAAGGGGATGCCCTCCTCCACCAGGCCGTTCATCATGCCCAGCAAGGGCAGATAGCTCTCGGTGATCACATCGAAGAGCCAGAACTCCTCCAGCGGTCGGGGCGACTCGCCCCGGTGGCGCACCCAGGGCAGGTGGGCGTCGAGCAGCAGGACCAGGTAGCCGGTCATCCCTCGGCCGAGGGCCATTCCTGGCCCAGCGCGCGGCGAACGCGGGCGTAGACTTCCCCCTTGACCGGCCAGGCCGGATCTTCCTCGGCCTTTCCCTTCCTGGGCATGAAAACGGGCCGGGAGGAAACCAGCGATTCCTCGCGCTCATCCTCGAAGCGCAGGCAAAGCTCCGCGTCCAATCGAGCGCCCGGGCTGTCGGCGTCAAAATACCACGAACGCACCGGACCGGAGATGTCGAACTCGAGGTCGGGTTGCTCGCTCCGATGCACGCGCAGCAACAGGCGAGCCCGGGCCAGCGCGGCTTCGCCGTGGCGAGCAGCCAGCTGTTTGGAGGTGACCTGGGCAAGTTCCCAGTAAGCGAAGCAACGGACGGGATCTCTGGGCATCAGCACCAGAGTGTCCCGCCCGTAGCCCTCGGGCAGCTCAGCAGGCTCCATGTCAGCCGGTACGAGCTTCCGCCGAACGCGAGATGAAGTCGATCAGGTCGATCTTGGTGACGATGCCGCAGGGTGTGGAGCCATCATCCGAAACCAGCACCGCCGGACGCCCCTGCAGCAAGATCTGGTACACCGAGCTCACCGTGGTGTCGCCCGGGAGCAGGGGCAGCGGCTCGCTCATCACGTCGCGCACACTCTGGTTGAGAACCGAGCCGTCCTCGAAGATCATGTTCATCAAGGTGGCTTCCTGCACCGAGCCCACCACCCGGTCGCCCTCCAACACGGGAAGCTGGGAGATGCTGTAGCGGCGCATCACCTGGATGGCGCTGGGCACTTTCTCGTCCGCCTCCACGGTGACGATCTTGGCGGCCGGAGAGGGCTTGGACTGGAGCAGGGCGCGGATGGAGATGGCCTCGCTGCCCGGATCCCAGAAGCCGTGCTCTTTCATGTACTCGTCGGCATGGAACTTGGAGAGGTAGTTGCGCCCGCCGTCGGGCAGCAGCACCACCACCAGCTTGGACTCGTCGAGCTGGCGGCTGTACTTGATGGCCCCGAACACGGCCGCCCCGGCCGAGCCTCCAGTCAGGATGCCCTCCTCGCGGCACAGGTGGCGGGCCGTGACAAAGGCATCGCGGTCGGAGACGATGATCTTCTCGTCCACCAGGCTGAGATCCATGGTGGCCGGGAAGAAGTCCTCCCCGATCCCCTCGATCTTGTAAGGCTTGACCTCGTTGGAGGTGTAGAGCGAGCCTTCGGGATCGACCCCCACGATCTTGACGTTCGGGTTCTGCTCCTTGAGGTAGCGTGCCACCCCGCTGATCGTGCCGCCGGTGCCCATGCCGGCCACGAAGACGTCGATCTTCCCCTCGGTCTGCTCCCAGATCTCGGGACCGGTGGTCAGGTAGTGGGTCTGGGGGTTGACCGGGTTATAGTACTGGTTTGGCTGAAAGGCGTTGGGAATCTCGCGCTCGAGCCGGTCGGCCACCGAGTAGTAGGACTCGGGAGACTCCTTGGGGACGGCCGTGGGAGTGATCACCACTTCGGCCCCGTAGGCTTTGAGCAGGCGGATCTTCTCCTGGCTCATCTTGTCGGGAATCACGAAG
>CAZWUN010000552.1:0-2734 GCA_964637145.1 uncultured Burkholderiales bacterium
GGGCGGAACGGCGTTCCCGACCTGCACGTACTGCTGCGTCCGACTGCCGAGGAACAGGTAGTCATCCGGGAAGGTCTGCAGGCGCGCCGCCTCGCGCACGGTCAGGCTGCGGCACTGCATGGGGTCGGGGTGGATGAAGTAGTGGCTGTCCTTCGAGATGTGGCTCGTGACCGTGGTCGATGGCTCCCCGGCGAGCTGGACCCGGAATCGGTCGTTGAACACGCCACTGTGCCAGTTGCGGTGGTCGGGGCTGAGCGACAGCGGGAAATCGGAAGCCTTTGGGCTGTAACCGCGCACCGCGCCGAAGACGGCAGCAAACAGATAGCGCCCGAGGTCCGAGGGCATGTGCCCGCGTGTCTCGTGCTGGGCGAAACCGCGCAACGCAGGGCGCTCCAGCCAGGCGAGGAGTTCGTCGTTCGACGTGCCGTAGCCTTCGGGGCGCCGTGCCGACAGGCGGGGTGCCAGCAGCCCGTTCTTCAGGCCCCTGGCAACGGCGGAGAAGACGTCGCGCAGTGGCCCGTCTTCCTTGCCCCGGTGGATGCCTGCCAGCAGCCCGGCAGCCTCGACGACCTCGCGCCGCCAGCTCGCCGGGTCGTCGCGACCGCGGCTCAGGCCGCTGCGCAGTTCCGGCATCATGCCGATGGCGTCATCGACCGTCCGGGTCACCCCGCAAACCGGTACACTCGTCCCGGTGGCCCTGTCCGCCAGGTCGGAGCGGATGCCAACGATGATCACGCGGTGACGTCGCTGCGGAACCCCCCATTCCTCGGCACGGACGATGAAATCGGAGGGCTGCATGGCCTCCTGCAGACTGGCCCTCCCGTCCGCCACCCGGATCGCCCGCATCTCGTAGTGATGCCCCCGGCCGGTGCCGAGCGAGGCGAGGTCCTCCATCAGCATCTCGAAGACAAGGCGGCTCTGGACCGTCGAGGACAGCATGCCCTTGACGTTTTCCATGACGAAGGCGGCGGGGCGCAGGCGGTCGAGCACGCGGATGTACTCGCGGAAGAGATAGTGCCTCTCGTCCTTCTCGGGGACGTATCCGACCTTGCCCTTCGCCCGCGCGCGCCCGACCAGCGAATAGGCCTGGCAGGGCGGACCGCCGATCAGGATGGTGTCGTCGAAATCTCGGCGCAGCGCACCGATGGCATGATCGATGGCGGCTGCGGCCGGTTCCGTGCCGAGCTCGAGGCATTGCGCCTCCGCCGTCGCATGCTGCCATGCCGCCGCATCCACCGCGCTCCAGTCGGGCTCCGGGATCAGCCCGGCGTGGAAGTCGATGAAGGCCTGTGACAACACTTCGTGACGCGCCTGATGCGCCCGCAGGAAGGCGCGCAAGGTCAGCGTGCGATGCGCCGAGGCCTCCTTCTCGACCGAGATGCCGATCCGGAACGGCGCGTGGCCGCCGACATCGAGGGACGCAAATCCCTCGCCCAGCCCGCCCGGGCCGGCAAACAGATCGACGATGCCGAAAGTGGCTGGCAAATCAGGGGCCTCTCGAATTCGGGTTTCAGGCTGTATACCAGGTCCGGACGCAGAGGCCAGGAGGAAAATGGCAGATATCGTCGACAGGCAGACCCGCTCGCGGATGATGTCCGGGATACGGGGCAAGGACACGAAGCCGGAAATGGTGCTGAGGCGCGCCTTGCACGCGCGCGGCTTCCGGTATCGGCTGCATGGAAAGGGTGTCCCTGGTCGGCCGGACCTGGTCCTCGCGAAGCACCGGGCCGTCATCTTCGTGCATGGCTGCTTCTGGCACCGTCACGAGGGCTGCCGCTACAGCACCACCCCGTCGACGCGCCCGGAGTTCTGGCAGGCGAAGTTCGACGCGAATGTGGCACGGGACAGCTCCGTTCGGACCACACTTCTAGACGACGGATGGCGCGTGGGGATAGTCTGGGCATGCGCGCTGAGAAAACCTGAGCAGGTCGAAAAGGCGGCCGACCTCTTGGCTGGATGGCTCCGCAGTGCTGCGGCGCATGCTGAAATCGGTGAAGCAGAGGTGATCGCCGACGAGGACGCGTGATGGGTTGTACTGTGGCAAGTGGAACTGGGGAATCCGCGAGGTGATCCCTACAAGGAAGGAGTCAAAATGGTCGATGGACCTGAACTGGAAGACGGTAAGTACCCATTCATCGCGGAGCGGCTACCGCTGTCCGATCTCGCATGGATCGAGGTCCCTGCCACCCTTGAAGCCTTGCTGCGCGATCAGGCTCACGCTAACGGCATTCGACTGATCAGGGGGCAAGCCGTCGAATTGCGGTGCGTGACCCCGCAATACGGTGACGCCATTTTCATGATCTACCGGCCCCACGACGTGGATCGCTTGCACATGCTCGCGCTGAAGGTGTTCCAGAAGGGCAGAGCCTGAGAGCCAGTGTAGCTGCGGTCGCGAAGCGCTCATCTTCAACAGGAACTGTCTTTGGATCCCGGTCCCGACCGCCCGAACGCGACCCGCCTCGAAGGCAACAGCCCAGCGCAGCGCAGAAATCTTTCATTTCAAGGGCTTGGCCGGCTATTCACCAAATCGGCGCAGTCATCAGGTCCGGAGAATGTTGGCCCTGAGAGACCACTTCCAAGCCACCTGGCGCCATGGCCAGTGCTCAGCTCCTCCCGCATAACACTCTAAAACAACGGAAAAATCCGGCCGCAGCCGGATCGGGAGAACGCTTTCGCGGTGGCAAGTGGCGGAGGATGGGGGTCTGAAAGACAACCTTCTCCACTTATACTCGTT
>CAZWUN010000553.1:0-2704 GCA_964637145.1 uncultured Burkholderiales bacterium
CGGTGGAATCATCCCGATCTGGGCCTGGCTTGCCGTCGAGGCCGAGGCTCGGACCACCATGGATTTTGACCTCGAGATCCTTGCCGAAATCCGGATCGGCCAGCTCTTTCCTGGCGGAGTCGAGCAGCGGTTCGAGCACGTCCTTCTTGTGTGCTTTGTCGGGGTTGGCCAGGTCCTGCTCGAGCCCTCTGGTCCAGGCCGTTCGCTCCTCCCGCCAGAGCTCGACGAGTTTCTCGCGCAGGCTCGTGGACCAGAGCTTCTCTCCCTGGGGGCTGAAGGCGTGCATGGAGTCGCCGGCGGCGGCGAACACCGTTCCATCGGCGCCTACGACCGGCCGGGTCGCCACCTCGCCGATGTCCTGGTGCCAGCGCTTCTGGCCGGTCGCATCCAGGCTCGTCAGACCACTCTGCCCGGCCGCCACGACCCCGTCAGCGTGAATTACCGGCGCGCGGAAGATGTTGAACCAGTCGTCGCGGCCCTGGGGGACGGACATCTGTTGGGAGCCGTCGGCGCGCAGCACCACCAGTTTCTCGTCGTTGACGAACGCAAGCGAGCCATCCGGACCCACTCCGGCCCGGCTGAGGAGGCGTCCGCCCACGTTCTGCTGCCAGTCGACCCGCAGCTCTTGCACCGGTTGATCGCCCTGGAGCAGCTTGCGCATCATCTCCTGGCGGGTCATCGGTCGCGGCGTGGGGTCGGATGGCTGAAAACCGTCGCCCCGCGCGGGAGCGGCGCTGGTAGGGCGGTAGGCTCCAAGAAGCGGCATCTGGCTCGTGATCTGCACGACCCTAGCTTACCGCCCGATCCTTACCACGGTCTGAAAGAGAGTCTCAGGTTGGGATCAGCTCGAGTGCCCTGGATAACTGACGCTGACTGAAGCGCCCCAGCGGTGAGGGGCCGCGCCAGCCCTGCTCGAAGCGGCAGAAGTCGCTCCAGGCGACGGGAAAGAGGCTGCGCCATTCCCTCTCCAACTCGTCCAGGTCGAGACTGTGCCCTTGCTGCTCGATGGCTTGTCTCAGAACGGTGAAGTAGAAATCCAGCCAGTCTTCCGCCTGGCTCTCGCAGCCGGACTCACCCAGGCAGCAGTCGAGGAAGTAGGCTGTGTCGCGAATGCCGCAGCCCGGTCCGACGTACTGGAAGTCCACGGCCGCGGCCTGTCCCCGGTCGTTCCAGCAGAAGTTGGCGGGCTTGGAGTCGCCATGCAGCAGGGTCTGATAGCGGGCGCCTCTCAAGAGTCGATCCAGGGCCTGGGCGGCCTCCTTGAGCGAGCTCGGGGGCATTTTGAGCCACTCCTCCCGGCGCGTATCCAGGTGCCAGTAGCTGCCCTGCTCCCACAGGTGCGGTGGGGGCAGACCCAGGAAGCGGGCGTGGAAGTTGGCCAGCCAGTGAAGGCCGGCTCGGACCTGCTCGGCAAGGGGCGGTCGGCCCGGGTAAAAGCCGGCATTCTGGAGGTCCTCCAGCAAGAGCAGCGAGCTCTCGGCCGCATAGCAGCGGGCCACGCGGCACTGGACGTCGCACCGCCTGGCTCCATCCAGGTACCAGGCCTGCTCGACGGCATACGAGCGGAGCTTGCGTCGGTCGGACACGCTCTCGTGAACGCCTGCGGGGGGCACAACGTGCTTGAGAATGACGGAGGGAGCCGAGCCTCCCGCGAGGTGGAGGCGCAGCAACTCGCCATAGCCTCCCCAGAGGCTCTGCAGGCGCTTGATCTCGGTTACGGCGCGGGCACCTGTGTGGGAGAGAACCCAACCGACCCGGTCGAAAGCGGTCATCCGGTCAGGTTTACCGGACTGCCGTTCATTCCTCGCAGGTTCGTGCTCGGAAGGCCCCGGCCAGTCCCGGCCAGAACCTGGCCGGATGGCTTTTGGCGAAGGCTTCAGCGACAGGGTCACGTCGGCCGTGGCCGCTATTGAGCAGGCCTCCGATGCCGAGGTGGTGGTCGTGGTCGCCCCCCGCTCGGGAAGCTACGCCGATGTCGATCTCCTGGCTGCGATCTTCCTGGGGCTGCTGTCGCTGGGCGTGATCCTGTATGGCCCATGGAGCTTTCGCCCCGAGCCGATCCTGGCCGACGTCTTGATCTTTGGCCTGCTCGGCTGGGCCGCCAGCCGCCGGTTTCCCGCCCTGCGCCGACTTCTGACCCGTGAGCGCCGACGCCAGGCCCAGGTGGAGATGGCTGCCAGGCTCGCCTTCATGGACTACGGCGTGCACGCCACGCGGGGACGAACCGGGGTGCTGATCTACCTGTCCCAGCTGGAGCGATCGGGGCGGGTGCTGGCCGACCAGGGGGTGCACGGCAAGGTCCCCCGCGCGGTCTGGAGCGAGCTGAAGCAGGGCCTCTCGAAGGCCGCCTCTCTCGGGGAGCTGGAATCAGCTCTCCATCAGGGGCTCGAGCTCATGGCTCAGCGCCTTCCCGCTCACTTGCCGGCCACCGGCGAGAATCCCGACGAGATCCCCAACGCGCCCAGGATACTCCCATGAAGTGGCGGCTGGGCCTCCTGTTGCTGCTGCTGGCCCTGACCGAGGGGGCCGCGGCCCGGGTGGGAGGCGGCGAGAGTTACAGTGGTGGCGGAGGGGGTGGCTCCGGCGACGACTCGGGGTTGGTCTACTTCTTGTTCCGCATCATCCTCCAGCTCTGCCTGGAGTATCCCGTGGTCGGTATCCCGCTGCTGATGAAGGCCAACGCGGGCTATAACACCTGGTTCCA
>CAZWUN010000554.1:0-2698 GCA_964637145.1 uncultured Burkholderiales bacterium
GGCAACGACCGCATCAACCAGAACGGCGGCAACGGCAGCGACAACGTCAACGCCAACGGCGGCAAGGGCAACGACCGAATCAACCAGAACGGTGGGAATGGCAACGACCGCATCAACGCCAACGGCGGCAAGGGCAACGACGTGATCAACCAGAACGGCGGCAACGGGAACGACCAGATCCGGGTCGACGGCGGCAAAGGCAACGATCGGATCAACGTGAACGGCGGCAACGGCAACGACAGCGTGCACTACGACGTCAGCGGAGGTCGTGATCGGGCCAGCATCAACGGTGGCAACGGTAACGACAGCGCCACGATTCAGGCCGGGAAGGGCGAGAATGTGACCGTGGTCGACGCGAACGGCAAGGTGCTCTACTCCCAGGGCAAGGGCGGCACGGTGGTCACCGTGGACGGCGTCGAGAACCTGAACGTGGTCAACGACAAGGGCGAAACCGTCTGGAGCAATCAGCCTCAGCCCCACTGCTAAGGTTTGAGACAGGTAAGTGGGCCGGGTTGCAGAACCCGGCCCACTTTATTTTAGCGGACGATTGTCACGAAGAACGTCACAGCGGTCCCGTCCCTGGCGTTCTGGCCGGCGAAGGTCTGGGTCACGCCCAGGTTGAGTCGCACGTCGGGACTGACGTAGCAGGTGCCCCCTCCGGTCACGGTCCAGGCTTGCGAGGGCTCGCTGCTGCCAAAGTAGATCGAGGAATAGCCCAGTTCCACCAGTGGTTGCCACTCTGCGGTGACCTGGTAGCCGGCAGCCAAGCTGGCGGAGAAGGCGCCCTCGAAATCGATCGAGTTGGCCCACAGCGGGTGAGCCGCGCCCACGTCGGCCAGTAACGACCAGTGTCCTGCTTCCTTTTGAACCACCAGGCGGTGCTGACAGTTGGAGGTCTCCTGACTGAGAGGAAGCCGGTTGGGCGAACCGGTCTGGCCGGTCGGAAAGGTGAAGTAGGTCAGGTAGGCCAGGCTGAGCTGACTCTCATCGTTGCGATAGAAGCGCCAACGGGTCCCGAGGACGGTGTCCGCGAAGCTCTGGCCGCTGAGCGGCAGGGGGAGCCCGGTGATGGGATCGGTCCCGGCCAGGCTATCGCTGCCGCTGATGGCACCCAGGATGAGGTTCATGTCGAAATCCTCGACCACGCCGTAGGTTAGTTGGGTAAAGAACAGATCCTGAACCTGGTCGCTGTCTGGCAGGGAGACCCCGTTCTGATCGTAGGCCCGACTGCTGTAGAACCCGAGCCAGCCTGGTTGAATCTCGATCTGGCCTGGCTCGAGGACTCCGGCATCGTTGGTGTTGATCTTTCCCGGTTCGATGGGAAACCCGGAGTCTTCCGGCTGGCTGGCCTCGACGGGGGGGGGCGCAGAGGGCCCCTCAGCAGGCTCTTGACCCAGGACCGGCTGCAGGCATAAGCAGGCAGCTGCTAGTGTCGCAAAAAGCCTTGTCGCTCCAGGCATCGCGGGCGGTTCGTAACTTTCCATCGGACTCCTTTAGCCGAAGGCAGCCCCGACCAGCTGCGCGACCCAGAGGATGAAGTAGGCGGAGGGGATCAGCAGAACCTGCGACAGGAGCGTTCCCAACAGCATGCCACCCATGAGCAGTACGGCCATGGCGTTGAGTTGCTCCATGGGGCGCCGTCCATCGATGGTGTCGTCAGTGATCAAGGCAACCTTGGGATCGACGATGACGCTCAGCGTGATGGTGGCCACCCCGTTGACGACCGAAGAGAGCAGTGTGCAGGTCCTCGAAAGCTCGTAATTCAGGGCGCTGGCGTAGATGGCTGCCATCACTCCAACCGTGTGCACGGCGATGACCACGACGTTGCCGATCAAGAAGGGCTTGGGCAACCGACGGGCAACCTGCCAGGTGAACCCGAGCAAACTGGGTGGGCGCAAACAACCGAGCACGCGAACCCAGTTGGCAGGGAGGAGCAGCCGCAAGAGCAAGCCAGGAATGGACCGGTGGCGCTCGAGGCCCCCAATAGCCTGGCGGTAGAGCTCGATGAACGTGGGCATCAGCATCCAGCCCAGCAAGGCTCCCAGGCTGGCACCGGCCAGTACCTGGCGAAACAGGCTCTCCAGTTGGGGCAGACCCTGGGGGCCAATGCTGCCGGAAGCTACCGCGTCCCGGATGCTGCCCAGAACGGGCGCGTAAACCTGCTGGGCCAGCCGGGTGATCAAGAAGAAGAAGTTGTAGATGGCCAGCGCGCTGGCAACCTGGCGGGTGATCACGGCTGAGACCCTGCCGGCCACGGTGGTGGAGGCCAGCATGGTCACCAGCACGTTCAGGAGCACCACAAACCCGATCTCCTCGACCAGTTTGGAGCCCTCGGCGCCCAGTGCGCGGGTGGCCACCTCGATTGCCCGAATGCCCGGCGAGAAGACAAGGAGGCCAAGCACGGAGCCAAGCAAGTTTCCAGCGGCCAGATGCACGGCGGTGATGCGCACCTGTCGATCATGCGGATCGGTCTCGGCCGGGAAGAGATCGAGGGCGCTGGGGCCCGTTGGAGGCAGGAGCTGGAGCCGTCCCCGCCGCCAGCGCGGAACGCTCAGCATGGCCGTGCAAGCCCCCACCGCGTCCAGAGTGGCCAGGTTTAGAAAGAGCCGACGAGGCACCGGGTGCAGCAATCGAATGGGGCGAACGGCCCGGTCGGTGATGAGGGCGGCCTTGGGATCGACGAAGATCGTGAAGCAGA
>CAZWUN010000555.1:0-2693 GCA_964637145.1 uncultured Burkholderiales bacterium
ACCAGCACAACATCATCCATCGCGACCTCAAGCCGGAGAACATCCTCATCGACCCCAGCGGCACCCCCCGATTGCTCGACTTCGGCCTGGCCCGGCGCCGCGAGGCCAGCACCTTCACCGAGCCCGGCACCGTCATCGGAACCGTGCACTACATGTCGCCCGAGCAGATCGCCGGGCACGAGCTCGACTCGCGCACCGATCTCTACAGTCTGGGCGTCATTCTCTACGAGCTTTTGAGCGGACGGCTGCCGTTCGACTCGCCCGAGCTCGTGTCGGTGCTCTATGCCATCCTGCACGAGCCCCCGGTGCCGCTCCACCAGTTCTGCCCCTGGCTGCCCCAGCCGGTGGTGGAGCTGACCATGCGGCTGCTCGAGAAAGAGCCCGCTGACCGCTTTCAGAGCGCCGCCGAGCTCTTGGAGGAGCTCAACCATGCCTTTGGCACCCCCATTGACCTGATCGGGCCCGAACCGTCGCCGGTCTCCCCCACTCCCCCGCCCGAGCAGCTCTTCACCCCGCGCTTTGTCGGGCGTGACCAGGAGCTGCGCCGGGTGCTCGAGCGACTCGACCGGCTGCACGAGCGTGGCGCTCTGGTGCTGGTGGAGGGGGTCAGCGGGGTCGGCAAGACGCGCTTTCTGCAGGAGGTGGCCGGCCAGGCCCGCTCCCTGGGTCTGGCCTGCGTCTGGGGCTACGGCAACGAGGTGGAGGCGCTGCCTTACAACCCCTGGATTCGCATTCTCAAGCGCAGCCTCAAGAACGGTCTACCGCAAGAGCTGGAGGTGTTCCGCGACGCCCTTTCGGTGCTCTTCCCCGAGCTGGGCGAGCCCCAGGTCGACCGCGAGGACCCGCTCCTCAAATTCCACCTGTTCGAAGGCATGGTACGACTGCTGGCCCGCATGGCCAGTCGTCGCGGGCTGGTCATCTTTCTCGAAGACCTGCAGTGGGCCGATCCGGCCAGCCTCGAGTTCCTGCACTACGCCGGGCGAAGCTTGCTGGGGCAGGCTGAGGAGTCCCTGCCCATCGCCATTGTGACCAGCTGTCGAGACGAGCTGGTTGGATCCAACGAGGCCTTTATGAAGGTGCGAGCCTCCCTGGTGCGCCTGGAGGGCATGGACGAGATTCCCCTGGATGCCCTCACCGAAGAGCAGACCGCGGCCGTGGTGAGCTCGATGCTCGGGCAGGGCACGGTGGAGCCGGAGACCCAGGCCCGCCTCTTCCATGAGACCGAGGGCAACCCGCTGTTCATCGCCGAGATCCTCAAGACGTTCGTGGCCGAAGGCCGTTTGCGCCTGGACCGAGGCTCTTGGAACCTGGAATCCACCGCCCTGCCGCGCACCTCGGCGGGAGGCAGCCGCATTCCCGTGACGGTACGCGACGCCGTGGAGCGCCGCCTGGCCGGACTCGACCCCGGCGATCTCCGGGTGGCCCGTCAGGCTGCCGTGCTGGGGCGGACCTTCGAGTTCGAGGTGCTGGCCCGAGCCTGGAACATCCCCCAGGAGGAGCTGATCGACCGGGTCGAGCGCCTGGTGGGGCGCAAAATCCTTACCGAGGCACGCGAACGGGGGTTTCTCACCTTCTACAACCAGCCCATCCTGGAGGTTCTGCTGGAGGGCACCCCCGCCGACCTGCAGCTCGACCTGCACGCTCGGGCCGCGCGCGCCCTGGAGGGCATGGCCAACCCCGAGCGCCAGGCGGCTCGCCTGGCCCACCACTACCGGCTCAGCGGCCAGGGCTCGCAGGCCGTGATCCACCTCGTTCGCGCCGGCGACGCCTCGGCCCAGGCCTTCGCCTACCTCGAGGCGGCCGACCTCTACCAGCGCGCCCTGGACGTTCCCGAGGTGGAGACGGTGCTCAGCCTCCGCGAGCTGCAAGAAAAGCTGGCCGACGCCAACTACGGGGCGGGGCTGACCGAGATGGCCCTCGAGACCTATACCTGGCTGCTGGGAGGGGTGCAGGACCCGCTCGAGCACGCCCGCCTGCTGCGCAAGCTGGGCACCTGCTGGGAGCGCCTGGGCGACCTGCGCCAGGCCCAGCGCTGCCTCAAGGACGCTCTCAAGCAGCTGGGCATCAAGCTGCCCTCCATGAGCTTCCTGGCCACCATCGGCATTCCGTTCCGCCAGTTGGGCCAGTTCCTGCGCAAGAAAGCCATCGTGCCTGGCTACCGCAAGGACTTGCGCCGCACCGACGAGATGGAGCGCGTGCTCGAGCGGCTCACCCGGGTGCTCTTCTTCCTGCGCCCGGAAGGGTGGGTGCTGGATACGCTGGACATGTCCTTGCGCCAGCAGTTCATCGCCCGAGTGCTCAACAGCCGGGAAGCGGCCGGCCAGGCCAAGCTTTTCTCGGGCTACTCGATCCTGTTCTTCCCGCGCGTGATGATGCCGCACGCCAGGCGCCAGCTGCGGGTGGCCGCCGACATGGCCCGCGATCTGGGTGACTCGCTGCAGAAGGCCGCCTTCCTGCGCGAATCAGGCTACCTGTTGTTCATCGTGGGCGACGTGCGCAACGCGCTGGTGCTGGAGATGCAAGCCCTGGAGCTCTCGCAGCGGCTGGGCGACATTCACGGGCTGGCCCTCAACCACACCGTGCTGCAGCTCATCTCGCGCTACCGAGGGAGGCTGGACGAAGCCTTCCACCACGCCCTCAAGGCCCGCGAGTATGCCGAATCGACCTCCAGCAGGGTGGACTTCATGCTGAGC
>CAZWUN010000556.1:0-2675 GCA_964637145.1 uncultured Burkholderiales bacterium
TGCTGGCCACCACCGCCTACGGCGATTTCTCCACCACCCGCACGGCCCTCGAGTTTCTGCGCAAGTTCCAGCGGGCCGACGGCAAAGTGCCTCACGAGATCTCCCAGAGCGCCTCGCTGGTGGACTGGTGGAACGCCTATCCCTTCGGCTGGGCCTCCTCCGACGCCACCCCGCTCTACGTCATCGCCCTGGCCGACTATTATCGGGCCTCGGGTGACCGGGCCTTTTTGGACAAGAGCTGGGAGGCGGCCCTCAAGGCCTGGCGCTTCACCGCCGCCACCGACCGAGACGGCGACGGGCTGGTGGAGAACACCGGCGTGGGGCACGCCTGGGTGGAGGGGGGCGCGCTCTATCCCCCCGACGCCGAGCTCTATCTGCAGGGGTGCTGGATGGAGGCCTGCCGCAGCCTGGCCGAGCTGGCCGAGGCCCGGGGCGACAGGCGTCTGGCCGCCGAGGCTCGCTCTCGCGCCGAGACCACCCGCAAGGCGGTGGAGGCTCGTTACTGGCTGCCCTCCCAGGGTTTCTACGCTTTCTCCATCGACCGTCCTCACGCTGCTCGCAAGGCCGAGCCCGGGCCCTACCTGGCGCGCCGTCAGGCCCGTCTGAACGAGCTGGCCAGTGGGGGAGCGGTGGGGGAGGATACCGTGCTGAGCGCCGTGCCCCTGTGGTGGGGGCTGCTGCAAGACGAGCGGGCCCAGAGCACGCTCGACCACCTGGGCAGCCGCTCCATGGCCACCGACTGGGGCCATCGCATTCTGAGCAACCAGAGCAGGCTCTACGACCCTCTCAGCTACCACTACGGCTCGGTCTGGCCACTCTTCACCGGTTGGGTCAGCATGGCCGCTTATCGCTATGGACGCCCTCATGTGGGCTGGCAGGCCCTGCAGGCCAACGTGCACCTGTCCACCAGCGGGGCGCTGGGCTACGTGACCGAGCTGATCTCGGGCGACTTTCTGGCTCCCTTTGGACGCTCTTCTCACCACCAGGTCTGGTCTCAGGCCATGGTCGCGACCCCCGTGGTTCGCGGATTGCTGGGGTTGGAGGTGGATCGCGCCGGCAGCCACGCGCGCTTCGTCCCCCAACCTCCGGCTGATTGGGAGGCGTTCCGCGTGGCTCGCGTTCCGGTGGCCGGAGGGGCGCTGCAGCTGAGCTACAGACGCGAAGGCGAGGCTCGTGTGATCGCCTGGCAGCACACCTCTTCGAAGTTGGATCTGACGCTGGGCGTGGTGGTGCCTCGTGATGCGATCACCGAGCCTGCGGGGAAGCCGTTCGGGGACGGCCAGCGGGTGCTGGTGGAGGTGCCCGCCGCTCAAGCCCGGGGCGAGGTGCGCATCGGCGTGCGCGGCGGTGCCGAGGTGGTCGTGCGGCATTCTCCACCGGCGCTGGGAGCGGAAAGCCAGGGCTTGCGCGTCCTGCGCAGTATCTCCGGCCCCACCGGTCTGCAACTGGTGGTGGAGGGCCGTCCGGGACGGCGCTACCGCCTGCGCCTGGTGGGCGGCGCGGCCAACTCGGCGACCGCCGGGGGCGTCGCGGCCGAGCCCGCCAGCGACGGGCTGGAGCTTCGCTTTGGACCGGACAGCGAGCGGGCGGAGCTGCTCGTTCCGCTGGCTCGTTAAAAGAACTTGTTGTCATTGCACTGTCAATGCGCGGGAATGTAACGTCTGGCGGGTCGAACTGGTGCTCCGTGGCGCGGCCGAGTGAGTGCCGCGCATCCCGTTGCGCGGTCGAGTGAGATCATGCGCAGACTTGCCGGCGCCATCCGCGTGAGCTGAACTGGTGCCAGCGCACCCCACCCCGGAGAGCTTTTCAACCCCCTTTCATCGCGCCCCCTTATGCTGCGGGAAGCTATGGACTCCGTGCAGCTCAGCAGCCCTCGGGCCCAGTTTCTGTGCCGCTCGCTCAAGCGCGAGCAGGCGGCGGAGACGTTTGAGCGGCTGACCTGGACCGATCAGAGCCTGGCCGACCAGGTGGCCTTCGAGTTGACCAGCCAGGCGGGCGACCGCAAGGCCTTTCAGGCGCTGAGCGCCGTCCTGGCCAGCAACAAGCCCCAGGTGAGCCGGCATTTCGCTCCCCACAAAGAGGTGCTGCTCACAACCACCAGCCGGCACGGAGCGCGCGAGGGCCAGGCCGAGTTCTATCGCTCCCTGCTGCAGCGCTTCCCCGAAACGGCCAGCCCCGAGTTGCTGGTCCTGGAGGTGCTGCCCAACGAGGGCGGCGCCCGGGTGGTGCTCGAGCAGCTCGAGCATCATCCCGAGTGGGGAGAGCGCGTGGCCGATTGCATCCTGTCGCGCAACCGCGATCAGAGCCTGGAGGAGTGGCGCGTGCTCAGCCAGACCGCCGCCCCCCGCCACCGCCCCTGGCTGGCTGCCCGGCTGCTGCAGCCCGGCAAGCCGGGGCCCGAGTTCTGGCAGGGCCTGGAGGCGCTGGGGCGGATCCCCAACGGGCTGGACGGCCTGCGCCAGAACCTGTTCGACCGCCTTCTGCTCGAGCCCGAGCTGCGCCGACTCTACGCCGGGGACGTGATGGCTGTGGGGGTGACCCGCCAGGCCTATTCCGCCCTGCTCGATCAGGAGTTCTCGCAAAGTCTGGCTGAGAAGCTCCGGAGCAACTACCATGGCGACATTCAGAAGCTCTCGCCTGCCGATCAGCGGGCCCTGGTGGCGCTGGGCTCGGTA
>CAZWUN010000557.1:0-2658 GCA_964637145.1 uncultured Burkholderiales bacterium
GGGTGGTGGTGGCGGCGGCGGGGGGGCCACGGGAAGCTGGTGAACGCGCGCACCTTCCTCAGCCCCACCCAGGTCCAGCAGGTCAGCCAGGCCATTGCGGCCGCGGAGAAGCGCACCTCGGCCGAGATCGTCTGCGCTGTGGCCAGCGAGTCGGGCCGTTACGATCGAGCCGAAGGAATCCTGGGAGTGGCCGGCGCGCTCTTTGCGCTCAGCCTGTTGCAGGTCGCCTTCCAGAATGATTCCTGGCAGCCGGTGGCCGTGCCGCTGGCCTACCAGGGAGCCGGGGTGGTGCTGGGTTACCTGCTCGGCAACCTGCTGGGCTCGTTTCTGCCGGGCCTGCGGGCCCCGTTGGTGGGCCCGCGGGAGATGCTGGACGAGACGGCTCGGGCCGCCTCCCACGTATTCGCCGAGCGACGCCTGGGCTCGACGCGCAAAGGTGGGGGAGTGCTGATCTACCTGAGCCTGTTCGAGCGCCGGGTGGTGGTGCTCTCCGACCACGGAGCCGCTCTCAGCGAAGACGAGCTCAAGAGCCTGCGCGACCTTGCCCTGGAGCGTCTGCGCCAGGGCAAGCGGCTGGAGGCTCTTACCGCCCCCATCGAGGCGGTCGCCGAGCTGCTTTCAAAGCGCTTGCCTTACCAGGAAGACGACGTGAATGAGTTGCCCGACGAGCTGTTGATCCTGCACCCTCGGGCCTGAAGCTCAGGCGGCCTGCGCTCGGGCGCGCTCGAGCAGGTCGGAAAGTCCGAGCAGAGATGCCCACTGCTTGAGATAGGTCAGGTCAAGCCGCTCGGCCTGAACGAGCAAGATGCCCAGAATATCCCGCCACTGGCGGTCGGACACTTCACCGCCCATTCGAAACCAGCGCAACTTGCCCAGCAGCACGTCCTCGGGCGAGGCGACCATGAATCCTTCGACCTCGCGGCATCTGCTGAACCGCGAGCTGTCGAACTCTCCTCCGCCCGAGACGTGAAAGTCGATCTTGAAGTTGCTACGCAGGTGGATCCAGTTAAAGCTGCTGGCGCGAGCCACGGCCTCTTGCATCGCGCCCAGGTCGGCGTAGAAATCGCCTTCCGCCGCTTGAAAGAGGGTCTCCGCCTGCTCTGGATTCAGAGCCACCACCAGATCGACACCTTGCGTGTAGCGGGGCTCTCCGTACAGGGTCGAGCCAACCGAGCCGGTGGCGAAGTTCTCGATGCCAGATGCCCGCAGGATCTGGGCCACGCGGGTCAGTAGCTCGATGGGATCCGGTTGCATCCAATGTTTCCCTCCCAGCTCGCTC
Organism: uncultured Burkholderiales bacterium; assembly: GCA_964637145.1. Taxonomy (GTDB): domain Bacteria; phylum Vulcanimicrobiota; class Xenobia; order Xenobiales; family QWHO01; genus QWHO01. Next base: position 1,280 of record CAZWUN010000557.1, read on the forward strand.
AGGATGCGCTCCTCGGACCAATCCGGTTGACGAAGCCTGAGACCCATCCGCTGGAGCTTGCGCCCGGCTAGAACGGATTGGTGGAGCTGATCCAATCGCTCGCGCGCGGTTCGGCTCCTCAGCAGCTCAATGAGAATTCGCTCTGCAGCCGGACTGGTATCTTTGGAGAGAACACCCATCTGGCGCTGATTTTCTGGTCGGGAACTGCTAAACCTTTGCCCCTGCGTTGACGGTCTGGAAGGCCGGACGCTCGTTGAGCCTCTTCAGGTAGGCCAGCAGGTGAGGATAGTCGCCCATCGGCAGCATCTGCGAGGCCCACTGCAGGGTGCCCCCGATCAGGATGTCGGCCACGCTGAAGCGCTGGCCCAGCAAGAACTCGCGTCCGTGCATGTGGGTGTTCAGGTGGCTCAGCACCTTCTTGAGCAGTTTCTGGGCCCGCTCGGCCGCGGCCGCCGAGCGCTGCTCCTCAGGCAGCCACTGGGTGTTCAGCAGAGTCTCCATCACCGCCGGCTCCAGGGAGCCGAAGCAGTAGAAGCACCACTGGAAATACTCGGCCGGCTGGTTGCCCGGGCCCAGACCCTTCTCGGGATACTTGTCGGCCAGGTAGACGCAGATGGCTCCAGACTCGATCATCACCTTGCCGTCATCCTCTTCGAAGGCGGGAACCTGGCCCAGCGGGTGGATCTTGAGGTAGGCCTCCCCCTGGTGCTCGCCCTTGGCCATGTCTACGACCACCTGCTCATAGGGAACTCCCAGCTCCTCCAGGGTCCAGTGAACGCGCACGCCGCGCGAGCGGGGGTTGGTGTAGAGCTTCATGGCCAGGTCCTCCTCGGGAGTTTGTCAGGGGGCCTTCGGGGGTCGAGAGCAGGGTCCTGGGTACGCAAGAGGTGGTCTGTCCGGGGGCGCTGAGCCGGTTCAGCGGGGGATCTGGCCCATCGCCTCCTGGAAGCTCCCAAACAGGCCCGCCCCGGCGCTGGCCATCCCGGCGGCCAGGCGGCGACGGGTGAACGCGTGGGTGGAGTAGCGCACCGAGGAGAGGAAGAAGCGCTCGGTGTTGGACCGCACCATCTCGTAGTAAGCTTCCTCGGCGGCCGGCGCCACCTGGAAATGGTCGTAGTTCACCACCACGTGCACCCGCCGGCCCAGCCGGCCGAAATACTCGTCCAGAGAGGCCGACAGCGAGGCGACCTGCTCGGGCGTGTCCAGGCGCAGGCCCTCGAAGTTGACGAAGACCAGGTCCACCTCGGGGCGGTACTCCAGGCGCTCCTCGAGGCTGCGCCCCGGGGCCGAGGCCAGTCCCATCGGCTCGGGGCCGAACAGGCGCAGGTCCATGCGGCCGACACTCTCGGCCAGGCGGGGGCGAAACTCCATCTGGCTCA
>CAZWUN010000558.1:0-2637 GCA_964637145.1 uncultured Burkholderiales bacterium
GCCCGGCCGGGTCGAGGTGACCCGCGAAGGAAAGCGCATCCAGGCCGGCTACCGCAGCTCGCCCGAGAACGAGCCGGCCTCGCCGTGGAGTTGCCAGCCGTAACCGGGAAAGCGGCCCGGCTCGCGCACCCCCAGGTTGGGCTGGCCGGCGTAGACCAGCCCCGGCATGCGGAGCTTCTCGAAGCTGCCCACCACCAGGCGGGTGCGCGACGGCTTGTGCTCGGCCCAGAAACGATCGAGCACCATGCGGGTGAAGGGCGAGTTGTTCAGCGGTTGGGTCCCGTCGGACAGGTTGGCGGTCACCTGGCTGAGGAGCCAGGGTGCGCTCACGCCCCAGTAGCCGTCCACGAAGCGGTCGCCCTGCGAGCTGAAGGCGGCGAACTCGGCCCCGGCTTCCAGGTCGGGAGAGATGGCCAGTCTCATGCCGAGCCTGGCCAGCGAGGTGAAGCCGGCCCCGTTGGTGATGGGGCGACCCAGGCGGTAGTCGACCTGGGGCATCACCCCGTGGACCTGCGGACGGACCGTGGCCAGGGCCGTGCTGGTCACCCCGGCCTGGTAGTCCAGGGCGGGAATTCCTGCCCCCCCGCCGTTCGAGCGGGCCCCTCGATTGTGAAAATTCTGGGCCAGCACCAGCACGTCCAGGCTGCCGTAGAACTGGATCCGCTCCAGTTCGTGGACTCGTTTGTCCAGACCCCGGGCCTGTTGCTCCAGGCCCTCCAGGCGGACCCCCAGGCTGCTCAGCTCCTCCCGCAGCGCGCCCGCAAGCTCCCGCACCGTCTCCAGATCGGCGCGGCTGGCCAGGGTCATCTCTGATTGCTCGAGCCGGGCCAGCAGGCGGGCCACTATCAGGGCCAGCTCCCAGCGCGAGGCGGTGCGGTCGGCCTTGAACGTGCCGTCGGGATAGCCTTCCACCAGGCCGCGCGCGGCCAGGGCGGCCAGGCTGTCGCGGGCCCAGTGCTGCTCGGGCAGGTCGGGAAAGAGCGGGGCGGCGGCCACGCTGGCGGACAGGGCCAGACCCATCAGGAGGCTGCGCGGATTCATTCGACCTGCTCCCTGGCGCTGCGCAGGCGCTGGCGATCATGAGCCGCCGTGAGGTAGCGGGTCAGCACCACCCCTACCATGGTGGCCACCAGTGCCAGGGCGATCAGGTTGATGTCGTGGGGCGGGTAGTTGGAGTAGAAGATGAAGAACCAGCTCAGGACCGCCCCCCAGAGCACGGCAACCTGGGCGTAGAACCGTGTCAGGGCGGGGATGGGGTAGTGACCGCGCACCACGTCGCGGATGATGGATCCGCCCCCGTTGGAGGCGGCGGCCAGGATTGGCCCCCACAGCCAGAGGGGCTCGCAGCGCGTCTGCATGGCCACCAGCACCCCGATGACGGTGTAGGCCGCCAGGCCCAGGGCGTCAAAGAACACCAGCACCGGGTTGTGGTCGATGTCCAGGGCGTCCACCCGCTCTTTCAACGGGCCCGGAAAGCGCTGCAGCAGCTTGAAGAAGATGTCCGCCAGCAAGACCAGCCAGGCCACCACGATCAGCGTCAGGGGATCGCCCACCACTCCCACCGGGCGGCGCCCCGCCACCAGGTCGCGCAATACGCCTCCCCCGGCTGCCGGGGCCGCCGCCAGAACAAACGAGCCCAGCAGGTTGAGACGCTCGCGGTAGGCCATGAAGATGCCCGAGATGGCTGCGAACGCCCCCGCCAGCACCGGGATTTCCCGAAAGAGCGGGCTCTCGGTCAGCAGGGCCAACAGCGAGGGATAAAAGTAGGACCGAATCAGGGAGCCGGTTTCGCCGCTCGAGTGCATCTCGAGGATGGTGCGGTCAAACTCTTGCACCACTTCGGGAGCCACCGAGCGCGAGTCGAAGGCCACGTGCATCGAGCTCGGGGGCATGTCCAGCTGCACCCGACCGACCCCCTCCCAGCCGTAGCGAACCAGGTAGCTCGAGCCCATCAAAGAGTCGCAGAAGACCAGGTCGATGCCGCCCGAGCCCAGGCTGGAGAGGCTGTCAGCGTCGCTGGGAAACTCGATGGAGCGGGCGGCCACCTCGGGGTCGTCCAGGATCCGCTGCAGTTGTTCCGGGTAGTTGTAGTCGCTGGTGTAGCCGATGCGCAGCTGGCGCTGGCGGCAGACCTGGTGCAGCAGGCGGGGATCGGCTGGAAGGCGCAGGCCAGAGTCGAGTCGATAGAAGGCGGCATAGTAGAGGTCCAGGTAGCCGGTGGAGAAGTAGAATTCATTCTGACGCTGGGAGGTCTTCAAGGCCATGGGCAGGGCCTGGATCTCTCCCTTGCGGAGCTTCTCCTCCAGGTCGGTCCACTCGCCCTCTTGCCACAGCACCCGGTAGCCCATCTTGGCGAAGGCGCGGACGATCAGCTCGGTATCTACCCCGGTTCGGCGGGCCAGCTCGCCCTCGCCCTGCAGGTAGTGGTAGGGATACATGCTCTCCCAGCCGACCCGCAGGGTGCCCCGGTAATGGGGGAGGGGAGGGTCGGAGAACTGGAGCCGGGCGATGTAGCCCCCGGCAACCAGCATGGCCACCACGGCCAAGCCGAAGCCGAGCCACGTGCGCAGGGTCCAGGAGGTTGCGGGGGTGGCCATGGGGGCTGCTGATTCTGACCCTCGCGGGCTGCGACCTGCC
>CAZWUN010000559.1:0-2631 GCA_964637145.1 uncultured Burkholderiales bacterium
AGAAGTCGGCGTTGATCTCGAGGTAGTTCTTCCAGTTCTCGGGCAGGTCTTCCTCAGGATAGATGGCTTCCACCGGACAGACCGCCACGCAGGCCCCGCAATCGATGCACTCGTCAGGATGGATGTAATACATATCCGCGCTCTCGTTGGTGTGGATGCAGTCCACCGGACAGACCTCCACACAGGATGCGTCTTTCACTCCCTTGCAGGGCTCGGCGATGATGTGGGTCATTTGAACTTACTCCTCGTTAGCTTGGGCTGAGCTATCGTCCCGCGGGGGACGGTAGACAATCTGTAGAACGCCGCGGTTCTTTGCGCAGTCTAGCAAACCTTCCCAGGGGGAGCAGTGACTTGATACCGGATTTGTGGCTCAGACTCTGGCCAGCGCCTCGGGGTCGAGCAGGGTCAGCGTCTGGCCGTGCCGCTCGAGCATACCGTCCTTGGCCAGGCGAATGAGGGCTCGGCTCACGCTCTCGCGGGCACCGCCGAGCAGCGAGGCCAGTTCGGCGGTGGACATGCCCAGCTCGAGCACGAGGCCCCGGGGGCCCTCCTGGCCGCGTTCGCGGGCCCAGTCGAGCAGAGTGCGGGCCAGCCGCTGGTCGAGGTTGAGAAAGGCCAGCTCCTCCACCCGGTCTTCCAGACCCTGGATGCGCTGGCTGAAAGCCGCCAGGAAGCAAAGGGCCAGCTCGGAGTGCTGCCGCGTGAGCTGGCGCACCCGGGTCAGCGGCAGCACCATCACGGTCGAGCTCTCCAGGCAGGTGGCGTAGGAGCCGTGCCGCTCGTCCGGGTTGAAGAGCACGGTCTCGCCCAGGGTCTGAAAGGGGGTGGCCACCGCCAGCACCTGCTCGCGCCCGTCGTGGGCCACCCGGGAGATGCGCACCTTGCCCTTGACCAGGATGAGCAGTCCCTGGGTTCGATCTCCCGGCCCGAACAGGCGCTGGCCGCTGAGCAGGCCCAGGAAGCGGGCGCAGCGGGCCAGCTCGTCGATCACGGCCTCGCTCATCTGGCGAAAGGCCGGCACGCGCCGCAGGTAGGCGCGCATGCGGGCCCGGCTGCGCCGCTCCTCGGGCGGCTCCTCCTGGACGACCGGCTCGCCCAGCTCGCGCTGGATGCGCACCAGGTCTTCCTCGGCGAAGGTGCGCCAACCCCGAAAGTCGCGCCCCACGTGACTGATGCGGCCCTCACGAAACCAGCGCAGCAGCGTGCTGCGGCTGATGCCGAGACGGGTGGCTGCCTGGCTGGCGGTGAGCATGGGTCAAGTATAGGCAAATATATCTATAAGGTCAACGGTTGCCAGGAGAATGCCCCGGGGTTTCCAAGCTTGGAAAGTGATCGAGATCGAAGGCGATCTGGAGGAGGGTGGGGGCCAGATCTTGCGCACCTCCCTGGCTCTCAGCGCCCACACGGGCAAGCCATTTCGCATTCGGCGCATCCGGGCCCGGCGAAGCCCGCCCGGACTGAAGGCCCAGCATCTGGCCGGGGTTCGGCTGGCCGAGCAGCTTACGATGGCCAGGGTCGAGGGGGCCCGACCGGGGTCGACCGAGCTGACCTTCATCCCCACCCGCAAGGCCCGCGGCTCGCACCGCATCGACGTGGGCACGGCCGGCTCCGTGACCCTGCTGGCACAGGCCGTCCTGCTACCCTCGCTGACCTCGCTCGAGCCGGTCGAACTCGAGCTGATCGGGGGCACCGACGTGGCCTGGGCACCGCCTCTGGATTATCTTGCGCGCGTGCTGCTCCCCTACTACCAGCTCCTGGGCGAAGTGGAGCTGACCCTGGCGCGGCGAGGTTTCCACCCCAAAGGGGGCGGGCGCCTGCGCCTGACAGCCCTGGGCCGGCCCACCCGGCTCCCCCCGCTGGTGCTCGAGCATCCCCAGGGCCTGAGCTGGCACGGCAGCTCGGTGGCCAGCCACGACCTGGCTCAGCGCCGGGTGGCCGAGCGCCAGGCCGAGGCCGCCCGGGAGCTGCTGGAAGGCCTTCAGGTCGAATCCCATTACGACCGTACAGGCTCGACCGGCTCGGTGCTGACCCTGTGGGCCGAGGCTGCGAGCGGCCCCTGGCCCCTGCGGGTGGGAGCCGACCAGCTCGGGCGCAAGGGCCTAAGCGCCGAGGAAGTGGGCCGCAAGACCGCCAGCTTGTTCAAGCAGCGCTTGAACCGCCCCCAGCCGGTGGAAGAGCATCTGGCCGACAACCTGATACCCTTCCTGGGGCTTTTCGGCGGGCGCATCGCCTGCCAGGAGGTAACTCCCCACACCAGGGGCAACGCCTACGTCGTGGAGCAGTTCCTGCCGGTTCGTTTCGAGATCTCCGAGCACGAGGTTGCATGCGCACCTTCTTGACCGCCCGCTGGGTCAATCTGGCCCTGTTTCAGTTCCCGGTGCCGGCCGAGGTGCTGGCCCCCCACCTGCCCGCGGGGCTCGAGCTGGATACGGCCGACCCGAGCCAGGGCTGGATCAGCCTGGTGGCCTTCGACTTCGACTCCATCCGGCTGCTGGGGCTGGCCATCCCCTTCCACACCCGCTTCCCGGAGATCAACCTGCGCTTCTACGTGCGCCGGGGCGAGCAGCGCGGGGTGGTGTTCGTCAAGGAGCTGGTGCCCCGCCCGGCGGTGGCCTTCGTGGCCCGCTGGGT
>CAZWUN010000560.1:0-2619 GCA_964637145.1 uncultured Burkholderiales bacterium
ACCAGGGCTTCATCGACATGGCCATCCTCGAGTTCCGGCGCGCGGTGCGATTGTCGCCCACCAACCCCGACGCCCTCTACAACCTGGGCCACGCCCTGGCCCACCGAGGCCAGCTCGAGGAAGCCCGCACGGTGCTGCTGCAAGCCCTGGAGTTCGATCCCATGATGATCGAAGGCCTGCTCTTGCTGGGCAGCCTCGAGCTGCAGCAGAACCTCGACGACGAGGCCGTGAAGCGTTTCCAGGCCGTGCTGGTGCAAGATCCGCGCGATCCCGAGGCGCTCGGTGCCCTGGGCCAGGTGGCCTACCGGGCCGGCAACTTCCTCAAAGCTCGTGAGTTCGTCCAGAAAGCCATCCAGTCGCAACCCGACAACCCCTGGTATCACTTCCTGATGGCCCAGGTGCTGCGTTCCATGGCCAAGGCTTCGCGAGCCCTGGTGCACGCCCGCCGGGCGGCCCGCCTCGACCCCGACCTGGCCGAAGCCCAGCTCCTGCTCGGCGACCTGCTCTACGAGCGGGGCATGGAATCGGCCGCGCGCGAGCCCTGGAGCCGCGCCCTGGCGCTCAACCCGGCCCTGGAGCCGGCCAGCGCTCGCCGCGACGCCGAAACTGTCGGCCCCTGAGTCGCCCCCGACGCTGCGCACAGGGGAAATCTGTCGCTAGGTCTGTGTTCCCGGACTTGTCCGCAGGCAGCCCGGCCAGTTCTGATCTCTGCGGATCCCCAACCTAGCTGCTGCCCGCCTCCTGGCTCCAGTGCCTGGCGCTGCGATCCTTGTGCTGCTCGAGGTAGCTCCTCACTTCCTGGCTCAGGAGCTTATCCTCGCGAACCTCCGAGCAGCGCTTGAGGGCTTCTTCGGCGCTCCAGCCCAGCGTGCGAGCCGCGTGCATCAAAAGCATGGTGGCCGCCCGCTTGCCTCCGCTGGAGACCACCGCATAGGGACCCTGGCGGCGCGCGAGCTCGCGGCGCAGGTGGTCCATGTCTTGCTCGGACAGGCTGCCCGCGTCGATGGCCATCCGGTAGTAGGCCACGTTCTTCTCCTTGAGGCCGGGAGCGGGGTCGGACCTGACCTCGAACGAGCGACGCAGATCGATCACCGAGCCAAACCCGGCTCCGTCGCCCAGTTGATCCTCTGACAGGGCGGTCACCGACTGACCGGCCACCTCGAGCTCGAGTTTCACGACGGGCCGGTTCCCTCCGGGGGCGCCGCGGTCCTGCCGGGAACACAGGATCGCGCCTGTTCGAAAGAGAACTTGGAAAGCCAGGCGCAGCAAGGTGCAAGGGAGGCTGGATGGCTTTGGGAGAGCGGGAGACGCGGCGGAGGCTTTCGGGTCTGCCCGATTTGACCTCCATTCCGATCGAGCCGTTGCCAAAGCCTGAGCCCGAGCCTGAGCCTGAGCGACCGAGCGGCGATGCCTTCCGGGTTTCCATCCCGGCGCGCTCCTCCGAGCCTCAGGCTCTGACCCCGCCCCGCAGCTTCTCCGGCCCCACGGGCGAGCTGCAGCGCGACCTGTTCTTGTTGTCCCAGCGCGTGGATGCCACTGTCTCCAAGCACGACATCGAGGAGCTGCGCGCGAAGCTCGACGCGGTCGAGCAGCTGCGCCAGGAGGTGGCCGAGCTGGCCAGCCAGGTCCGTGAGCTGAAAGGCAGCCCGCCGCAGACCCAGACCCCGCGCAAGAGCAAGGCCCCGGCCGAGAAGGACGAGCACGAGGACGGCCCGGTGCACCTGCCCTTCGGCCTGGAAGACCTGCTGCGCGTCATGATCAAGCACGGCGCCTCCGACCTGCACATCAAGAGCGGCTCGGCTCCCACCGTGCGCCTGCACGGCGATCTGTTGCCCATCGGCAAGGAGCCCCTGAGCGAGGCTCAAACTCGAAAGCTGGTCTTCTCGGTTCTCTCCCCCGAGCGCCGGCGCAAGCTCAAGCGCCACAAAGAAGTCGACTTTGCCACCCTGCTCGGTACGACCCGCTTCCGCGTGCACGCCTTCTACGAGCGCAACAACCTCAGCGCCGCCTATCGCTTGCTGCGAAGCGATCTCCCCGCCTTCGAAGACCTCGGCCTGCCGCCCGTCCTGCGCAAGCTGGCCACCATGAACAACGGCCTGATCCTGGTCACCGGTCCGGCCGGCCAGGGCAAATCCACCACGCTGGCGGCCATCGTGGATTACATCAACACCAACCGCAAGGTGCACGTGGTCACCATCGAAGATCCCATCGAGTACTTCCACCACGACAAGATGTCCTTCATCACCCAGCGCGAGGTGGGCCCCGATACCCTTTCCTTCTCCGACGGCCTGCGCCAGGCGCTGCGCCAGGACCCCAACGTCATCCTGGTGGGCGAGATGCGCGACGCCGAGACAATCACCACCGCCGTCAGCGCGGCCGAGACCGGTCACCTGGTGCTGAGCACCCTGCACACCCCCAACACCGTGCAGGCCGTCGACCGCATCATCGACTCGTTTCCCGCTGACTCCCAGAAGCAGATCCGCTCCCAGCTCTCCAAGAGCCTGCGGGCCGTCCTCTCCCAGCGGTTGCTCGTGCGCCGCGACGGCAAAGGGCGAATCCCCTCGGTCGAGGTCATGGTGTGCACCCCGGCCATCAGCTCCTACATCCTGGAGGGGCGCA
>CAZWUN010000561.1:0-2615 GCA_964637145.1 uncultured Burkholderiales bacterium
GAGAGTATGTGCCGGCATGGAGGTGGGACGGATCATTCATGCGGTGATTGGCTTTTGCGGCACGAAGTTCCTACAGACTTCTTTCAGCCACCGATGCTATGGTGCTTGAGGGGGGAGAGCGGAGAACGGAATCGATGAGCGTGGTGCGCAGCAAGGACCGCCGAAGCACAGAGCGCCAGGCGGACCGTCGGGTCTATGCAAGGGCCCATAAGATCGTCCCGGTGTGGTATCGCCACGAAGGGAAAGAACGGCGCGGATGCGCCCTGGATCTGGGCACCGAGGGTGGTTGCCTGATCACCGAGGTAGCCTTCGAGCCGGAGCAGGAGTTCGAGCTGGTGTTGCAGCTCGAGGAGGAGCTGGAGGTGCGGACCACGGCCCGGGTGCTGTGGAAAGATCCCGCGCCGGATCAGCGCACCCATATGCTGGGCGTGCTCTTCAAGGCCTTCAAGTCGGGCGATAAGGCCGTGCTGGGGAGCTGGGTGCAGCGTTACGGACGCGTCTGATCAGCTCACGCGGCAGCTCCCGGGGACCGGATAGGCCCCAGCGCTCGACCAGGAAGTCGAGAAAGCTCGAGAGCGGGCGCCGCCTGCGCAGGAAGTCGGTGGCCACGAGCAGCGCGGCCGGGCCGTTCTGCTTGCAGTGAAAGTAGAGCCGGTCGGTCCTGCAGGTCGAGAGCCCCAGTTCGGGAACGGGCAAGCTCAGCTCTCGCCGCAGGAAGCCCAGGGCGATGCCGACGGGGATCTCCACGCGCCTGGCCCGGCACTCTTCGCGCAGCAAGGCCCAATCGAAGCCGTGCTCGAGCCAGGTGCGAGCTACTACTCCCACGAGTACGCGGTGCTCGACCCCGAAGGGCGCGTGCACCCCTATCCTCGACCCCTCTCGCTGCGCGAGGGGCGGGGGCGCACCGCCGCCGAGCAACTGGGAGGAGGGCCCCGTCTGGTCCCGCTGCCGGTGGGCCTGGTGCTGCACACCCGCTACAGCAGCCAGAGCCGCTTTGCGCCCCGTCGCATCTCGACGCGAGCAGCCGTGTTGGGACTGATGGCCAACGCCCTCTCGGCCGTGGTCAACCCGGAGCTGAACATGCGAGTGCTGCCGCTGGTGGCCGCCGGGGCCCTGCGACTGAGCGGGCCCGCCCCGAGGCCTCTATGGTCGCCGATCGCCTGCTTCGCCGCGTAGGAACTCTCAATCGACTGTAGAAGGTTATTCAATCAGGCATAACGTTGGCGCATCGCGCCCGGTGCCTTCCACACCCTCTTGAATCCCCCATCTCCCCAGCCGTGGCTGGCTCATGCCTTTTCCCATTGAGCAAGGAGGACCCGTGACCGACCAGTTTGACTCCCCCTGGAAGGACGCACTGCGCGAGTTCTTTCAGCCATTCTTGCAGTTGTTCTTCCCGGGAATCGAGGAGCGCATTGATTGGACGACCGGGGTATCCTTTCTCGACACCGAGCTGCGCAAAATTGCCCGGGAAGCCGAAACGGGCAGCAGGGAGGCCGATGTACTGGCTCAGGTTACCCGGTGCGACGGGTCGTCGGCCCTGCTCTGGATTCATGTGGAGGTGCAAAACCAGTGGGTGCAAGACTTCTCCGAGCGCATGCTGGTCTATCACTATCGCATCCGTGACCTCCTGGGAGGGCCGGTCTGCAGTCTCGGGGTGCTGGGAGATGCGACTCCCAGTTGGCGCCCAAACCTGTACCACTCGGAGTGCTTCGGATGCCGCCTTGAGTTCGAATTCCCCGTCGTCAAGCTGGCTGACTATCGCTCTCGCCTGGACGAGTTGGAATCATCGGCCAATCCCCTTGCGGTTCTAGTAGCAGCCCACCTCTGGACGCAAGCAACCCGGACCGACCCCGGCCAACGGGTTGAGGTCAAGCTAAGACTGGTTCGCAAGATGTTTCGTCGAGGGTTCGACAAAGGCCAGATGACTCGCCTGTTTCGTCTGGTCGACTGGATGCTGAGCCTGCAGGCCCCACACTCTTTACAATTTAAAGCCAAGCTGGCACAGTATGAGCAGGAGGACGCCATGCCTTACATCTCTTCATTCGAGCAGTCGGGAATCGATAAGGGCCTCGCCCAGGGTCGCGCGGAGCTGCTTCGCGAAATGCGTCAGGTAGCTCTCAATATCCTGGCCAACCGGTTTGACGGCAACCAGGAAGCGATCCGACTCGCCCTCGAGCCGATCGACGACCTCGAGCGACTCAGGGCGCTGGTGATTCGGGCCGCGACCACTCCCTCTGTGGGAGAGTTTCTCACTCCCGGCTAAGGTCCAGCGCGATTCCGGCCGAGTCGTTTAGCCCGGTCAGCGCTCGTGCCCACTGCCGAGTTGCAGCGCAACCGGGAAAGTTCAGGTGAGCGACCTGGCCGGAATCAAGGCGCCACCGACCTATGTCGAAGTGAACCGATGGCCTCGCGGAATGCCTCAATACACGGTGGGGCACCTGGACCGGCTGACGCAAATCGAGGCAGGCTTGAGCCGCTATCCCGGCCTCGTGCTGACAGGAGCGGCCTATCGCGGTGTCGGGATTCCCGATTGCATCCGCGAAGGACAGGCGAGCGCGGGGCGGATTGCAGATTATCTTGCCGGCAAGCGGAATTGACCATCGTTTGGTCAGTTG
>CAZWUN010000562.1:0-2614 GCA_964637145.1 uncultured Burkholderiales bacterium
GTCACGCCAGAAATCCCCTTTCAAGGTGGCAGAATGCCCTGCACGTTACGGGATCCGGGGCGAACTTTCCTCTCAGGCTGAGGGAGGAACGGAGAAACCGCGTTGCGTGGCACAGGCGGCATTGTGCCAGCTCTGGACGCGGCACAATTTGTGCCACCTCCACAAGTGGCACATGTGCCAGCTCTGGACGCGGCACAATTTGTGCCACCTCCACAAGTGGCACATGTGCCAGCTCTGGGCGCGGCACAATCTGTGCCACCTCCACAAGTGGCACATGTGCCAGCTCTGGGCGCGGCACAATTTGTGCCACCTCCACAAGTGGCACATGTGCCAGCTCTGAGCGCGGCACAATCTGGTCGACCGCTCCTGTCGTCGCTGAATTTTGTGCCATCTCCACAGGTGGCACATGGTCGAGTCAGAGGCGGAGGGAGCTCGCCTGGCGGTAGGGGGCCATCTGGCTCAGAGCATCCACCTGGCGGCGCACGTCCTGACGCTCGCGCTCGAGATAGCGGGCTACCACCTCATGGAAAGCGGAATCGCGGAAGTAGCTGGCTCCGTAGGTGAGCACCGGCAGGTAGCCGCGGGGCAACTTGTGGGCCCCCTGAACGCCCGCCTCGACCCGCTCGAGCCCGGCCGCGATGGCGAAATCGATGGCCTGGTAGTAGCACAGCTCGAAGTGCAGGAAGGGGATGTCCTGGGAGGCCCCCCAGTTGCGACCGTAGAGCGCCTCGCGACCCCTCACGTTGAAGGCCCCGGCCACCGGCCGATGGCCCTGATAGGCCAGAAAGAGCACGACCTTCTCGGCCATGCGCTCGGTCAGAAGCGAGAAGAACTCCCGGGTCAGCGGCGGGCTGCCCCACTTGCGGTCGTAAGTGCTGGTGTAGAGCGGGTAGAACTCGTCCCAGTGGACCTCCTTGAGGTCGCTGCCGGTCAGGCAGTCGAGCTCGAGGCCGCGCAGGGCGTCGCGTCGCTCGCGGCGGATGGTCTTGCGCTTGTCCGAGCGCAGGGTGGAGAGGAACTCCTCAAAGGAGGCGTAGCCCCGGTTGGGCCAGTGAAACTGCAGCCCCAACCGCTGCACGAAGCCTTCCCGGGCAAGCTCCTCGGACTCTTCCTGGCTGCAGAAGGTGAGGTGGACGCTGGAGCAGCGCAGCTTCTCGGTGAGGGCCTTGAGCATCGCCCCCAGCGCTCGCCGGGGGCCGCGTGTCAGCAGGCGCGGCCCCGGGATGGGGGAAAGGGGCACCGCCACCTGCAGCTTGGGATAGTAGCGTCCCCCGGCCCGCTGGTAAGCCTCCGCCCAGCTCCAGTCAAACATGAACTCGCCGTAGGAGTGGGTCTTGAGGTACAGCGGAACGGCCGCCTCGCCCACCAGCACCGGCAGCGGGGCCCAACCCGTTCCCGGGTGGGCCGAGCCGCTGTCCTCCAGCAGCTTCAAGAATGCGTGCGAGAGGAATGGATTGCCGTGGTCGAGACAGCCGTCCCAGCGCTCCGGCGCGACGTCGCCGAAGCTGGAATGAAGCTCGAGTGTCAGAGCGTCTTCTTGATGGCGACGATCTTGTACTTCATCACTCCGCCGGGAGCCTTGACCTCGATCAGCTCGCCCTTCTTCTTGCCCACCAGGGCGGCGCCCACGGGGGACTCGTTGGAGAGCTTGCCGCGCACCGGGTCGGCCTCGTTGGAGCCCACCAGGGTAAACTCCCACTTCTCGTTGGAGCCGGCATCCTTGACCTCGACGGTGGAGCCGAGGCTGACCTCGTTGGTCTGGATCTCGGTCTTGTCGATGATGCGCGCCCGGCGCAACAGGTTCTCGAGCTGGATGATCTCGCCTTCGACGAAAGCCTGGTCCGACTTGGCCGTCTCATACTCGGCGTTCTCGCTGATGTCGCCGAACTCTTTGGCCTGGCGGATGCGCTCGGCAATCTGCGTGCGCACCACGGTGCGCAGGTGCTCGAGCTTCTCTTGATACATACGGTAGCCTTCTTCGGTTACCGGAATGGTTTCTTCTACAGCCACGATGGCCTCCCGTTCTGTCTGCGCGCCGCTTCGAAGGGCACGACCTCCGAAAATACTCTGCCCGGGCTCGGATTCCTTCTCCCGGAGAATCTCAGGGGGATGCGTCCGACAACCTCTCGCGCCAACCACCGGCGGTCGGCGTCAGATCACCACGCTCGATTCGGCGCTGAAACTGCAGGCGGGCCTCCCGCCAGGTCCCGTCATCGAAGATGGGACGCCCCTGATGGAGCGCATCCCAAAGCATCAACCCGCCGGGCCCGACCAACTCGGCGGGGGTGCACCCGAACGGCTCCAGAGCCGGCAGGTCCTGCCACTCGTCGAGCAGGAGGTCGGTGCGCAGAGAGCGGGGCATCCCTTCGAAGGCCTCCGAGACGACCACCAGGTCGATATCGCTGTCACGCCAGTGATCGTTGCGGGCGCGTGAGCCGAACACGACGGCGGCGCGCACCGGTAGCTTGCGCTTGAGGGCTTGGAGATAAGCCTTCAGCTGAGGTTCAACTTCGCGAACTCCATCACGGACAAAGCCCACTCTAACAGCTCCTCGGCGGTCTTCTGGTCGTAGAAGTTCTCTGGCGGTCCGCCCACCCCGTTGGGATAGCGAGAA
>CAZWUN010000563.1:0-2595 GCA_964637145.1 uncultured Burkholderiales bacterium
AGTTTGTCCGAGTTCCGTCGTTTTCAGGGGACCGACAGCTATCTGACCGGCGAGGCCCTGGAGGCTGCCGTCAACTGTGCCCTGGCCCTGGAGCGTCCGTTGCTGGTGCGGGGCGAGCCGGGCACGGGCAAGACCCTGCTGGCTCGAGCCATCGCCGAAGGACTGGGCCTGAAGATGCTGTCCTGGCACGTCAAGAGCACCACCCGGGCCCAGGACGGTCTCTACGTCTATGACACGGTGCAGCGACTCTACGATTCGCGCTTTGGCGAGGGCAACGTCAAAGACATCCGCAGCTACATCAAGCTCGGCCCCCTGGGCCAGGCGTTCAGCTCTTCCGAGCCGGTGGTGCTGCTGATCGACGAGGTGGACAAAGCCGATCTCGAGTTCCCCAACGATCTGTTGCACGAGCTTGACCAGATGCGCTTCGTGATCCCCGAGACGGGAGACGAAGTGACCGCCGCCCGGCGACCGGTGGTGGTGATCACCTCCAACAACGAGAAAGAGCTGCCGGACGCTTTCTTACGCCGCTGCGTCTTTCATTTCATCGACTTCCCCGAGCCGGATTTCATGCGCCGCATCGTCGAGGTGCACCACCCGGGGCTCGAGCAGGAGCTGGCCAACCAGGCCATCGAGGCTTTCTTCAATCTGCGCGGGATGCAGCGACTCAGAAAGCGACCCTCGACCAGTGAGCTGATCGACTGGATCGCCGCCCTCAAAGCCGCCGGGGTCACCCACGTGGCTCTCGAGGCGGGCATGCCTTTCGTGGGCACGCTGCTCAAGAAGGAGCAGGACCTCGAGGCTCTGGCCGAGCAGCTCGCGCGCCGGCCCGGTTGGAGGAACTGACCTTGTTTGTTCCCTTCCTCTACCAGCTGCGCCAACGGGGAGTGCCGGTCGGGACCCAGGAGGCCATAGCGCTGGCCTCGGCTCTCTCCAAGGGTCTGCATGGGAACTCCCTGAACGGGTTCTACCACGTGGCCAGGGCGCTCTTGGTGCACTCCGAGAACCACCTGGATGCCTTTGACGAGGCCTTTCTGGCCCACTTCAAGGGGGTCGAGGCCGACTCCTTGAAGTTGCACAAGGAGCTGCTCGACTGGTTGCGGGAGGCGGCTCAGCGAGAGCGCACCCCTGAAGAGGGGCAGCTTTTCGACGAGCTCTCCCTGGAAGAGCTGGAGACGCTCTACGAGCAACGCTTGCGCGAGCAGACCGAGCGGCACGACCTGGGCAGCCACTGGATCGGCACCGGGGGCAGCTCTCCCTTCGGCCACAGCGGCGTGGGGCGGCAGGGCTTCCGCATCGGGGGTCAGGGTGGGGCCCGCTCGGCCATTCGGGTGGCCGACGCGCGCAACTACCGGGCCTACCGTGACGACCTGGTGCTGGACGTTCGTCAGTTCGCCATGGCCCTGCGCAGGCTGCGCAGCTTCAGTCGCGAGGGCAACGACTGCGAGCTCGACCTGGAAGGCACTATCGATGCCACGGCACGCAACGCGGGCGAGTTGGAGGTCGTGGTCCGACCTCCTCGACGCACCAATGTGCGGGTCATCTTGATGATGGACGTGGGCGGCTCGATGGATCCTTACGCCCACACGGTCGAGCAGCTTTTTTCGGCGGCCGCCCGGGCCACCCACTTCAAAGAGTTGCGTTCTTACTTCTTTCACAATTGCATCTACGGTCACGTTTACTCCACCGAGGGACTGCGCAAGCGGGTCAGCCTGGACGAGCTGTTTCGCACCACCGGGCGGCACTACAAGCTGATCCTGGTAGGCGACGCCCTGATGGCGCCCTACGAATTGCTCTCGGCTCGCGGGGGCTACACCATCAGCCGCACCGAGGGCAAGACCGGGCTCGACTGGCTCAAGGTCCTGGCTCAGCATTTCCCGCGCAGCGTCTGGCTCAATCCCGAGCGCCAGATTTATTGGAACGATCCCACCAGCACTCTGGCCGTCATCCGCACGGTCTTTCCGATGTATCCGCTCACATTGCACGGTCTGGACCAGGCCGTGCGCTTCTTGTTGACTGGCCGGCGGGAGGTGGCCTGAATGGAAAGGGCCGGCCCACCGGGCCGGCCCTGGAAGCCATCGTCAGCGAGCCTTTAAGGCTGCAGAACCAGACCCCGTCCGGGGGTGTACTGAGGGAAGCCTGCCGCCACCCCCTGCAACAGCAGGTGATGGACCCCGTTGCACCACACGGTGTAGCCGTCCGCATTGGTCTCCAGGGTGTAGAAGTTCTGGCTGGAAGGACAGCGCACTTCCCCTGGCTGAATGTAGCGGCCCGTGAAGATCACATGGCCTGGGTTGATGACCCCCGCGTTCGGGTAGGTATCGTTCTCGGTTCGATAGGTTTCCAGGGCGCCCACGATAGCACGCTCGTTGTTCATGCAGCTGCTCAGGTGGGCACGGTACTTGGCTTTGATCCAGTTGGGCGTCATGATTGCGAACAAAATCGCGATAATGAAGACGACGATCATGATCTCGAGCAGGGTAAACCCGCCGTGACGGGTTCTAGGGCCCGCCCGACGCGGAGCCCAGGCTTTGTAGCTCATCTTGTTCCCTCCAGCAGACTAGATTGCGGTCTGGACTGGCCGGAACGAGCATGGAC
>CAZWUN010000564.1:0-2554 GCA_964637145.1 uncultured Burkholderiales bacterium
TCTAGTGGTCCCCTCTAAAACATCCCTGAAAATGTGGCCCAAGAATAATACGAAAATCAGTCCTCTGGCAAGAGTTTTTGAACTTTTTTTTAACAAAATATGAACAAGTCCATGAGGCAGATCGGGTGGGTCTTCGCGATTAGGAGGGCGTTTCCCCGCCTCTAAGAGACAGAAAAGGGCGCCTCACGGCGCCCCTTTTGTCGGATAAGGGTTGGAGCCTAGCTCTTGCGCTGGAAGAAGAACCTCGCCACCGTGACGAGCCCGGCCAGGAAGAGGACTCCCACGGTCAGCTTGACGGCCATCGAGACCACGCCGACCACCAGCTTGATGGCGATCAGCGCCAACACCAGCAACAGCAAGAACGACAAGATTTTCGTCAGTTTCAAGACAGCCCTCCTCGCATTCGATCGATCTTCAGTGTAGCAGGTTCCGGCCCGACAATCTACAACCAGTCCCGGATGCAAAGGATCGTGGTGGGAATCTCGGGGTCCAGCGCTCCGATCTATGGCGTGCGTTTGTTGGAGGTGCTGCGCGAGCAGGCCGGGGTGGAGCTGCACCTGGTGCTTTCGAGCTCGGTCGCTCTGACCTTGCAGCACGAGGCTCCCGAATGGCCGCTCGAGCGGGTGCGGGCCCTGGCCCACGTGGTCCACGACGACCGCGACCTGGCCGCCCCCATCGCCTCGGGCTCGTTTCTCACCAGGGCCATGGTGATCGCGCCCTGCAGCATGAAGACGCTGGCCGCGGTGGCTCACTCCCTGGGGGAGAGCCTTCTTCTGCGGGCCGCCGACGTGCACCTGAAGGAGCGCCGCCCGCTGGTGCTGGTGCCCCGCGAGACCCCGCTCCACCTGGGCCACCTGCGCAACATGGTGGCCGCCACCGAGATGGGAGCCACCATCCTGCCCCCGATGGTGGCCTTCTACCATCAGCCGCGCACGGTGATGGACATCGTAGACCACACCGTGGGCAAAGTGCTCGACCAACTCGGCCTGGAGCACCGGCTCTTCCGCCGCTGGGGCACGCCCGGGAATTCAGGTGAAGACGCGGGAACCTGCGCCGACCCCCGAAGAATGGGCTAAACCTTCTGCTCTGAAAGCGGGCGTGCCCTGAAAAGGCTCCCGGTTCAGGCTCGCAACTGTTCGGGCCTGCCTGAAGGGTGCGCCTCCCTGAAATGAGGGAGGCGCGGGTTCCACCTGCTACCCGCGCCTCCCCACCCGGCTTCTACTCGGCCGACTTCTTCTTCTTGGAAGAGGCCCTGGCGGGAGCCGTCTCATGAAGAGCCTTCACCATCAGCTCGCTGAGCAAGCGCGTGAAGCGGGCCGCGTCGGGCAGATCGCCGCCCTCGGCCAGCACGGCCAGGCCATAGAGCAGCTCGCTCTGCTCGACCAGGGCGGGGTCGTCCGGTTTGGCCTGGTAGACAGCCTTCATGCGCTCCAGCAGGGGGTGATCGGGGTTGACCTCCAGGATGCGCTTGATAGCCGGGACCTCCTGACCCATGGCCCGCATCAGCCGCTCCAGGTTGGGAGGAATCTCGTTGGGGTCGCTCACCAGGCAGGCCGGCGAGCTGGTCAGGCGGTTGGAGACGCGCACTTGCTTGACGTGAGCCTCCAGCTTGCCGCCCATCCAGGCCAGCAGGGTGGCGAACTCCTCGCGCTTCTCCTTGTTCTCCTCGGCGAGC
Organism: uncultured Burkholderiales bacterium; assembly: GCA_964637145.1. GTDB lineage: Bacteria > Vulcanimicrobiota > Xenobia > Xenobiales > QWHO01 > QWHO01. The sequence continues at coordinate 1,676 of CAZWUN010000564.1, forward strand.
TCCACGTCGCCCGCGGCCACCGACTGGAAGGTCTTCTCCTGGAAGGTGGGCATGGTGCCGATCCAGATCTCGTCCACCGCATCGGTCATCAGCAAGACCTCGTAGCCCCTGGCCTTGAACCCCTCCAGGTGGGGCGAGCGCTCCAGGGCGGCCAGGTTCTCGCCGGTCAGGAAGTAGATCTTGTCCTGTCCCTCGGGCATGCGGGCCACGTAGTCGGCCAGCGTGGTCAGCTTCTCGTTGTCGTGGGTGGAGCGGAACAGGGCCAGGTCGAGCAGCTTCTCCCGCGACTCATGATCGGAGTAGATGCCCTCCTTGAGGGCCCGCCCGAACTCGCGCCAGAAGACCTGGTAGTCCGCGTCGGCGCCGCTCTTCATCTCCTCGAGCGTCTCCAGCACCTTCTTCACCAGGCGCTTGCGCATGAACTGGATGTGGCGGTCCTTCTGCAAGATCTCGCGGGAAATATTGAGGGACAGGTCCTGGGCGTCCACCACGCCCTTGACGAAGCGCAGGTACTCGGGCAGCAACTCCTCGCAGTCGTCCATGATGAAGACACGCTTGACGTAGAGCTGCAGTCCGCGCTTGGCCTCGCGCATGTAAAGATCCGGGGGAGCATGCTTTGGCAAGAACAAGAGAGCCTGGTACTCGAAAGTTCCCTCCGCCTTCAAGGTCATGGTGCGCAGCGGCTCTTCCCAGTCGTGGCTCAGGTGGCGATAGAACTGGTTGTATTCCTCGGCGCTGACCTCGTCCTTGGGACGTGCCCAGAGGGCCTTCTGGGAGTTGAGCTGCTCGTTCTCGACGATGGTGCGGGGGATAGCTCCCTCGACCGGCTTGCCGTGCTCGTCCTTGTCGACTTCCTTGCGCTCGGTGCGCAGCTTGATC
>CAZWUN010000565.1:0-1352 GCA_964637145.1 uncultured Burkholderiales bacterium
GCTGTTGATCACCAGCGTTCCGGGTCTTGCGCCCGTGGAGCGCCAGTATGACACCAGGGGGCGGCTGTCGGCGGTGCTCGAGGGGGGCGGGGCGCGGACCACTTCGTATGCCTACTCGGCCGAGGGCTACCTGGCCTCGGTGACGGACGCCATCGGGCGGACGGTGAGCTTCACGCGCGACTCGGACGGGCGGGTGTTGAGCACCACGCTGCCGGACGGAAGGGTCGTGTCCGCGACTTACGACAACAACAGCAATCTCCTCAGCCTGACTCCGGCGGGGCGGCCGGCGCACAGTTACAGTTATTCATCACGCAACTTGACGGAGCAGTATGTCCCCCCCACGGCCACGCCTGGCGGGCCCACCTCGTATACCTACAATGCCGACGCTCAGATCGTATCGACGACCCGCCCGGATGGGGAGGTGATAGCAAGCGCCTATGACCTAGCGGGGAGACTGCAAAGCCTGACCATCCCGCGTGGCTCCTTTGGCAGTGGTTATGATAGCTCGACCGGAAAGTTGACCTCGCTGAGCGGGCCAGGCGGCAACTCACGGGGCTTCACTTACCAGGGGTCGTTGCTCTCCAGCCTGGGCTCGAGCGGGTCCGTGGCTGGAACTGCTGCTTGGGCCTACGACAATAACTTTCGGACAACTAGCCGCACCGTGAACGGCGCAAACGGAATCGCCTTCGGCTACGACGCGGACGACCTCCCGGTAGCGGTCGGCGCGCTGTCGCTGGGCCGCAACTCTCAAAACGGACTACTGATTGACACGATTCTCGGAAATGTTGCAGACGCCCTAACCTACTCGACCTTCGGGGAAGTGTCCGGCTATGCGGCCTCGACGGGCGCGAGCCAGCTCTACCGCGAGAGCTATTTGCGCGACAATCTGGGCCGCATTACCCAGCGGACCGAGATTCTGCAGGGCACAACGACTGTTTGGGGCTACGGCTACGACACCGCCGGACGGCTTCAGAGCGTGACACGGAACGGGGCCGCGTTTGAGAGCTATACCTACGACTTGAACGACAACAGGTTGACCATGACCACTTCGGCCGGAACGACCACGTACGGCACGGACAACCAGGACCGGCTGCTCTCGGCCGTGGGACCGGCCGGCGCGCAGAGCTGGATGTACGACGCGAACGGCGATTTGCTGCAACGCATTGATGGCTCTGGACAGACGACGTTCGACTATGATACCACTGGCCAACTCCTCAGCATGAGCAATCCGGGCAGCCAGGTCGTGAGTTACCAACTCGACGCTGGCAACAAGCGAGCCGTAAAGCTCATAAGCGGTAGTGTGCAGCGCAAGTGGCTCTATGCTGGCGGCCTTCTTCCTGTGGCCGAATATG
>CAZWUN010000565.1:1362-2547 GCA_964637145.1 uncultured Burkholderiales bacterium
CGTTTTCAACGGCGGTTACATGGTGAAGAACGGCACGACCTACCGGTTCCTTCGTGACCATCTCGGCTCGGTGCGACTGGTTGTGGACGCCAATACGGGGGTCGTAGCGCAAAGACTTTCCTATGGCCCCTGGGGCGAGGTCCTCGAGGACACCAACCCGGGATTCCAGCCCTTTGGATATGCGGGTGGGCTGTACGACCCGGATACGGGGTTAGTGCGTTTCGGGGCGCGCGATTATGATCCGACTGCTGGGCGATGGACATGTACGGATCCGATAGGGTTGGCCGCTGGCTTAAACCTATACGCTTATACCGCGAATGATCCCGTCAACTTCGTCGATCCTGAAGGCCTGAAGATTTCGTTTGGAAGTTCCTTGTCGAAAGCCGAAATTGCCAAAATTGAAGGCTGGCTAGACCAACTTGAAAGCACGAGTTCTATGGGCTCGGTGGTCGACCACTTTCGCCAAAAAGATACAGAAGAAGTAATTTTTCAGAAGGGCAATGCGGGAGGTTATCCTGCAGTTACAAACGCTCACTTCAAGACGAAGAAGGGTAAAGCCTCGTTGGACGGGCCCATAACGATCACCATTGATTTCGATGTTCTCAAGACGAAGGAAGCTCAAAAAAAATGTGGAAACAAGAGTTTTGTAGTGGTAGGCCATGAGCTTGGCCATGCCGATCTGTTTCGGAAGAATCCTACGTTAGCAGTGATTCTAAGAATGGCAAATCAGCGATACCGCAACACTGGCGATCCGAATCTGAGCTACAACGGGTTTCCCTTTGACGAGGCGTATACTGTAGCTAAGTACGAGGATCCGCTCCGAAGAGAAGTAGGTGTTTCTCCGGTGTTTACTCAATCACAGGCCACAGACGCGCTCAACAAGATCAAAGCCGCTGGAATTAAGTTTTGATTATTGAGATCGTCCTGCTGTCCGCCCTTCTGGCTTCTGGAGAGTATGAAGTTATGATTTGGGTGCCTGAAAGGACAGCTTCCATAGGTTTTTCCTTATGCGCTAGAGCTGAGCCATGGCGGCTAGACAAGCGCGTGGATGTTATCATTCCCGTGAAACCATCAGGTCTATCCGGACTGGGTTTCCTGGAATGGGGATATTATCGAGTAAGTACGCACTGATCTAGTGCAGCGTCCGGCAAGTTAGTCCCTACCTTTTAGGGCTTTCTGATATCA
>CAZWUN010000566.1:0-2521 GCA_964637145.1 uncultured Burkholderiales bacterium
ACTTGAACACCTTGCCGTTGGCCAGCTCGCAGCGACCCTGCAGGCGCTCGCCGTCCACGAAGGTGCCGTTGGTGGAGCGCAGGTCCTCGAGGTAGACGTGCGGGTCCTGCAGGTCGATCAAAGCGTGACGGCGCGAGATGAAGTTGTCGGTGGCGATCTGCACCTTGGCCTCGCGCCCCACTTCGACCGAGTGGTTGAACTGGAAGACATGCCCGTCGAGCGGGCCCGAGAGCACTTCGAGCTTAATCCGCACCGAGCGTGCCCCCGATCTCCTCGCGATTGCGGGTCACAAACGAGAGCTCATCGCCGTCGCGCACCACCTCCAGCTCGGTGGAGGGAGGATACTTGCGCCGCAACAGCTCCGAGGCCAGGGGGCGCTTGAGGTGGTGGTCGATGGCGCGGGCGATGGGGCGGGCTCCGAACTCGGGCTGGTAGCCCTTCTCGATGATGAACTCCACCGCCTCGGGGGTGTAGGACAGCTCCAGCCCGCTCTGGGCGCGGGCCTGCTTTCTCAAAGACTCGAGCTGCATGGTCACGATGCTGGTCAGATCGCTCTTCTCCAGGGCGCGGAAGAGCACGATCTCGTCGATTCGGTTGAGGAACTCGGGTCGAAAATGGTTTCGCAAAGCCTTCTGGTAGGAGGGGGGGAGGCTCTCGAGCTGGCCGGCCACGCCCACCCGCTCGCCGGCCGCGGCGGCGTCGCGCGAGCCCAGGTTGGAGGTCATCACGATGATGGTGTTGGTAAAGTTGACCGTGCGGCCCTTGGAATCGGTCAGGCGGCCGTCATCAAAGACCTGCAAGAAGAGGTCGAAGACCTCGGGGTGGGCCTTCTCCACCTCGTCGAGCAGCACCACCGAGTAGGGCTTGGTGCGCACCGCCCCGGTCAACTGGCCCTCCTCGTCGTGGCCGACGTAGCCCGGAGGCGAGCCGATCAGGCGCGAGATGGAGTGCTTGTCGTGGAACTCGGACATGTCAAAGCGCACCATCTCTTTTTCGCTGCCGAACAAGAACTCGGCCAGCCCTTTGGCCAGCTCGGTCTTGCCCACCCCGCTGGGCCCCAGGAAGAAGAACACGCCTCCCGGGCGGGTGGGAGAAACCAGCCCCATGCGCACCACCCGGATGGTCTGGGCCACCGCCAGGCAGGCGTGATCCTGGCCCACCACCCGCTGCTGCAAGAGCGTCTCCATCTCCAACAGGCGCTCGGACTCCTCGGCGGTCATGCGGTTGACGGGAATGCCGGTCCAGTCGGAGACCACCTCGGCGATCACGTCCGGAGTGACCTCGAACTTGACCTGGCCGGCCTCCCCCTCGAATACCCCGGAGCGGTTCTTGATGCGGGCGGCCGCCTCGTCGATCAAGTCGATGGCTTTGTCGGGCAGGTTGCGGTCGGGCAGAAATCGCACCGAGAGCTTGACGGCCGCCAGCAGAGCCTCCTCGGGGAACTTGACGCCATGGTGGCTCTCGTAGTTCTTGCTCAGGCCCTTGAGGATGGTGAAGGCGTCCTCTTCCGAGGGCTCGCCCACCAGCACCGGCTGGAAGCGGCGCTCCAGAGCCGGATCAAGCTCGATCGACTTGCGATACTCATCGGTGGTGGTGGCCCCGATCAGGGGGAAGTCGCCCCGCGCCAGGGCCGGCTTGAGGATATTGGAGGCATCCATGCCGCCCCGCGAGTCGCCCGCCCCCACCAGCTGGTGCAGCTCGTCGATGAAGAGCACGATGCGCGGATCCTCGAGCACCTCTTCCATCACGCCCTGGAGCCGTTCTTCGAACTCACCACGGTGTTTGGCGCCGGCCAGCATGGCGGTGAGATTGAGCTCGAGCAGGCGGCGGTCCTTGAGCTGGTCGGGCACCTTGCCCTCGGCGATGCGCAGAGCCAGGCCCAGCACCACGGCCGTCTTGCCCACCCCGGCCTCGCCCGTGAGCACCGGGTTGGACTTGGTCTTGCGGGCCAGGATGGTGAGCACGCGGCGGATCTCGTCGTTGCGCCCCACCACCGGGTCGATCTTTCCCTCGCGCGCCCGGGCCACCAGGTCGCGCGAATACTTGGCCAGCATCTTCTCCTTCTTCTCTTTCTTCTTGCCCTCGCCGGAGGAGGAGACGGGCTGACCGGGCTCACCATCCCCGCCCGAGCTGACCGAGGGGAACACGCCGCCGAGCAACTCGCCCCCAGCTTTGCGAAGGTCGATGCCGCGCTCTAGGAGGATGCGCGAAGGGATGCACTTGGGGTCACTCAGGATGGCCGCCACGATGTGCTTGGGCTCGACGCGCATGGCCCGGCAGCTCTCGGCCACCTCCTGGGCGGGCTTGCCCAGCAAGCGCCGCAGGCGAGGCGACTGCTGGCCGTTCCAGGCCGGCACCTTGTCGTCGCCCAGGGGCAACAGCTCCAGGATCTCCTTCTCCAGGGAGGCGGAGTCGAGCCCTTTGGAGGCCAGCCAGTTGCGACAGGAAGCGTCCTGGGACACGGCGGCGGCGAAGTAGTGCTCGCAGCTGAGGTAGTAGTGGCGCCAGTCAAGCGAGAGCT
>CAZWUN010000567.1:0-2500 GCA_964637145.1 uncultured Burkholderiales bacterium
GGGCGAGCCCGACTCGATTCCTCCGACGAGCGAGGCGGCCGTCGGAGACGTTGCAGCCGCGGAGCCGGTGGATGAGCCGGTGCCGACCGAACCGCGTGAGGAGGTTGTCGATCAGGCAACCGACGAAAGCGCCGCCGAACACGCCGAACGGGTTGCCGCGATTCGAGAGACAGACGCCGCGCTGCTGCGGGGCGACTATGTGTCGACCGAGCGCGCCCGAGAGTTCGGCCTGGCCGACCTGCGTGAGGCCTGGCAGATCCAAGCGGACGAGTATTCCCGTGGGGAAGGATTTGCGCTTCTCGATCAGGGGGCCCTGTATCTGAGCAACGTGCCGATTGCGATGCCCGACGTCGCGGTCACGATTTATCCTCCTCCGGGCACGACTGGGGTCATAAATCTCGACGAGGGCTGCCCCGTGAGCCTTGCAGTGCCCCCGCCTTCGGCGGCGGTGCCCGGGGTTCGTGTGCCGGCAAGCGAGATCTACCTCTCACCCGTTGACGGGGCGCTTCACTGGTTGTCGGACCCCGATGAGTGGGCCACGATCATCGACCGAGGCTCGGGAAAGTCGTTTGGCCAAATCGCAGCCGCCACGCACGAGCAAATCGTCGCCGATCGTCTGGCGAAGGGTGAACGCGTGCCCCCGGAGATCCTCGAGTCCTATCCGCATCTTCTCGCCGAGGCGCCCACACTCGGTCGTGGCGCCGAGGCCCCGTCCGCGGTCGAACTCGCAGCGGTCGACTCAACCGTTCCCGTCGCCGTTGCTGCCGAATCCGTTACGGTCGAGGCCAGTGCGGCCGAACCTGTTCTGACCCAACCGGCCGCCCCCGAGGCCGTCACCGCCAAGCCCATCGCGGTTGACGCCGTCGTGTCCCGTCCAGTCACGCCGGCGCTCGCCGCTCCCGTCGTCGAAGCCACGGATTCTGTCGTGGCTCGAGGAGTCGTCGCCGCACCCGCCTTGCCGGGACCAGTAGGACTCGCACCCGAAGCAGTCGAGGCTACTTCACCGCAGACAGTCCAAGCGGTCCCGACCGCCATCACTTCGCCGGTCGCGGCGCGCACGTCGCCCGGGCCGCGCGTCGATCGCGTGAGCGACGATCGCACGGGCAGTTCGCTTTGGGTCGTCGCTTCCGATGTCCGCGACCGCCAGATGCGCGCCGCGGCCGAACGATTCGGCGGCAATGCGGATCTCACGAGTGATCCGCCTCGCTTCCGGTTCCGAAGCGAAGCTGCTGCAAACGCATTCGTCGCCGCGCTCGGGCCCGAGAAACCGCAAGGTCCCGCTCGCTCGCACGCGATCCCGCTTACGGGTGTCACCGCCGAGCAGTTTGTCGACGCAATGCCGGACTCGAATCTGAAGCGGATGCTTCTCGGGTCGGCATCGAGGCTTTCCGAAGGCCTCGACGTCTCACGGTCGGCGGCGCTTGCGGCCGCCTACGACCTGGTCGCCTCGCAGAATCCACACCGCCGCATCATCGAGGGTGCGATCGAGGCGGGGCGGGACATCCCGGCGCGAGTTCGCGCCGATTACGTTGGCGCGGGGCCTGATGAGCTTGCTTCCCGCGTCGCGGCCACCCGCGAGAGCTGGCGGCGCGACGAGCTCGTCTCGATTCCCGCCGCCGATGTTGCGGAGTGGCGGCTGTCGCCAGCCGAGAAACTCGCCCGCCTGGGCGACACCCGTGAAGCGCGAAGCGTCGCGGGCCGCGCTCGCGCCCTTCGCGCCGAGACCGGTGCCGAGTGGAACGTGGTCGTCGCCGGGGCGCTCGAGGAGACAGCCCAGGGGCGCCTCTGGACAGCTACGGTGCGCAAGGCCTTCGAAGAAGGCCTCGAGATCTCGATAGATGCGGCCTCTGCCCTCGGCATCGAGCAGTCGACGCATCCGGAAGTCGCCGAGACTCGCGAGCCCCGGGCCGCAATGAGTCTCGACGAGTTTCGCTCGACGCTTGCGGCGGGTGCGGACGGGACCGACGACTCGCGGGTGCTTCTGTCACGCCTGGTCTCGGTACTCGATGGATTCCCGGCCGGGACTCGGCTCGGCGATGTGGCAAAACTCGAGGCCAACGGCGTCTCGCTCTGGGCGGAGCCCGGCCATTCCTTCCAGACGACCGAGCAGTTCGTCTCGCGAGACATCGAGTGCCGGGTCGAGATGCTCTACGCGCACGCGCTCGAGACCATTGCCCGTGACGCCTCCGGGCGCGACCAGGGTCCGATGCCCGGGAGTTCGGCACCGGCCGTCGACCACGACGGCCCGGATGAGGTGCAGCGCCGAGTGTGGGAATCCGCAAAGGGATTCTTTACCGAGAAGCGCGATGCGGCGACATCCGAGCAGGAGCGTCACCGGCTCGTTGCGCTCGGCGGCCGCGTGGAAGCGTGGGTCTTTGCGCAGCGGGATGACGTTCTTGCGTCACTCGATTGCCAGGGCGTCGAGGCTCTCATCGAACGCGCCCTGCCGCGAGAAGCGGGCCGCCTGCTCGGCGGCGAGCCCGCGGCCACTGCCTCATCC